>JAUNCG010000014.1 GCA_030526715.1 Eubacteriales bacterium
TTGCGAGGTCTGCGAAGCAGGAAGCCCATTGGCTTTAGACAATGGGTAGTTCACAAATCAGTCAATCAGTATCTGGAAGAGGTGTATGAAAAGACGCATGCAAAGGATATGCCAAGCGGTCTGCTGGTGCTTCCGCATTTTGCCGGTGCGGCAACTCCATATATGGACACAGGATCTAAGGGCGCAATCCTTGGACTGACAATTGCGACAACCGTGGATGAAATTTATCGTGGGTGTATGGAGGGAGTTGTCTATGAAATGGTGCTTAATGCCAAGAAGCTTGCTTCCTCAGGAGTGCATTATAAGAAAATTCATGCAACCGGCGGTGGTGCCCATTCTGCTGTCTGGATGCAGATGAAGGCAGACATGCTGAATGTACCGATGATTGCGCTGAAAACGATAGATGCAGGGACGGTTGGATCAGCTATGCTTACCGGTGTTGCGATCGGAGTGTTTCAGGACTTAAATGACGCAACCGCACACATGGTAGAGCAGGTACAGATCTATGAGCCAAGACAGGAGATGCATGAGAAATACATGCAGATTTATCAGAGATATGAAGGAGTATATCAGGCGGTAAGACCATTGATGTAAGTCATGCTACGATAGGATAAGATTATTGGAATGTGATATTATCGGGTGCTGTATCGAGGAAAAGCAAAATACAATCGGATGATATCGGGCATTGTGTGGGAAGGATAAACATGATATGATGTGAAAAAGAAAAGGAGAACTGTCATGAAGCACTATATTATTGCAAAATACAAAGAAGAAGTAACAAAACAGGAAAAAGAAAAGCTGCTGCGACAGATCAAGGAGCTTTTTTCACATTTATTGGAGATCAATGGAATTACTCAGGTAAATGTGGAGCCGAACTGTGTGGACAGATCTAATCGGTATGATATTATGATCGAGATCGAGATGAGAGATGAAACCGTACTGTGCGTCTATGATGATTGCAGTTGGCATCATAAATGGAAAGATGAGTACGGCCATTTGCTGGAAAAGAAGACGATCTTTGACCGCCCGTGAGACAATCGGAGATATGATACAGGAAATAGCAGGGCACTGGATCATCAATGCATTAGAAAGGATGCTGGATGCATTGGACATCAAAGCTAATGTAACAGAAAAAATCGAGGCTATGCAGGTAGAAGAGCTGGAAGCTCTCGTGATGTATGTGATGGAGAAGGAGCTGAAGGCGGTAGTGAATCTCGGAGCTTTGATTGGGAACGTGAACATTTTTGGTGAACGAAAAACAATTTAAAAAGAAGTATCATAAGATTGGCGGGATAGAATGAGACAGAATTTGAAAAAAATGATTGGTTATTATAAACCTTACAGAGGAATTTTCTGGGCAGATATGTTTTTCGCGGCGGTTTCTGCAGGAATCGCATTGATTCTCCCTCTGATCGTAAGGTATGTGACAGGAACCCTGTGCTATCAGCCCAAGGAGGAGATACTCCGTAAAATGGGAATACTGACAGTGATTTTGGCAGTGCTGCTGATCGTGGATGGATTCAGTAAGTTTTTTATAGGTAATTACGGTCATGTTATGGGAGCAAAGATGGAATATGATATGAGAAAAGAAATTTTCTCTCATATGCAGGAGCTTCCGTTTTCTTTTTATGACGATGCCAAGGTTGGACAGCTGATGAGCAGGATCACATCAGATCTGTTTGATATCACGGAGCTGCTACATCACGGACCGGAGAATATGATTCTTTCTCTGCTGAAAATCTGCGGAGCTCTTATCATTTTGTTGAATATCAACGGCTATCTTGCGCTGGCGGCATTTGCGATTCTGCCGGTTATGTTTGTTTTTGCTTTTGTTTTAAATAAAAAGATGAGAAGTGCATTTAAGCGAAGCAGAGCGAGGATCGCCGGAATCAATGAACAGGTAGAGGACAGCCTTTCCGGAATCAGAGTGGTCAAATCCTTTGCGAATGAGGCTATTGAAAATGAGAAGTTCAAACAGGGAAACGATGGATTTTTAAACGCCAAGAGGATCAGCTATCGATATATGGGATCTTTTCAGGCGGGCATTCATTTTTTTAACACGTTGATTCAGGTAAGCGTTATTCTGACCGGTGTATTTTTGATTGCAATGGACAAGGTGAATGTTTCGGATCTGGTGACGTTTTTACTGTACATTAATGTATTTACGGAGCCTATCAAGACGTTGATCGATTTTACAGAACAGTTTCAGAACGGCTATACTGGTTTTGAAAGATTTCAGGAGATCATGGATATTGTGCCGGAAATTCAAGATGAAAAGGATGCTGTTGAGATGCGGCATGTGAAGGGAGATATTAGGTTTGATGATGTTTCGTTTCAGTATAAAGACGGTTCGGAGAATGTATTAAACCATGTGGATCTTTCTGTGGCAGCCGGGACGTATGTGGCTCTGGTAGGTACCTCCGGCGCGGGTAAGACGACGCTGTGCTCTTTGATACCGAGATTTTATGATGTGACTGCAGGCAGAATCACGATCGATGGTATGGATATCAGACATGTTACGCAGGCAAGCCTGAGAAACAACATCGGTATGGTACAGCAGGATGTTTATCTGTTTGCCGGAACGATTTTTGAAAATATTGCTTACGGAAAACCGGGAGCGTCCAGAGAGGATGTGATCGCAGCTGCGAAATTTGCCAATGCGCATGAGTTTATCATGGCATTTCCGGACGGATATGATACGGACATCGGCCAGCGTGGCATCAAGCTCTCCGGAGGTCAGAAACAACGTCTTTCCATTGCAAGAGTATTCCTTAAGAATCCTCCGATCCTCATCTTTGATGAAGCAACCTCGGCTCTTGATAATGAAAGTGAAAAGGTGGTACAGGATTCTCTGGAGAAGCTGGCACAGAACAGGACGACCTTTGTCATTGCGCATAGATTGACCACGATCCGTAAGGCGGAGAAGATTCTGGTATTGACGGAGGATGGTATCGCAGAATCCGGTACCCACGAGCAGCTTTTAGCACAGGGCGGCATTTATGAAAAACTGTATCATATGCATGAGTAATTTCGGCAGACTTTATCGGAGGCTGGAATTAATTTCGCCAAAGATGCGGGGAAACAGGATTTATTCCATGGAGAAAGGGAATCATGAATTACGGGAATATTAAATATACGGATATCGCGAACGGTTCCGGTATCCGACTGACCTTATTTGTGTCCGGATGTTCTAATCACTGTAAGGGGTGCTTTCAGCCGGAAACTTGGGATCCGGGATACGGAGCTCCTTTTACGGAGGAAGTGGAAGAAAAAATCATGAAGGAGCTTCGACAGCCATGGTATCAGGGTGTGACGATCCTCGGAGGAGAACCCATGGAGTTCTACAACCAGCATGGGCTGCTGCCTTTTTTACAGAGACTTCGCAGAGAACGGCCGGAGCTGAATATCTGGGTATACACAGGGAATGTCTATGAAGATATGATGCCCGGAGGCATCCGCCATTGTGAAGTGACGGATGCACTCCTGCGATGTATAGATGTACTGGTGGACGGAAGGTTTGATGAGACACTGAAAAATATCCGGCTGCAGTTTCGTGGCTCTGAGAATCAGCGTATTATTGATATGAAAAAAAGCCTTGCGGAAGAAAAACCTGTACTGTGTAAACAATTTCGTTAAATATTGACGATGAAGTTGGAATCTGTTTTTCTTATTGCCGGACTGCAAAAATAGCCAGATCGGGATGTTTATAGGTGAGAATAATAACGGCACAGATGGTAAGGAAAAGCCATTTGGAGCCGTTTTTTAATTGCCTGCCGGATTTGGCAAGGTGATAGGTGACCAGAAAAGTCAGAATCTCCGCAACATAAAAAGATAAGATATCTATGATCTCAATGCGGAATCCGAGGATACCGGAGTAGGTGTAATGAAAGATCGGCAGAAATCCTGTTCCGCATAAAATGCCGTAACAAAATGCTTGTGAGATGGCAGGATAGTCTTTTTTTAGATAGTAGTTTATGACCGGAAGGTAGAGCAGAGTCGGGAACAGTGTCAGCTTAAAATGCTGGAAAACAGATTCATCAATTGGAGCAATGATACCGACAAGCTGGTTTTGTCCGGTCCAATTATATAGAAAATGCCAGATAGTTCCCAATACAAATGAAAATAGTAAACCGATGAATAAAATATTTTTTAGCTTTTTCATAATTCACCTCCGGTTAAAGTATAAGCGCGGATATAGGGAATTATGCATAGAAGCTGAACCATTCCTCTGTTTTTTCATAAAATGATAGTGACACTAAGAAAATGAGGAGTTCACATGAATTCATGTCAATATAATTCTGCCAACGGAGTGAATGGTACGGAAACATTAGGAAGCCTTCCGATTGCAATGGCTTATGTTCCGTGGCAGAGGTTTCATCAAACGCTTGAGCTTGGCAGGGCACTGAAGGTGGGGACGATCTTCCCTGAACTTCATCAGCCATTTTGCGGAAGGAGGGGATGTATGTGAATATCAGAACCTGTGCCTGCAATTCTCAGATGAATGTTCGCCCTGCCACAGAGAATAATCGGGTTATGCAATGTCCCCCTCAGATGAGCGCCCGACCGGGAATTGATAATAACGGAATGGTCAACAAATCTGCTGCATTTGAAAAAATGAGCCAGATACAGCTCCTAAATCATATCAATGAAGTGAGCTTTGCGGTAGACGATCTGCTGTTGTATCTTGACACACATCCGGGAGACATGCAAGCTTTGACTTATTGTCAGAAAATGATAAAAAGCAGAAAAGTGGCCATGGATGTCTATTCTGCACGTTTTGCGCCGTTGACGATTGATTGTACAGTTGAGAGTTCTTCGAATCGGTGGGAATGGATTATGCAGCCATGGCCATGGGAGCCGAAGCAGAAAGGGGGATGCAGATAGATGTGGAATTATGAAAAAAGACTGCAGTATCCGATTAATATTACGACTCCAAATGCAAAGCTTGCACAGTTTATCGCGAGTCAATATGGGGGACCGGATGGTGAGATCGGCGCTTCCATGAGATATCTGTCTCAAAGATTTTCTATGAATGATCGTCGGGTAGCGGGATTACTGACAGATATCGGAACGGAGGAACTCGCCCATCTGGAAATGGTATCCACCATTATTCACCAGTTGACGAAAGGTCTCTCCATGGAAGAAATTGAAAGCTCAGGTCTTGGACCATACTATATCGATCATACCATTGGCGTATGGCCACAGGCAGCAGGCGGCGTGCCGTTTAATGCCTGTGAGTTTCAGGTGAAGGGCGATCCGATTACGGATCTGCATGAAGATCTGGCGGCGGAACAGAAGGCAAGGAGCACCTACGATAATATTCTGCGTGTCGCGCGCAATACACCGGAGGTGGCAGATCCGATCCGTTTCCTGCGAGCCAGAGAGGTAGTACACTATCAACGCTTTGGAGAAGCACTTCGCATGGTTCAGGATACACTGGACAGCAAAAATTATTATGCGTATAACCCGGCCTTTGATATGCCGACGACATGCTGTGAATAAAGAATTGTCAAATATCCCCGGTGCTTGAGCACCGGAGATATTCTTAATTTTGAACCGTAATATTAAATACAGCCTTATGCTCAGCGTTATTTCCGTCATATTTTTCCACATAAAGCTTAAAGTCGCCTTCGTTATCAACGCCTATGCAGGTCTGAGCTTCACATCTCGCGCCGACAGGAGTTTCCTGAGGATAGAGCGTCACATCGCCGGGGTAGGAGTATCCCATTTTCCCATCCGCATCAATGATTTTATCCTCCATACTAAAATATAAATCCATAAAATCGCTTTCATAACCAAGATTTTCGTAGGTATATGTGACGCGATATACAGCAGCCGGGTTTTTATCTGTAAATTCATTTCTTTCTTTCACAGCTTCTACAGAATCAACCGTAAGCTTCCATTGACCTTCGACTACCCATGTTTCTCCGATAGAGTATTCGTCCTGTGTAGTAGACTTGTTTGCAGAAAGCTGCTCCTCAAGCTCAGCGATCGTTGACTGCAGCTCTTCGATCTGAGCTTCCAGCTCTGCTATGCGGTCATCTTTTTCATCTGCATACGCAGCCATCGGTGTTAGGGACAGACACCCAACCAAAAGAAGTGAAATGAGTGGTTTCTTCATATTCTTACCTCCGCTTATATAATATTTCTTTTGTAAATACATCATATTCTATAATACGAAATACTTCGTCAAATATCCAGTAAAATTCATAATTTATTTTGATAGCAGATTGCGGTATCAAGTATATAACACATGCAGGTGCACCCGGTCAGTATACGTGGCATATGAAAACAGCCGGTATACGATCCCAGTGATGCAAATGATAAAAAAGTATTCAAATGCTACAAAAGATGTGTTATGATACAAAATACGAGAATTAATCAGGGAAGATAAGGAGCATTCATGGCAACTAAGAAAAAGAAGCTTCGGCAGGCAGTAGGCCAGATTTTTCATTATTATGATTATAATCTTTTGGCAAGCGTAATATTGTTGACGTGCTTTGGTCTGGTCATGTTATATAGCACCAGCGCATATTCCGCGCAGGTGAAGTTTGGAGACGATATGTTTTACTTCAAAAAGCAGGCCGGAGTCAGCGCGATTTGTCTGATCGGTGTGCTGTTTGGATCGCAGATAGATTATCATTTTTATGTGAGGTTTGCAGGGCCATTGTATATCGTGTCCAATTTTTTGCTGTTCATCACAAAGTTTGTGGGGACAGAGCTGAACGGTGCAAAGAGATGGATTTATATCGGACCGATTTCCTTCCAGCCGGCAGAGATGGCGAAGGTAGCAGTGATCCTGTTCTTGCCCGTTGTGATAGCGAAGATGGGTAAGCATATGAAGACATGGAGGGCATTTTTTACGGTACTTGGATTTGGCGGTCTGACATCATTTCTGACGTTTGTATTTACCGACAATCTGAGCACGGCGATCATCATTGCCGGGATTACCGTAGGAATGCTGTTTGTAGTGCATCCCAAAAAGATGCCCTTTGCCATTGGTGCAGCGACGGTGGCAGTTGTTGCGCTCACGGTGATTTACTACGCAATGACGAGTGTGAGCGATGCCAGCAGCTTCCGTCTGAGACGAGTTCTGGTGTGGCTGAATCCGGAGGCGAACTCCAGTCTGGGCGGATATCAGGTAATGCAGGGACTTTATGCGATCGGCTCCGGCGGATTCTTCGGGAAGGGGCTGGGAAACAGTCTTCAGAAGCTGGATTATGTACCGGAGGCGCAGAATGATATGATCTTTACGATCATCTGTGAGGAGCTTGGGGTGTTTGGCGCGGCAATGCTGACGCTTCTGTTTGTATTTATGCTGTATCGTCTGCTTTTTATTGCAAATAATGCGCCGGATCTCATAGGAGCATTGATCGCGACCGGTGTGTTTGTCCATATCGCACTGCAGGTGGTGCTGAATATTGCGGTAGTCACCAACACCATTCCGACTACAGGAATCACATTGCCCTTTGTCAGCTATGGAGGTACCTCCATACTGTTTTTGATGTCAGAGATGGCGTTGGCGCTGAGTGTATCAAAACAGATTAAATTCCGGGATGAGCTTGCGGATTAACGAACCGCATTTTGGGCATAATCTGTGATGACAAGCTCCTCGTAAGGAGCGCGGATGCTCAATTCTCCGGCGCTGTCCAGAATATCCTGAAGGAGCTCAAAACTGCTTTTTTCAAAAATGAGATTTTCCTTCCAAGTGTCCTGATCAGCATATCGTTTTACAATTTTTGTGATAGTTTCCAAATCATTTTCAGGGAACTGGGGAGCGATCACAGCTGCAATGTCCTCAGGGGTATGGGTATTTACATAATCCATACCCTTTTGTAATGCGTTGGTGAAGCCCTGAATGATCTCTGGATGATCTGCAAGGTAGCTGCTCTTGGCACTGTAGGAGGTATATGGCACGTAGCCGGAATCTACCCCGAGGGACGCCACGACATATCCGGCGCCTTCCTGTTCGAGAGCGGTGGCGGAGGGCTCAAATTCTACGGTGAAATCTCCCTGCCCTCCGGAAAAAGCAGCAGCGGTGGAACCAAAATCAATGCTTTGATCGATGGTGAGGTCCAAGATAGGATCAATGTCATGCTGCTTTAAAATATATTCAAAAACCATTTCCGGCATTCCGCCCTTTCTTCCACCAATTACAGTAGCCCCCTTTAGATCCTTCCAATGAAAGTTGGGGATTTCTTCCCGCGCAACCAGAAAATTTCCGGCTCGTTGCGTGAGCTGGGCGAAGTTGATGACATAGTCGGTAGCCCCCTCATTGTAAGCGTAGATGGTAGCTTCACTGCCCATAAATCCGATCTGCGCATCTCCCGAAAGAACCGCGGTCATGACCTTGTCAGCGCCAAAACCGGTGACGAGATCAAGGGAAATCCCTTCCTCTGTAAAATATCCGTTTTCAATAGCGACGTACTGAGGCGCATAAAAAATGGAATGTGCTACTTCATTGAGTGTGACCGTCTCAAGGCTTTGGGAATCTCCTGCGCATACGGTAACAGGAGCTGCGACGGCGAGTGAGATTGCCAGAAATGTGGCGACAGTTGATTTGTGCATATGAAATCCTCCTTTATTAATAACAACAGAACGCGCTTGAAACGATTCTGTCGTTTACTGATAAACAGTATATGAAAGAAAAACAATTTGGTGTGTTGCGTAAAGGGGATAGGATTTGAAGGGAAAGTACGGTATAATGAAGCATAGTAAAAAGATAACAGACAGGATGTGGTGATAGCATGGCATTATATGCGCTTGGAGATATGCATCTTTCCTTTCAGACTGACAAATCTATGAATATGTTTGGCAGTGTATGGAAAAAGCATGAACAGAAGATTGAGAAGTATTGTCACAAGCTGATACAACCGGAGGATACGCTTGTGATCACGGGAGACCATTCATGGGGGAGAAGTCTGGAGGAATGCAGGCTGGATCTGGAATTTATAGAGCAGCTTCCGGGAAGGAAGATCCTGCTGCGCGGGAATCACGATATGTTCTGGGATGTAAAGAAGACACAGCGTCTGAATGAAGAATTTCAGGGAAAGCTGCAGTTTCTTCAGAATAATTACTATACATACGAAGATTACGCGCTTGTGGGGACGAAGGGGTATACCTTTGAAGGCCCGTTCTATCTTAATCACCGGGGGCAGATCATAGGATGGGATGAAAGAAAAGAAGAACAGGCCAAAAAACTGGTCTTGCGTGAGGAAGTCAGATTAAGAGAATCCTTTGAAATGGCAAAAAAGGATGGATTTCAGAGATTTATTATGTTTTTACATTATCCGCCGACCAATGTCATGGAGCGGGAGAGTGTGTTTACCCGGATCGCGCAAGAGTATGGTGCGGAGCATGTGGTGTATTCACATTGCCACGGGGAAAGCAGATTTCACGATAGCATACAGGGAAGCTTTCATGGGACAGAGTATCATCTGGTGTCCGGAGACTATCTTCGTTTCCGTCCGGAGAGAATCATTTAACCGAATCAAGTAAGTCCCCCGCTTCAAATGCGAAGCGGATTGCGAATATCCGCTTGACTATTGATAAACAAAAGTGGATTTAGTATAATAAGACATTAAGCAAAAAAACGGGGATAAGGAGTAGTCAGAGATCATGGGGATTAAAAGAAATCGAATGGTAGTAAAGGTAGGCACATCCACATTGACGAATGAGCTGGGTAACAGCAATCTGAGAAAATTTGATGAGCTGGCATTGATTTTATCTGATCTTCAGAATATGGGGAACGAGGTCGTGCTGGTCTCTTCAGGCGCTATTGCTGTTGGCGCGCAGAAGATGCATTTGAAAGAAAAGCCTACGGAGCTTCGTATGAAGCAGGCAGCAGCGGCTGTGGGACAGTGCGAGAATATGTTTCTGTATGATAAGTTTTTTGGCTACTACAATAAGACCGTTGCGCAGATTTTGCTGAATGCGGACGATATGGTGGATGAGATAAAAAAAGAAAACCTTGCGAATACCTTTGAGGCGCTTTTAGAGCAGGAGATTATTCCTGTGGTAAATGAGAACGATTCCGTCAGCTGTAAGGAGATAGAGTCAGAGGAGAAGATTTTCGGTGATAATGATATGCTGTCAGCGGTGGTGGCCGTGCTCTGCAAAGCGGATAAGCTGGTCATTTTATCAGATATTGACGGGTTTTATGACAGAGATCCGAGGCTGACAAAGAATGCGACCCTCATCAGTCGAGTGGAAAAGATCGATGAGAGTACCTATGCGCTGGCAGGTGGTGCAGGCTCCAGACGCGGAACCGGAGGAATGAAGACGAAGCTTCAGGCGGCCGATATTGCTACTGCGCAGGGCATTGATGTGATCGTGACCAACGGTAAGCATCCGCAGGTGCTCTATGATATCGTGAAGGGTGAGAAGGTAGGCACACTGTTTGTGGCACAGAGATAGAGTTGCAGCTTCTATAAGAAAATTAAAATAAAATGACTCCGCTTATGATGTATAAGCGGAGTCATTGTTGTCCTATGAAAAGATGGGAGTCTCCATCTGTCATGAAAATATGAGCCGGGCGATAAGCCGGGTTATGTCGTGAATGATCATCTATCCAGACCTGACGTCGCCGTCAGGCTCAAGCGACCTACCGAAAGCAGACGGGCCGCCTTATGCTTTTCTTCGGTCTTGCTTCGAATGGGGTTTACATATGCCCCGACTGTTACCAGCCGGGCGGTAGTCTCTTACACTGCCCTTCCACCCTTACCTCCCATCGGAAGGCGGTTCATTTCTGTTGCACTATCCTTGGAGTCGCCTCCACCGGACGTTATCCGGCATCCTGCCCTGTGAAGCCCGGACTTTCCTCGTCTGGCACCTTTCGGACAGCCAGCCGCGATCATTTACCCGACTCATGGACTTCATTATAAAACAGAAAATAAAAATGTCAAGTGTCAAGTGTGATTTCTGTATTTAAGGTGTGGCATTCATGAAAGAAGTATGTTATACTCATCGGGAAATGGCAATATTGACAGATATTGCGCATAGATTTCAGAATGATGAAAGAAAGGACAGGACAGTAAGATCAGCTGTCGGGTGTAGGTATGGGAGCGCTGGTAAAGAATGAAAATCAGTATGTGCATAAAAATAAGGGCGTCTGTTCCTCTGCGATCGAGTTTGAGGTGGAGAACGGTACATTGAAGAATGTACAGTTTATCGGCGGATGTAACGGGAATACGCAGGGTATCAGTAAGCTGGTAGAGGGGATGAAGGTGGAAGACGTGATCACACGTCTCGAAGGCGTCAAATGCGGTACACGTCCGACCTCATGTCCGGATCAGCTCGCAAAGGCTCTGAAGGCTTATCAGGAGGATGCTGCGAATACAGCGGCAATGTAATGAAATATCTTTAGGAAAGAGGAGGTACAAATGAAAATTACAAAGGATATTCTCTATGTTGGAGTGAACGATCATCAGGTAGATCTGTTTGAAGGTCAGTATGATGTGCCGAATGGCATGGCATACAATTCTTATGTTATCATGGATGAGAAGATCGCCGTGATGGATACGGTGGATATCAACTTTAAACAGGAGTGGCTGGATAATATTGAGAAGGTATTAAATGGAAGAAAGCCGGATTATCTGGTGGTTCAGCATATGGAGCCGGATCATTCGGCAAATATTGCCAACTTCCTGAAGGTGTATCCGGATACCACGTTAGTGGCAAATGCAAAGACCTATACCATGATGGATCAGTTCTTTACACTGGATGAAGGTGTAAAGCGTCTTACGGTAGGAAATGGTGAGAGTCTTGCGCTTGGGAAACATACTTTGACCTTCGTATTTGCACCGATGGTGCATTGGCCGGAGGTTATGGTGACCTATGACAGCACGGATAAGGTACTGTTTTCCGCGGACGGTTTCGGTAAATTCGGTGCGAATGATGTGGAGGAAGCATGGGACTGCGAGGCACGCCGTTATTATATCGGTATTGTCGGCAAGTTTGGTGTACAGGTGCAGACGCTGTTGAAGAAGGCGGCAACGCTGGATATCGAGATCATCTGCCCGCTTCATGGTCCGGTACTGACGGAGAATCTTGGTCATTATATTGAAAAATACGATATCTGGTCTTCCTATCGTCCGGAAAATGAAGGCGTAGTGATTGCCTACACCTCTGTTTACGGAAACACAAAGCAGGCTGCAGAACTGCTGGCGAAGAAGCTGGAGGAAAAGGGTTGTCCGAAGGTATCCCTGTTTGATCTTGCCAGAGATGATATGGCAGAGGCTGTAGAAGACGCATTCCGCTACGACCGTCTGGTGCTTGCAACGACGACCTATAACGGGGAGATTTTCCCGTTCATGAGAGAGTATATCAATCATCTCACAGAGCGCAGCTATCAGAACCGCAGAGTGGCATTCATTGAGAATGGTACATGGGCGCCGACTGCAAACAGAGTGATGGGCAAGATGCTGGAGAACAGCAAGAATCTGACTTTTGCAGAGAACAATGTAACGATCCGTTCAGCAGTGAAGCCGGAGACAGAGGAAGCCCTTGAGAAGCTGGCAGAGGAGTTTTGCAAATAAGCGTAACGCTTGATCGATCATAAGCATTATATATAAAAGACAGGAGCCGCACGTTAACGGTTCCTGCCTTTTATATGTGCAGTGATTTTATTTTCTGCTATAACGCTCTTCACAGTATCTGCAGCGATAGATACCTTTCTCAGAATCGGTAAGCACAAAGACGTGTTCCAGCTCCTGTTCGATGGATGTGATGCAGCGCGGGTTGCGGCATTTGATGACATTGATGATCTGCTTCGGCAGAGTCAGCGCCTTCTTTTCTACGATTTTTCCATCCTTGATGATATTCACGGTGATATTGTGATCGATGAATCCAAGAATATCGAGATTCAGAGTATCAATAGGGCATTCCACCTTGATGATATCCTTGCGCCCCATTTTATTGCTGGTGGCATTCTTAATAATAGCCACAGTACAGTCGAGTTTATCCAGTTTTAGGTCATGATAGATGGTCATGCTGCGACCGGCCTCAATATGATCTAATACAAAGCCTTCCTGTAATTCGCCAACATTTAACATGGACGGTTCCTCCTTTACATATCTTTCCATTTCAGAAGTGTGAGTATCAAAGCCATTCTTACATAGACACCATACCGCGCCTGCTGGAAGTATACGGCTCTCGGATCGTCGTCCACTTCAACAGAGATCTCATTGACACGCGGAAGCGGATGCAGTACCAGCATATCTTTCGGTGCAAGCTCCATTTTTTTCTTATCGAGAATATAGAAATCCTTCATGCGGACATAGTCTTCTTCGTTGAAGAAACGTTCCTTCTGAACTCTGGTCATATAGAGAATATCGAGCTTTGGCATAGCGTCCTCCAGACGGACCTCTTCACGATAGTCGATATGATTCCGATCCAGAACATCCTCACGCATGTAGCTTGGGATACGCAGTTCTTCTGGGGAAATCAGTATAAAACGGACATTCGGATAGCGGATCATCGCATGGATCAGGGAGTGGACCGTGCGTCCGAACTTCAGATCTCCGCACAGACCGATGGTCAGATTGTCCAGACGACCCTTCAGGGAATGAATGGTCAGCAGATCGGTCAGAGTCTGGGTCGGATGCTGATGACCGCCGTCTCCTGCGTTGATGATTGGAATACCTGATTTAGTGGATGCCACAAGTGGTGCGCCTTCCTTCGGATGGCGGATCGCACAGATATCCGCATAGGAGGATACCACGCGGATGGTGTCGGAGATGCTTTCGCCCTTACTTGCGGAGCTGGAGTCGGCCGAAGAAAAACCAAGTACTTTACCGCCTAAATTTAACATTGCAGCTTCAAAGCTGAGTCGGGTACGGGTACTTGGTTCATAAAATAAGGTCGCTAATTTCAAACCGTCACACTTGTGTGCGTATTCCTGCGGATGCGCTTCGATATCATTCGCAAGCTTTAAAATATCGTCAAGCTCTTCTACGCTAAGATCCAGCGGATTCATTAAATGCCTCATGAAATTTTTCACCTCTTCATTAAATTTTTTTCAGTATACTACAGATTAAAAAAAAGAAAAAGAGGGAAATTCAGATTTTGACAAAATACTATAAATGGACTATAATTAGAAATCAATTGAGTTTAGAATGGAAGTAATAAAATGGACTACAGAGAAGCAAGAGTATATTTAGACGAAGCTGCTAAATACGGAAGTGTACTTGGCTTGGATAATATGAGAGAATTGCTGGGGAGACTCGGCAATCCGCAGGATGAACTCAAGTTCATACATATCTCCGGGACGAATGGAAAGGGTTCCGTATTGGCATATCTTTCGACGATCCTGATGGAAGCGGGGTATCGTGTGGGCAGGTATATTTCTCCGACCCTGTTTTCTTATCGTGAGAGGATTCAGGTGAATGAAGAGTTTATCCGCAGGGAGTCTCTGGCCGTTCATGTTTCGCGGATTCGCGAGACGATCGAGCAGATGCAGAAGGAGGGATTGCCGCATCCTACTGTGTTTGAGATAGAGACGGCTTTGAGTTTTCTCTATTTTGCGGAAGAACGCTGTGATATCGTGGTTCTGGAGACTGGTATGGGAGGTCTGACGGATGCGACGAATATCATTCGGACGACGGTAATGGAGGTGCTGGTGAAGATCAGCATGGATCATATGCAGTTCTTGGGGAACACCCTGTCAGAGATCGCGGCACAGAAGGCGGGAATCATCAAACCGCACACCGTAGCGGTCAGCACGAGGCAGGAGCCGGAGGCTATGCAGGTAATAGAAGCACAGGTGGAAAAGACAGGGTCGGTATTGTTTGTGGCAGATCCGGCAGATGCCGCGGATATTCATTACGGATTGGAGCGCCAGAGCTTTTCTTACGATGGACTGGAGCATCTGGAGATATCGCTGGCGGGAAGCTATCAGATCGCGAATGCGGTAACGGCTGTGACGGCAGTGAGAGCGCTACGGACGCTGGGCTATGAGATCTCGGAAGAGCAGCTGCGCAGAGGACTTCGCAGAACACAGTGGAGAGGCAGATTTACCGTGCTGTGCAGACATCCGTTGATCGTGATGGATGGAGCACATAATCCGGATGGGGCACTTCAGCTGAAAAACTCCATCGAGCAATACTTTAAAGGAAGACGTATTTTTTATATCTGCGGTATGTTCCGGGATAAGGACTACGAGACAGTACTGCGGACGGTGTCGCCTTACAGTGATACGATATTTACGATACAGACGCCGGGGAATCCAAGGGCGCTCCCGGCTGAGGAATTGGCAAAGGCGGCAAGACCGTATTTTGCACAGGTGAAAGCAGAACGGACGATCGCTGAGGCGTTAGAGGATGCACTGCGGCAGGCACAACAGGAAGAAGATGTAATACTTGCATTTGGCTCACTGTCATTTTTGGGAGAGTTTTCCGGGGCAGTGGAGAAGATAAAGGAGATAGGGCAATGATGGATCAGGAGAAGATCAAAGAGGGAGTAAGACTGATACTGGAGGGTATCGGTGAGGATATCAACAGAGAGGGACTTGTGGAGACGCCGGATCGGATCGCCCGCATGTATGAGGAGATCGCAGGCGGAATGTACGAGGATGCCGCAAAGCATCTGGAGAAACGCTTCCATGTGGACAGCGGCGAGATGGTACTGGAGAAGGATATCACTTTTTACTCTATGTGTGAGCATCATATGCTGCCCTTCTACGGCAAGGCACATGTAGCATATGTCCCGAATGATTCTGTTGTAGGATTGAGTAAGATCGCTCGTACCGTGAATGTATTTGCGCGCAGACTGCAGCTTCAGGAACAGCTCACGGCGCAGATTGCGGATGCCTTTATGGATAATCTGGCACCGCAGGGGGTGATGGTGATGATCGAGGCGGAGCACCTTTGTATGACTATGCGCGGAGTCAAGAAGCCGGGCAGCAAGACGGTGACGGTAGTGACCAGAGGTGTGTTTGATGATAACGAGCAGCTGCAGAATCGTTTTTACCGTATGCTGGAGAGATAAGAATGGAGCGGGTGAATCGGATATTGAAGCACCGGATCTATCAGAAGTGTCTGGAAGAGATTCGGATTTGTGAAAAAGAGAGGATGTTCTGTCATCATGATATGGCACATTTTATGGATGTGGCTAGGATTGCACAGATCATCAATCTGGAAGAAAAGATGGGAATCGAGAAAGAGCGGATCTATGCGGCCGCTCTTTTACACGATATTGGGAGACATTTACAGTACCGGGAAGGCGTTCGGCACGAGCTGGCAAGTGCCGATATTGCGCCTGAGATTCTCGAGGAGTGTGGCTTTTCGGAAGAAGAGAGCGCGCTGATCACTGAGGCGATCGCCGGTCACCGGGACATATCCGTGATGGAAAGACGAGATCTGACCGGGGTGATCTACAGAGCAGATAAGCTTTCCAGAGCATGCTTCGGCTGTGTGGCTGAGAAAGCGTGCGACTGGAAGACAGAGAAGAAAAATCTACAGATCAAAATATAACGGGAGGACATCTAAAATGAAGATTGGTAACAGAGAATTTGCTACAAGCGGACATACGTATGTGATGGGTATTCTGAACGTAACTCCGGATTCCTTTTCGGACGGAGGAAAATGGAATGATCGGGATGCGGCGAGAGCGCATACCGCGCAGATGCTGGAGGAAGGAGCAGATATCATCGATATCGGAGGAGAATCCACCAGACCGGGATATACCCTGCTGTCGGATGAAGAGGAGATCGCAAGGGTAGTTCCCATGATCGAGATGGTGAAGAAAGAATTCGATGTACCGATCTCCATTGATACCTACAAAAGCAGGGTAGCCAAAGCAGCTCTAGAGGCCGGTGCGGATCTGGTCAACGATATCTGGGGGCTGAAGTATGATCCAAAGCTGGCAGGGGTGATCGCAGCGGCAGAGGCGCCGTGCTGTCTGATGCATAACCGCAGAGAACCGGATTATCAGGATTTTATACCGGATATGCTGAATGATCTGCGAGAGACGATCCGTCTGGCAAAGGCGGCCGGTATCGCGGATGATAAGATCATTCTGGATCCCGGCGTAGGCTTCGGAAAGACCTACGAGCATAACCTGACCGCGATCAATCATCTGGAGGAGCTTCATAAGCTGGGATATCCGATTCTGTTGGGTACATCGAGAAAATCGGTAATTGCGAAAACACTGGATCTTCCGGTGGATGAGCGTGTGGAGGGAACACTGGTGACGACGGTATTCGGTGTTTTGAAGCAGTCTATGTTTGTACGTGTGCATGATGTGAAGGAGAATGTGCGCGCGATCAAAATGACGGAGGGTCTGTTGCGTGGATAAGATTAAGATTAAAAATCTTGAGGTTTTTGCGAATCATGGCGTGTTCCCGGAGGAGACGGTACTTGGACAGAAGTTTGTGGTTTCGCTGATATTGCATACGAATACGCGGGAGGCGGGACGTACGGATAATCTGACAAAGTCGATCCATTACGGAGAGGTCAGTCAGTTTGTAACGGAATTTATGCAAAAGCATACCTACCTGTTGATCGAACGTGCCGCGGAGTGTCTGGCGGAGGCTTTGCTTCTGGAATATGAGCTTCTGAATGCGGTGACGATCGAATTGAAGAAGCCTTGGGCGCCGGTGCATTTGCCACTGGAGACCGTGAGTGTAGAGATCACCCGCGGATGGCATAAGGCATATATCGCGCTTGGCTCCAATATTGGGGCAGTAAGAGATTATCTGGACGGTGCGGTAAAGGCGCTGGATGAGACCAGAGAATGTCGTGTCCGTCAGGTATCGGATTATATAGTGACAAAGCCCTATGGCGGCGTGGAGCAGGATGACTTCCTAAACGGCGTATTAGAACTGGATACGCTGCTGACTCCCAAGGAGCTTCTGAAGCGCCTGCATGAGATTGAGGCAGATGCCGGGAGAGAGCGCAAGATCCATTGGGGACCGCGTACTCTGGATCTGGATATTATCCTGTATGATGATCTGGTTTTGAATGAGAGGGATCTGATCATTCCTCATAAAGAGATGCATCTGCGGGATTTTGTGCTGGACCCTTTGGCGCAGATTGCACCATGGGTGAGACATCCGTTGCTTGGAAAAACTGTGGAGGAATTAAGAGGAGAACTGCATGAGCGACTTGAATGAACTGAGAACAGAGATTGACCGCATAGACAGCGAGATGGTGCAGCTGTACGAGGAGCGTATGAAGATCAGCGCGCAGGTGGCAGAATATAAGATCAAGACCGGTAAAAAGGTATATGATAAGGAGCGCGAGGAGGTTAAGCTTGCGGCATTAAAGGCCTTGACGCATAATGATTTTAACAGTCACGGCGTGGAGGAGTTGTTTTTACAGATCATGTCCATGAGCCGTAAGCTGCAGTATCATCTTCTGACAAAAGAAGGCGTTGTAGGCCGGCTGCCCTTCGCGGAGGTGGAGGAGCTGGATAAGAAAAAAGCGCGGGTAGTATTTCAGGGCGTAGAGGGAGCCTATTCTCAGGTAGCCATGAAGGCATACTTTGGCGATCAGGTGAGATCCTTCCACGTAAAAAAGTGGAGTGACGCTCTGGAGGCGATCATGGAGGGACTTGCGGATTTTGCAGTGCTTCCTATTGAGAACTCTACGGCGGGATTTGTCAGCGAGATCTATGATCTTTTGATGAAATATGATGACTATATCGTAGGCGAACAGATCATCCGCATCGAGCATAAACTTTTGGGAGTACCGGGAGCTGACATTTCGGATATTCGTCAGGTATTTTCTCATGAGCAGGGCTTGATGCAATGTGAAGATTATCTGAATAACCATCGCAGCTGGGAGCAGACTGCGGTGGAGAACACTGCCGTGGCGGCATCCCATGTGGCAAAGGAGCAGGACAAGAGTCAGGCTGCTATTGCCAGCGCGCTGGCGGGAGAAGCCTTTGGACTGGAGATTCTGGATGAGAATATCTGCTCTAATGAGGTAAATTCTACACGATTTATTATCGTGTCAAACCAGAGGGTGTTTCGAAAAAACGCGAAGAAGATCAGTATCTGCTTTGAGACGCCGCATCGGAGCGGTTCTCTGTATACGATTCTGTCACATTTTATCTATAACAATCTGAATATGACCAAGATTGAATCTCGTCCGGTTCCGGGGAGAAACTGGGAGTACCGTTTCTTTGTGGATTTTGAGGGGAATCTGAATGACAGTGCGGTGAAGAATGCCCTGCGCGGCATCACAGATGAAGCGATGAACCTGAAAATACTGGGTAATTACTAACAGGAGAAGATTATGACAAGAATACAGGAATTGATGATATACCGGAACTTTTCAAAGGAAAAGATCTTAAATGATCTTGCCTATGTGATGGATCACTATGCAGACATGAAAGAAGAGGACGCGCAGGGACTTCGATCGAGATATTATGACTGCATTCATTCGCTGGTGGAGATGGCGGGAGCCTACGGGTTTGCAGGGAATCTGTGGCACAACTATCTGACATGGCTGCTGGTCAATGACGAGAATGTATTCAGCACCTCCTGTGAAATTGTCGGTGCGGTGGAGGGCAGCATCAATACTCTCGCCATGCATGATTTTGAGATCTTCCGGGAGCTGTTTATGTTCGATTTCTCCGGCGTTAATCAGGCGCTTGGCGCGAAGGAGATGGAAGTGATCGCTGCCTACGAAAATATCAATAGTCAGAGTAAACTGTACAATAAACGCATCCGCGACCGTATCTGTCAGCTGACGGTTCGTCTGGAGCAGTCCACAGATGTGAAGACCTTCATGGACGATATGGTGGAGTTCTATCGGGAATTCGGCGTAGGCAAGCTCGGGCTGCATAAGGCCTTCCGTATCAGACATGAGGAGAATCGCGTATCGATTGATCCGATCACGAATATCGCTCATGTACATCTGGATGATCTGGTGGGATATGAGACAGCAAAGAAAAAGCTGATCGATAATACGGAAGCGTTTGTAAACGGTAAGAGAGCCAACAACTGTCTGCTGTTCGGCGATGCGGGAACCGGAAAGTCTTCCAGCATCAAGGGTATTTTAAATCAGTATTATGACCGTGGACTTCGTATTATTGAGGTATATAAGCATCAATTTCAGGATCTGAATGATGTGATCGCTCAGATCAAGAACCGTAATTATAAGTTTATCATTTATATGGATGATCTGTCCTTTGAGGACTTCGAGATCGAATATAAGTATCTGAAGGCTGTGATCGAGGGCGGACTGGAGAGAAAACCGGAAAATGTGCTGATCTATGCGACATCAAACCGCCGTCATCTTGTCAGAGAGAGCTTTTATGATAAGCAGGGGCGTAGAGATGACCTGCATTCCTCCGACACGGTACAGGAGAAGCTGTCACTGGTCAATCGTTTCGGCGTGCAGATATTCTTTTGTGCTCCGGATAAGAAGGAGTTCCAGAACATTGTAAAGGTACTGGCAGAGAAGCATGGCATTACCATGCCGGAGGACGAGCTGCTTTTGGAGGCAAACAAGTGGGAGCTTTCCCATGGAGGACTTTCCGGGCGCACGGCTCAGCAATTTGTAGATTATTTATTGGGGAAAATGTAAAGGGAGAAGAAAGCTATGGCAGTAACGTTATTTGCTGCAATTGATGTTGGTTCTTATGAGGTGGAGATGAAGATCTATGAGCTGGCTTCCAGAGTGGGGATCCGGCAGATCGATTATGTGAGTCATCGAATTGAAATGGGTACGGACACCTACACTCGCGGAAAGATCAGTGTGGAGAAGATCGAGGAGCTCTGCCGTGTTCTTCAGGATTTTGTCAGGATCATGGAGGGCTATAAGGTGTCCGGATACCGTGCCTGCGCTACCAGTGCGATCCGTGAGGCTCAGAACAGTCGGCTTTTACTGGAATACGTGAAGCGTACAACGGGTATCACGGTGGAGAATCTGGACAACTCAGAACAGAGGTTTCTGGATTATAAATCCATTGCCTTTGGCTTAAAGGATTTTTATAAGATCATTCAGAAGGGGACGGCCATCGTGGATGTGGGCAGCGGAAGCGTGCAGGTCAGCCTGTTTGATAATGATAAGCTGGTGACTACGCAGAATATCCGTATCGGCAATCTGCGTATCCGCGAGAAGGTGGCAGATCTGGCCCGGCAGACGGTTCATGTAGAGGCGATGGTAGAGGAGCTGATCAATAATGAGATCGTCAGCTTTAAAAAGATGTATCTGAAGGATCGGGAGATCAAGAATTTGATTCTGGGCGGAGACTATATCTATGATCTGATGAAAAAGGAATCCGTCAGCAGAGCAGAGTTTGAGCTGATGTTTGAGAAGGTGGTGGAGAGCCGGCCGGAGGATATTGCCAGAGAGTATGGGATCCCTTCGGAGAGCGCCTCTCTGATCCTGCCCTCAGTGACGCTGTATAAGCGTTTGATTGAAGAGCTTGGCGCTGAGATGATCTGGCTGTCGGATATGGCGTTGTCGGACGGAATTGCCTATGATTACGCACAAAAGAAAAAATTCATCCGAACAGAGCATGAGTTTAAGGATGATATTGTTGCTGCCGCCAGAGTGATTGCAAAGAGGTACCAGTGCAACAAGGGACATATCCGAAATCTGGAAAATCTTGCGCTGCCTCTGTTTGACCGGATTCGAAAAAGCTCCGGAATGGCGGATCGCCACAGACTTCTGCTGCAGATCGCAGTGATCCTGCACGGATGCGGAAAGTATATTAACTTTTCCAATGCGGCAGACTGCTCCTATAGTATCATCATGTCCACAGAGATCATCGGGCTGTCACTGAGGGAACGCCAGATCATTGCCAATGTGGTGAAATTCAATACCAAGGAAATGCACTATGAGGATACCGTGAATTGTCTCGGAATGAATCCGGAGGAATATCTGCTGATCATGAAGCTGACAGCGATCCTGCGGGTGGCGAATGCGCTGGATCGAAGTCATAAGCAGAAATTTGATGCGGTTCGTTTGAGTATCAAGGAGCGGGAGCTGATCATTCAGGTGGATACCAGAGAGGATATTACGCTGGAGCGTGGGCTGTTCCCGCCCAAGGCGGAATTCTTTGAAGAGGTATTTCATATCCGTCCGGTGATCCGGCAGAAAAAGCATCTATAAGGGGGAAGGGTTATGGACAGCATTTTTTTGAAACCGGAATATTATCGAAATCGTGAAGATAGCTGGGTAAGCTTTGATGAGCGTGTATTGAGCGAAGCAAGGGATAAGAACATCCCGCTGTTTGAACGTCTGAAATTCCTGAGTATTACGGCTTCCAATCTGGATGAGTTTTTTATGATACGTGTAGCATCGCTGAAGGATATGGTGCATGCGGGATATAACAAAGCAGATATTGCGGGCTTCACGCCGCAGGAGCAGATCAATATGATTCTCCAGAGAGTACATGAGGTGGTAAATCTGCAGTATTCCACATACAATCGCTCACTGCTGCCGGCGCTGAATAAAAAAGGGCTGCATGTACTGACAGAGCATGAGCAGCTGACCGATGAGCAGCAGCGATATGTAGACGAATACTTTGAAGAGAATGTATATCCGGTATTGACACCCATGGCGATGGATTCCTCGAGACCGTTTCCGCTGATCCGCAATAAGACGCTAAATATCGGCGCTCTGATTTCAAAAAAAGAGAAGAAATCTGAGCCGGAGTTTGCGACTGTTCAGGTTCCGTCGGTACTGCCGAGGATCATAGAGCTGCCAACGGACGAGAAGGGAAAGCGAAGTGTGATCCTTCTGGAAGAAGTGATCGAACGCAATATCGGCAAGCTTTTTTTGAACTATGATGTGGTGTGCGCGCATCCTTACCGTATCATGCGAAATGCTGATCTGACTATCGAGGAGGATGAGGCGGCAGATCTGCTGAAGGAGATCCAAAAGCAGCTGAAAAAACGCCAGTGGGGCGAGGTGATCCGTCTGGAAGTGGAGGACGGTATGGATAAGCAGCTCTTGAAGATTCTAAAAAAGGAGTTTGCGATCAAGGGGGACGATATCTTCCTGATCAACGGTCCTCTGGATCTGACGTTTTTGATGAAGCTCTATGGCATGGAGGGTTTTGAGGCTCTGAAGGTGAAGAGCTACCGTCCACAGCCGATTCCGGCGCTGGCCGACAGTGAGGATATTTTTGCGGCGATCCGGAAGCAGGATATTCTTTTGCACCATCCGTATATGACGTTTGATCCTGTAGTGGATTTTGTCCGTCAGGCGGCGAGAGATCCGGAGGTGCTTGCCATCAAGCAGACACTTTACCGGGTCAGCGGCAATTCGCCCATCATCGCCGCATTGGCGCAGGCTGCGGAGAATGGAAAGCAGGTCTCTGTATTGGTAGAGCTCAAGGCACGTTTTGATGAGGAAAACAACATTGTCTGGGCGAAGATGCTGGAGAAGGCAGGCTGTCATGTAATCTATGGTCTTGTGGGATTGAAGACACACAGCAAGATCACGCTGGTGGTACGGCGTGAGGAGGATGGTATCCGGCGCTATGTACATCTTGGCACAGGCAATTACAATGACTCTACGGCGAAGCTCTACACAGATTGTGGACTGCTGACCTGCTCGGAGGCAATCGGAGAAGACGCTACGGCGGTGTTTAATATGCTGTCGGGGTATTCTGAGCCAAAGCACTGGAATAAGCTCTCGCTGGCGCCGCTGTGGCTGCGTGAGCGCTTCGGACAGCTGATCGAACGGGAAACGGAGCATGCAAGAATGGGTGAGCCTGCGCATATCATTGCAAAGATGAATTCGCTGTGCGATAGGGAGATCATCGCAAAGCTCTATGAGGCGTCTGCCGCCGGAGTGAAAATCGAGCTGATCGTTCGGGGAATCTGCTGTTTGAAGGTAGGAATACCGGGAATCAGTGAAAATATTTCGGTTCGATCTATAGTAGGTAATTTTCTGGAGCATGCGCGGATTTTTTATTTCTACAATAACGGGAAACCGGAGTTCTATATGGGAAGTGCAGACTGGATGCCACGTAATCTGGATAAGCGTGTGGAAATCATGTTCCCGGTGGAGAAAAAGGAGCTGATGGATGAACTGTACCATATCCTCACCATACAGTTGGAGGATAATGTGAAGGCACATATCCTGCAGCCGGACGGTACTTATGAGAAAATCGATAAGCGGGGGAAGACGCTGCTTTGCTCTCAGGACTATTTCTGTCAGGAGGCCATGGAGCGTGTAACACGCCCTAAGGATCCGGTACATGATAGGGTATTTATTCCGGAGGAAGCCATGTAGTGAAGGATGCTTGCGAATCATGACTTAGTATTGTTTGTAAATTCAGGAAATTCGAAAAATTATATATTCAAAAATGCGGAGGAATTTCATTATCTGAGATTCCTCCGCATTTTTATTTTTTCTTCATAGTTTTTATGATTTTCAGAAACTGAGGAAGTATAAATTTCACCGCCATCAGCACGCCGATGAGCAATACGCTGTAGCGAAGCAGAATGTGACATTCATAGAGCAGCATACTCACGCAGCATAGTAGAAAATAACCCAGCGAAATCAGTGCAGTTTTCTTCAAAGGCACCAGTAAGGTACCGGTGATGTGGTACTCGGCCCAGCACTGCAGTAAAAGTAATATAAAATAGGATGCAGCAGTAGTGTAGGCCGCCGCCATATAACCAAATTGTCTGATACAGATATAATTCAAAATGACATTGATGATCATGGTGACCACTGTGGTAGCTGCGACATACCCTGTTTTTTTGTAGTAATTCTCTACCGCGGAATAGATATAGCTGAAAAAGCGGAAGAGGGTTCCCACGATCATCGGTGCGGACAGATAAATAGCCGAGCGATATTTTGCAGGTCCCAGAATCGTTACGACCTCAGGAGCAAGTAATACCAGAAACCATGAAATCATTCCGAAACCATGCATGATAAAGGTCCATGGCTTTTCTACATCAGCTTCTTCTCCACGGGAAATCTTTTCAAACAGCCAAGGGAGCCATGCATTCCATACAGAATCCTCCAAGATCCAGATGATAAAGGAAACGGTGGTTCCAAGAGCAATGATGGAGGCGGCGGATTTGGATACGAGATGCCGCACCATGATTTTATCAGCCTGATTCATGATCTGGATGGAGATGGCTTCGGGGATCAGAGGCAGGCTGTAGAGCAGACCGTATTTCCAGAACTTCAGGTTCACCGGCTTTTTTCCCTGTGTCCAGAGAAGCACCGCGATCACGGCACCGCCGATGACATGAGGCACATAAAAACCGATGACACGCAGATCCACCAGTGCATCGGCATGACCGGTACGCTTCCCGATCCAGATCAGCAGAACGGACAGGAACGTGGCGGGGATCACGGTGACGGCAGTGACAAAGGTACTGACCTTATAACGCATGAGCTGCTTTTCCCGGCGCTGCAGATAGAGAATGCTGGTGTAAGCAAAAATATAGAGGAACGCCATGTAGAACATCAGATCATCCAGCTCCAGCCATGCCTTCACCTGTTCCCTGAAGATCATACACAGCAGAAAAACACCGCCGATAGACAGATAGGAAAGCGTCTGAGAGCTTCCGACATATTCATTATAACGATCCCCGGTATCGTACTTGGCACGATCGACACTCTTCCACAGGCAGAGGGACAGGGTCGGTACAGCAATCAGAAGCCATGATTCATACAGACGGATGTCCGCATACTGTTCCTGAGAGAGCAGTCTGGTATAGATAGGCGTAGTCAGAAAGGTAATACCACGCACCAGAAGCTGTGCAAAAATATAAAAAATACCGGCTTTGACTGCCAGACGGTTTAAAGAATGGCGGTCGTTATGTTTGTGTTGAGAATTTTCCATATATCATCACCTGCTAAAATCTTAAATTCTTTGTAAAAAATAGAAATAGAAAGACCCTGCTCAGTATAGCAGATATAAAACCATGGCGCAATCAAAAGTGAATAGAACACAAAGCGATGAAATAAAAACGTAATAATTTTAATAAAAAAGAAATGAATGAGTTGATTTTTGTAAAAAATATGTTAAACTATAAAGAGAGTAATTTTAGGAGGCAATACGAATGAATTTCGGAAAGAACAGAAGAAAGAATATACTGTTTCTTACGCTAATGCTGATCTCTATGGTATGGCTTGGGATGTCCTCCATGGCGACGGCAGCATCACGACCGGCACAGGTGAAAAAGGTCAGGGTCACGGCTTACGGTTCCACTTCTCATTTGATCAAATGGAAGAAGGTATCCGGAGCTACGGGATATCAGATCTACTGTAAGGATTATACTTCGAGTGAAAAGGTGTTCCGCAAGGTGAAGACGATCCGCGGCGCTTCTAATAAAAAAGCGATCATAGAGAACCGACAGCAGGGGAAGGCATATGCCTACATTGTCCGTGCATACCGCAAGACTTCCGCAGGGGTATCCTACGGGAAGCTTTCCGCACCGGCCTATGGTTTTATTAAAAAAGAGGCTCAGGCGGAGATATCTACACAGCCGGTTACGACAGCGACGGATATCCTCATCTCTCCGTCTAAGGCACAGAAGTATGACAAGATATTTGGAAATGCATCTCTGAGTTTGCGCTATCCGGGTGGATATTATAAAAATTCTACGGCTGCGGCTGCAAATATGCAGGAGATCACCGTGCGAACATGGGATTTTAAGTCCGGAAGGAGCGGGGAGAAGATCACAAGAACATGGACGATCAAGGTACATAAGAACCTTGCGTCCACGGTACAGCAGATCTTTGAGGAGATCTATAGCGGCAGCGAACAGTTCCCTATCCATGAGCTTGGCGGTTATGCATGGCGAGGAGGACACTCAGAGCATAACACAGGTACGGCTGTCGATATCAACTGGACAGAAAACTATATGGTCAATGTAAAGACCGTAGCCATTACCGCCGGAAAATATTGGAAACCCGGCGAGGATCCCTATTCGATTCCGAAGGACGGAGAGGTTGCGCGGATTTTTGCGAAATACGGTTTTAGTCAGGGAGACTGGGGCAACAGCAAGGATTATATGCATTTTTCCTATTTCGGAACGTGATGCCGGAAGGAAAGATGCGGTAGATACATACATTATATGCATAATAATATACAGTCTTATGCCAATATCATGGGTAAGACTGTATATTTATGCATAAAAAGATAATTTTTATGAATAAAAGATTGACAAAGCAAATGCTTTGTGCCTATAATTATGAAAAATGATCAGAGGGCAATCGAAATACGATGATCGTGATTTATGAATAGGAGGAAATGAAGATGAAGAAGATGATAGCAGCAGCGCTGACAGGTATTATGGTTGTCTCCCTTGCGGCAGCAGTTTCCGCTGAGGATGGCACACTGGTGATGGCAACCAACGCGGAGTTCCCGCCGTATGAATATCATGAGGGAGACGAGATCGTAGGCATTGACGCTGAGGTGGCAGCGCTTGTGGCAGAGGAGCTTGGTCTGGAGCTGAAGATCGAGGATATGAGCTTTGATTCCGTACTCGCTGCAGTGCAGAGCGGCAAGGCAGATATCGCTATGGCAGGTATCACCGTAACAGAGGATCGTAAACAGGTGGTGAATTTTTCGGATACCTATATGAAAGCAACTCAGATGATCATTGTTGCAGAGGATTCCGAGATCGCAGGTCCGGATGATCTGGTAGGTAAGACCATCGGCGTGCAGCTGGGAACGACCGGAGATATCTATGTAGAGGATGTAGAGGATGCCACCGTTGAGCGTTTCAGCAAGGGCTTTGAGGCTGTGCAGGCGCTGATTCAGGGTAAGGTAGATGCAGTGGTGATCGATGGAGAGCCGGCGAAGGTATTTGTACAGGAGAATGAGGGTATCAAGCTTCTGGATGATCCGTTCACGGAGGAAGAATATGCGATCGCTATCGCTAAGGATAACGAAGAGCTGCTTACACAGGTGAATGACGCACTGGCTGATCTGAAGGAGAGCGGAAAGTTCGATGAGATTGTTGATAAGTATATCGGCGATAATGCAGATGAGGCAGAGTCTGAGACGGAGGCTTAAGTCACGATACTTGACATCGAAGAGGCAGACACCGCTGTGTGTTTGCCTCTCTTACGTATATCATAATTTTGGAGGAGAGAGAGGTATCCTATGCAGGTGATCATGGAGCGATTATACCTGAATTTTGTAAAAGATAATCGATGGCAATATTTGGCCAACGGCCTGAAGACGACTCTGATCGTCACTTTAGGCGCGGTGATGATCGGTATACTGATCGGATTTGTGGTAGCTGTGGTGCGTTCTACATACGAGAAGACAAAGAAACTGAAAATCCTGAATCTTGTCTGTAGGCTTTATCTGACCGTACTTCGGGGCACGCCGGTAGTTGTTCAGCTGCTGATTATTTATTTTGTAATTTTTGGTTCGGTTTCCATCAATAAGACATTTGTAGCGATTGTGGCCTTTGGCTTGAATTCCGGAGCATATGTGGCGGAGATCATCCGAAGCGGTATCATGTCCATCGATGAGGGACAGTTTGAAGCGGGGCGCAGTCTGGGATTTAACTATCCGCAGACCATGATCTTTATTATCTTGCCGCAGGCACTCAAAAATGTTCTGCCGGCGCTGGCTAACGAGTTTATTGTACTTTTGAAAGAGACCTCGGTAGCGGGTTATATCGCTCTGGAGGATCTGACAAAGGGCGGCGATATTATCCGAAGCCGCACATATGACGCATTCATGCCGCTGATTGCGGTTGCACTCATCTATCTTGTGATGGTTGTGACCTTCAGCAAGCTGGTAAATATACTGGAGAGGAGGCTGCGCAATAGTGAACGCTAACGAATCCTTGATCCGGGTAGTGGATCTGAAAAAATCATTTACCGGAGTTCATGCGCTCAAAGGTGTGAGCACGGAGATCTATCGTGGTGAGGTGGTCTTTGTCGTCGGACCTTCCGGCTCCGGAAAAAGTACGTTTTTACGATGCCTGAACCGTCTGGAGGATCCCACCGGAGGTCATATTTATTTCAACGGGGTGGATCTGATGGATCCGAAAGTTAATATCAATACCCACCGACAGAAGATGGGAATGGTATTTCAGCATTTTAATCTGTTTCCGCATATGACGATTCTGCGCAATATGACGATTGCGCCAATGAAGCTGCAGGGTGTAAGTAAGGAACAGGCGGAAGCGGAGGCTATGAAGCTTCTTGAGCGTGTCGGACTGGGAGATCGTGCCAACGCATATCCGAGTCAGCTGTCCGGCGGTCAGAAGCAGAGAGTGGCTATTGTGCGCGCACTCTGTATGAAGCCGGAGGTATTGCTGTTTGATGAGCCTACCTCTGCACTGGATCCGGAGATGGTAGGAGAGGTACTTGCAGTTATGCGTGAACTGGCACAGGAGCATATGACGATGGTGGTGGTCACACATGAGATGGGATTTGCCAGAGAGGTGGCAGATCGTGTGCTGTTTATGGCAGACGGCCAGATTCTTGAGGAGGGCGCTCCGGCAGAGTTCTTCGAGCATCCTTCCAATGAACGTTTGAAGACATTTTTGAGTAAAGTGATATAAGAGTCAGAAGAAGAGTCGGTTCTATGATGGCCGGCTCTTTTTATGATATAGAATCATGAAATGTTCAGGACGCCTGCGATCCGGTGTACCTGTCATGGAAACGGGAGTTCCTGTCGTACTTTGCGAAAAAATATACTTGAAATAGAGTCGTGAACTGGATATGATAAGTGGTAGGCAGATTTGCCAATCAGACGAAAGAAGGTTATCAGTAAAATGACTTATGAAGAAGCAGTAGATTATATATACAGTGTCCCTAAATTTACGACAAAGAATAAGCCGGAGAATACAGTGGAGCTTCTCAAGAGGCTTGGCAGGCCGGAGAGAACCATGAAGGTCATCCATGTGGCTGGAACGAACGGGAAAGGTTCTGTCTGCGCATTCCTTTCTACGATGCTCACCGAGGCGGGAAAGCGTACAGGACTGTTTATTTCACCGCATCTGATCAAGATCAACGAGAGATTTCAGGTCAACAACGTACCCATCTCGGATGATGAATTTTTACATGCCTATGAGGAAGTCAGAGAAGTGATGACGAGGATGCAGGCGGACGGCTTCTGTCATCCGACGTATTTTGAAATACTGTTTGCCGTGGCTATGGTAGCGTTTCGTGATGCAAAGGTGGAATATCTGGTGATGGAGACGGGGCTTGGAGGACGACTGGACGCGACGAACGTGGTGGAGCATCCGGTTGCGACCGTGTTGACTTCGATCAGCCTTGACCATACGGAGATTCTGGGAGATACGATTGAGAAAATTGCATGGGAGAAGGCCGGAATCATCAAAGAGGGGGTTCCGGTAATCTATGATGGGCATGATCCTGCGGCAGAGAAGGTGATCCTCGCCCGTGCGAAAGAGCTTCATGCCCCGGTAACGGGATTCCATGAAGAGATGAGCCATATACTTTCCTCCACGGAGAAAAGCATTGATTTTACACTGGATGCCATGTATTATAAGGGAAGCGTGATCAAGGTTCCGTATCTGGCGCAGTATCAGGTGACGAACAGCGCGCTGGCTCTTCTTGCGATGGAAGCGGTGGATCCTGAACATACGATCAGCGCTGCGCAGCGTATTGCGGCGATTGCTCATACCGCATGGGAGGGACGTATGGAGACGGTTCTTCCGGGAGTGGTGGTAGACGGCGCGCACAATGAGGACGGTATTCGGGAATTTGTCCGCACATTGAAGAGTCTTCCGGAGGGAAAACAGGTGGTGATGCTGTTTTCTGCTGTGGTAGAGAAAAATTATGAAAAAATGGTGGAGACGATTTGCCGCACAGGCAGACTGCGCGAGGTCGTCGTGACGGAGATCCACGGAGACCGTATCGTACCGGCCGGGACTCTGGCTGAAGTTTTCCGGCGTTATACGCAGATACCGGTAACCGCAGTGGGAGATGTGGGAGATGCTTTTACACTGGCATATGAGAAGCGGGGAGACGATATGCTTTTTTGTGCCGGATCCCTGTATCTTGTGGGGGAAGTTAAAGAAGTGATAGAGGAGAGATACAAATGATCAATTATGAAGAGGAGCTGAAGAAGTTTCATCCGAGCCTTGATGTAAATGAGGCGGAGGATGCAATCTACAAGCGTGATTTTACCGATGTGACGGATATCCTGAAGGAGATGCTTCAGGAAGAGAAGAATAAGAGACGATAGGAGGCTGCTCATGAATTGTATATATTGCGGCACGCCCCTGTCATCGATTGACTACTGCACGGGATGTGGGGCGGATGTTACCATACAGAAACGCACGGTTAGGATCTCCAATCTTCTGTACAATGAAGGACTGGAGAAAGCGACGGTGCGTGATCTGTCGGGTGCGATTTCCTGTCTTAAGCGTAGTCTGAAGTTCAATAAGGAAAATGTGGACGCCCGTAATCTGCTCGGACTGGTGTATTACGAGACCGGAGAGGTGGTTTCGGCTCTGAGTGAGTGGGTGATCAGTAAAAATACCGTGTCAGAGAATAATGCGGCGGATGTCTATATTTCGAAGCTACAGGCGAACAAAAACAAGCTGGAGACGATCAATCAGACCATCCGCAAGTATAATCAGGCGCTTACCTATTGCAAGCAGGATAATGAGGATATGGCGATCATACAGCTAAAAAAGGTGCTCTCTCAGAATCCGAATCTGATCAAGGGCTATCATCTCCTTGCGCTGATCTATATCAGGCAGCAGGAGTATGAGAAAGCCAGAAGGCTGCTGAAGAAGGCGGCGAAGATCGACACTACGAATACGACGACACTGCGCTATCTTCATGAGGTCGAGGAGGCCACCGGCGTCAGTACGAATCTGAACACGAAGAAGTTCCGCCGTCATTCCAATGCGGAGGAGAAGGAACACAGGATTCTGGGACCTATCACCTACATGAGCGGGAATGATACGGTGATCCAGCCGGCTACCTTTCGTGAGAGCTCCACGACGGCGACATTTATCAATATCCTGCTGGGCTTTCTGCTCGGCGCTGCCATGATATGGTTTCTGGCGATTCCGGCGAATACCAGAAAAATCAATCAGCAGGCCAGTCAGCAGGTGACGGATGCCAACACGAAGCTGGCGTCCTCCACAGCACAGGTTAGCGCGCTGGAGTCTCAGATCGAGGATTATCAGAAGCAGATCGATGAGGCGAATAATTCGGCCACCGCGTCAAAGGAGCAGGCTGACGGCTATGATTTGCTGCTCAAGGCGGCGGCAGAATTTATCAGCGGCAATCAGGCGGCGACGGGAACAACGCTTGCTGACGTCAAAGCAGATCGCATGGAAGGCAATGCAAAAACACTGTATGAGCTATTAAATAACAGTGTGAAATCGACGATCTATTCCACGCAGTACAGTGAGGGTGCGACAGCCTACGCTTCCGGAGACTATAAGACGGCGGCTGAGAAGCTGAAGCAGGCAACACAGACGGATCCGTCCCAGTATCAGGCATGGTATTATCTGGCTTTTGCATACTATAATCTTTCCGATACGGAGAACGCGGACAAGACCTTTGCGCAGATCGTGAAGAATTTCCCTGCGGAGTCTACGCGGGACAGTTTGTCTCAGTATATATCGGATTCCTCCGTTCTGAATAGCGTTACGGCGAATAATACGACTGCAGGAGGAGCGGTGGATGGCAATACGGCAGAGGGTATGGGGCAGTCCACGGAAGGTGCAGATCAGACGCTGACGGATGGAAGCGCCCAGACAACGTATGGTGATAATACCGTAGATCAAAATATGTATGGAGGGTATCTCGATACAACACAGCAGGTGGATGCCTATGGCAACATCATAACAGATAACGGAATTACAACGTGGTAGAGAAACCTCGGAGCAGAGGACTGTGATATTTTTGAATATCATGGTCCTTTTTTTACCGAATCATGTAACCCCCAGCTTCAAATACGGAGATCATTAAGCGGTAGGGTGGGGACTTACTTGTATCAGTGGGAGTCATTGTTTTGGAAAAGATAAGGGGAAGCTATGGATAATTATTTTAAAATTGAGGGGACAGATCTGCGGATCTGTGTTCCGGCAGAGCTGGATCATCATCATGCAGAACAGATCCGGCGCGGTACGGATCGCCTGATCCGCAGCCGGAATATTCGAAGAATCATATTTGATTTTCAAAAGACAGGATTTATGGACAGCTCAGGAATCGGAATGCTTATGGGGAGATACAAGGATATGTATTTTATGGGAGGAAGCGTGAAGGCGGTACATGTGAATGATAGAGTGCGTAAGATCCTGCGGCTGTCCGGAGTCAGTAAAATTTTGAAAATCGATGAGGGGTCACCGACCGGCTCCGGTGATATTTGAGGGGGATAGATATGAGACAGACAAATGAAATGAAGATAGAATTTGACAGCCGCTCCTGTAATGAAAGCTTTGCCAGAGTTGCGGTAGCCGCTTTTATGACACAGCTGAATCCGACGCTGGAGGAGGTGGCGGATGTAAAAACAGCGCTGTCTGAAGCAGTCACAAATGCCATCGTACACGGATATGAAAATCAGGTGAAGAAGATCCGGGTAGAATGTGAGATTGAGGGACAGATGCTCAGTGTACAGGTGATCGATCACGGGATCGGTATCGAGGATATCAAAAAAGCAATGGAACCGCTTTTTACCACCAAGCCGGATTCAGAGCGCTCCGGAATGGGATTTGCATTTATGGAAGCATTTATGGATGAGGTGAACGTCGAGTCCGAGCCGGGCAGGGGGACAAGAGTAAGCATGACAAAACGTATCGGGCGTATAAAGGAGTCTTAGATGGATCAAACCGCGCAGCTTATCAGGAAAGCACACGATGGGGATAAAAGCGCGAGAGAACAGCTGGTAGAGAAAAATCTGGGACTGGTGATCACAGTGGCGAGAAGATTCGCCGGAAGGGGGACGGAGACGGAAGATCTGATACAGATCGGCTGTATTGGACTCTTAAAAGCGATCGATCGTTTTGATCTTGGATTTGAAGTGAAATTTTCGACGTATGCGGTGCCAATGATTGCGGGAGAAATCCGACGGTTTTTGAGGGATGACGGAATGCTGAAGGTGAGCCGTTCCATGAAGGAGACCGCAGGGAAAGCGGCCAGAGCGAGAGAGGAGTTGGAGCATGCGCTGGGAAGAGAGCCGACACTGGAGGAGATTTCTGCCAAAACCGGAGATTCCAAAGAGGAGATCATATTTGCCATGGAATCGGCGGCAGAGGTGGAATCGCTGCAAAAGCCGGTGCTGGAGGGAGACGGCAATTCCATTTTTCTGGCAGATCGTCTGGTCGGAGAGAGTAATGAGCAGGAGGAGCTGGTGACACATGTGATGGTGCAGGAGGCTCTGAACGCCTTGAATGAGGAGGAACGCTTTTTGATCATCATGAGATATTACAGAGATCAGACGCAGACAGAGGTGGCGCAGCTGATGCATCGGACGCAGGTGCAGATTTCACGGATGGAGAAAAGAATATTGCAGAAAATGAAGACGATCTGTAAACGCTAATACATATAGGCATGAAAATGTGCGGAAAATAATTTTGGATATCTGAAAAAATGTATAATATCTTGAAAATAACGCATGATATCTGCATAGGAAACAGAAATGAGGGAGATGCATGTCAGATGAAACGATATATCTGAAGCTGGAGCAGAGCATTCAGGTGAAAACAGAGCAGGTAAAGCTGTCGGAGCTCGGAGAGATCCTGTGCAGAGATAAAAAAACAGAAAAACAGGTGGCTGGACTGACGTTTCCGAAGGCCGTAGGGAATCAGCATGGAAAATACGTTCATTCTGTTCTTGAGGTGATCGACTGTATTCAACGGGAGTTTCCGGAAAAAGAAATACAGACCTTCGGCGCTGAGGGCTTTGTGATTGAGTGGAGGGAAAAGAAGGCATTTGAGAAGATGACCGGCATCCTGAAGACTGCATTGGTCAGTCTGCTCAGCTTCTTCGGCGCAGCCTTTTCCATCATGACCTTCAACCATGATGTAGACGTTACGGGGCTGTTTCGAAGTCTCTATGAGTTATTTATGGGACAGAGCTCGGACGGCTTTACATTGTTGGAAATCTCGTATTCACTAGGCTTGGGAGTGGGAATCCTGCTGTTTTTTAATCACTTTGCGGGGCAGAAGCTGACGGATGATCCTACGCCTCTGGAGGTACAGATGCGAACTTACGAGGACAACGTGGATCAGACGCTGATCGAGCAGGTGAGGAGGAGTACCTCATGAAGATCGTCGGTATGCTCTTGGGGCTGGGCGGCGGTATGCTGGTAGCCGGCGGTGTCGTGGCATTGATCGTAGGGCTCGGCATCATCACCCGGTTTGCAGGCATCAGCAGAACGGCGCAGCATAACAAACTCTATGAATCCATGATTTTGCTTGGAGCCGTCTTCGGAAATCTAATCACGGTCTATGAGATGCCCGTAGCGCTGTACAGACCGGGACTTATCCTTATGGGATTATTTGCGGGAATCTATGTAGGTGGATGGATCATGGCGCTTGCGGAGGTAGTGCAGATGTTTCCGATTTTTTCAAGAAGGATCGGATTGCCGAAAAATATCGGAGGCATCGTGATCGCGATTGCGGCCGGAAAAGTCTTGGGCAGTCTGGTTCAGTTTTTCTACATGCTATAGTTAGGAGAAGAAGGATGAACAAAGAAACGTATAACGAATATGTGAAACAGATAACGCCAAAGCACAGTGTATTTGGAAATTGCTGGAAGGCTTTTCTGGTGGGCGGAGCGATCTGTGTGCTTGGACAGGCCGTCACCGCAGCTCTGCAAAGAGTGGGGATGCCGCAGGAGGATGCGGCGTCATGGTGTTCCCTGCTTCTGGTGCTTTTGGGAGTGCTCCTGACGGGACCCGGATGGTATGCGCGTCTGGCAAAGCTCGGTGGGGCGGGAACGTTGGTGCCGATCACGGGATTTGCCAATTCTGTGGCAGCCTCGGCGATAGAATTCCAAAAAGAAGGACAGGTCTTTGGCATCGGGTGTAAAATCTTCACCATTGCCGGACCTGTCATTCTATACGGTATTTTCGCAAGCTGGGTGCTTGGAATCATTTATATGATTTTTTAACCGAATCAAGTAAGTCCCCCGCTTCAAATATGGAGAGCATTACTCACAGGGATCATTCGCCGCCGTCATCCTCCAGCAGAGTATATTCCGTGTGTACAGAAGGAATTCCCTCCATATTGGTTGCAAAGCAGACACTGTCGACTACACGTTGGAGCGTTTTGTCAAAGACTACAATATTGAAGCCGGGCTGATCAATCGCATATTCCCCTTCATTGATCACGATAGACGCAGCGGCATCCGCTGACGCATCCGCGCTGGATACTGTGAAGACAGCTCCGTGACTCGTGTAAGGACCGGAAACGATACGTCCCGAGGCTGAAGCCTGCGTTACAACCGCACCGCCATCCAGAATCGCATAATATGCAGTCTCACTGCCGGGGGCAGGGATCGTAAGACCGAGTTCTGCAAAGCTTTGAAGCTGTGCTTCCGTCAGATAGGCTCCGGTGTTGCCGTTTACCGCGATTGCAGCGATATAATTCTCATTTGAGAGCATCTGCAAATAGGAAGAAAGCTCCTGTTGAATCGGCAGAAGGAAAGAGTCTGCCAGCAGATGATATCTCGCTGCGGAGGCATCCCAGAATTCCCGGGTCTGTACACTCAGGCTTGTGTCAAAGCTATAGCGCGATGTAAGATAGGAGCCGAGATAGTCTGAGATCTTAAGGCATCCCCGCAGGTTTACGTGCGTTCCCTTATCATGGCTGTCTGTAGTCCAGTCAATGTTCAGTTCCTCCTGATGCAGATTCATATCAAGATAGTCGATTCCGTTCGCATCGGCAAAATCCTGTACTGAGGAAGAGAGCTCGGGAGACCACTCCATGCTGGGGACGCGGAGCATCAAAAATGCAATTCCCTTTTCATCACAGAGCTGCTTCATTTTCAGAACATATTCTTTACAGAGCTCCCCCATGGAGGATTCCTTTCCACGTGGAGTCCAAGCTTGATATTTACGGATGGCTTTGGACTTGGCAGGCTGGGTCGTCAGCTTCAGGGCAGTTCCCATCAGATAGTAATCCTTATCATAGAAGACATTGAAATCGCCTTTTTGCAGATCGTCCCATCTGGTATGATAACGCAGGAAGGGGAACAGATAATCCTTTAGATTCTCGTCCGGGCAGTTATCCAGAATAAAGCGGACAGCCTCCCATTTGACAGGAGACCAGCGCATATAATCCAGATTCTTGCGATGATAGCCTTCGTTGGCAAAGTCATCGTCATCTACTGTACCCACCTCATAGACCACTACCTTCGGAGACTGATATTTCAAAGCTTCCCTGAGATAGTAATAGCTCATGTAGGTCTTCTGGGAGGGATTTGAAAAAACATAACCCGTGATCCCGTATTTTTCATAGATAGAGAGCGGAGAAATTCCGCAATAGGCAAAGCTCGAGCCGGTATAGAGCACATCATCGCTGTTCTTTTCCTGTCGATAAAACGCCTGTAAACGTGTCTGTGCCTGATTACCATAGTAATTCCATTTCGGATTGAAAACCTTGGTCAATCCGGCGAGAATGATGAGGAACAGAACAGCGGCGGTAGCCATTTTCATAAATATTTTTTTTGTCATATAGGTCACCCTTAATATTGCATATAGATAAATCCTGCGGCGTCATAGCCATGACCGTAGATTCCGAAGGTCAGGATCACAAATACGAGACCGAAGGCCAGTGTCCAGCGAAGCCAGAGATTCTGCGTCTTTAACCAGTCACGGATATGCATGCCATGGTTGCACTCCTGAATCACCTCGATCATCAGCAGGAGCAGGCAGGCAAACACCAGAACGAAAAAGTCCGGAGCAGCCAGTCCCAGCCGGAAGATGGAGCCATCAAATAATTTCCACAGATTCGGCACTGTGAACATGGATTTCAGCATAATGAGAGAGGCATGAAAATCCGGAGTCACGAAAATGACACGACCGATCTCCACCAGAAAGAATGTCCGGAGAATCTGAAACCAGCGCCAAGAGGTACAGTTCTGATTGATATGAAGCCGGTCGCCCAGAGCAATCAGACGATCCTGATATTCCATAGAGAGGATCGTGAGGATTCCGTGATAGACGCCGAACAGAAGAAACTGCGTACCGGCGCCATGCCATGCGCCGTTGGCGAGCCACAGTATCATACAAGAGACGTAGGAGGGGAGTACCTTCCCTAAATGCACCTTCCCTTTCTTCCTCAGAGACTTTGTCACAGACTGAGAGAGTGAGGATAGCGCGATGGGATACATCAGGTAATCCTTGAACCATGTGCCAAGCGTAATGTGCCAGCGACGCCAGAATTCCGGAATATCTTTTGAAAAATACGGGCGTTCGAAGTTATCCACCATATGGACGCCGAACATTTTCGCAGCGCCGCGGACGATGTCGATACCTCCGGAGAAATCTCCGTACATCTGTGCGGCATATGCGAGAAGAGCTACCCAGAATTCCACACCGGCATAGTTCAGATAATTTTGGAATACCAGATCACACATGATACCTGCGCGATCCGCAATGACCATCTTCTTGAACAATCCCCAGAGCATCAGATAAAAGCCGTCCGTCAGATTTTCAAAATCAAAGCTGTGTCCCGGAAAAAGCTCTTCGGAGAGCTGATGATATCGGGAAATCGGGCCCTGAAGAATCTGCGGAAAAAAGGAGATGAAAAGAGCCGTCTTAAAAAAGTTGTGCTCGGCCTTTGACTTTCCGCGATAGACATCCACGAGATATCCGATGGCCTGAAAGGTATAAAAGGAAATTCCCAGAGGCAGCCCGACATGGAGCAGCGGGAAAAATCCTTCGGCGCCGCCGAAGAAGGAGGTATTGATCTCTGTAAAGATCAGATCATAGAACTTCAATACCACAAGCATGCCTACATTGATCAGCGCGCTGGCTGCGATACAGAGGCGCTTGCGATGGATGTTCTGTTTTTTTATAACCTTCTTATCGCCGTCGAGTTCACCGGCTTTGATCCTTCGAAGCTCTTCCTTATAGCGCAGATCGGATTTCTCAATCAGCAGACTGAGCAGATAGACACTGATACAGGTCACAGCGATGAAAACAGACATGGTGCGGCTTGCCCGAACATAAAAGTACACACTGAGTATGAGAAGCCATACCCACTGTGCCTTTTTCGGGAGCAGATAGTACACCAGAATTCCGATCGCAAGAAATAAAAAGAAATTCAGTGTTGTAATACCCATATCAATCCTCTTCCTGAAGCTGTTGGACCAGTTCCCAGATGGCCTGAACCGTATTGAAATGTTTCGGCTCCAGCTCATGGATCGGAATGCTGATATCGAATTCCTCATCCAGCTCGGATACGATAGAGATGATGTCGAAGGAATCAATGATTCCGTCATCAATGATAGCAGTCTGACTCATGAAGTCGACATCCGGTCTCACATCGTTTAAGATTTCCAGTACTTTTTCCATAATTTTATTCTCCTTTTCCTTCATTTAAGCTCATGAAACGTTAAAAGCATGAGTTCACATAATTAATCCAGCGCTTCGGCCTGCGTGAGCAGAAGCTGCCGATCGATCTTCATATTCTTATTCAGAGGGATCTCCTCAAGTATCACCGTCTTCTCGGGAAGCATATATTTCGGAAGCGCTCTGCGAAGTCCGCCCAACAGATATCTCACGGAGAGCTCCTCACCCTCGGCAAACAGGACAATACGCTGATGCTCCTTATCATAGATAGCCGCAGATGCACGCACAGCCTCCAGCGCGTTGGCCGCAGTCTCAATTTCCCCCAGTTCTATGCGATGTCCGTGATGCTTGATCTGAAAGTCCTGACGGGACAGGAAGCGATATCCGCCCTCAGGCAGACATTGTGCAAGATCGCCGGTGTCATAGACGATATCCGGATAGGCATCCTGTGTAGGATTCTGTATAAATGCAGCACAGGTCTTCTCCGGGTTCGCATAGTATCCCATAGAGAGAAAGGCGCCGCGGATATAGATCCGACCGGTCTCTCCGGGAAGGACGGGAGAGTGATCCTCCTTTAGAACCAGCATCTCAATATTAGGGAAGCAACGTCCGAGAGGAAGGGTCTCCTGTTCGGAAAACTCACGGTCTACGATATAGTAGGTACAGTTCCCGGTAACCTCTGTGGGAGCATACAGGTTCACATACATCACATCAGGAAGATAGCGTCTCCAATAATTCAGATGAGGAATCGGAAGGATCTCACCGGAAAAGAGAACTCTCTTCAGATAATGAAGATTGTCATGCTCCAGAGCGTTCATCTTCACTACGACGCTGAGAGCGGAGACTGCCCAGATAATGGTAGTCACCCGGTACTCATTCATGGCATCGACAAGCTTTTTGGTAAAAGAAAAATAAGTCTTCGGGAAGATCACAAGGGTAGCGCCAACAGAAAGCATAGTGTAGATATCCTTGGCGGATACGTCAAAATCAAAGGGAGCCTGTCCGCCGAGCACATCCTCTGAGGTAATGCCGAACGTGGAGGTAAATTCCCGAATAAAGCTTATAATAGAGCGGTGATTCTTGATGACGCCCTTCGGGACGCCGGTGGAGCCGGACGTGAAGATCATATACAGAGGATCTACATCCAGAGTGGAGGCACAGATAGAGGCCATGAGGTCATCCTGAGCCTGTGTCTCCATGATATCTTCAAGATACCAGACAGATACCTGCTCCGAGTCAAGCTGTGATGCGATGCGTTCCTGCTTCTTTTGAGCGAGGACAGCGATCCCGGTACCTCGGAAGGTATGGAGGATCGTCTCCATACGGGACATAGGCATCTGCACATCCACAGGGACATAGAAGCATCCGCTGCATGCAATACCGAGAAAACTGACAACACTGGCAGCATCCCGATCTACCAAAACGATGACGGGCCGACGATAAAAATGCTGCCCGGCGATATAAGAACCGATCACTTTTGCACGGCGGTATAATTCTGAAAAGGTAATCTCCTCCGTCTGATCGATCAGTGCGGGCTTATCCGGATAAGCGGACGCAGCCGCAGAAAGTAATTCAATCACATTATGTGACATAGATTCGTCTCCTTATGAAAGATCTGGGTAAAAACCCTTTGAAAGTATAGCATAGAAGAAATAAAGATTCAATAGGCGTATAGAGGTGAGAAATAAGAAAACACCGCAATTTAGCGGTGTTTTGCTGTGAAATCTGTTAGTAATTCAAAACGGTGGTATCCACCGGACAGCTGTCATAGACAACCTTCAGAGATTCGGGATTCATACGAATACAGCCGTGAGAGGCAGGATATCCCATCGGAGAACCGAGACGTCTGTGGATCCAGTTACCCTTCTGGTATTTCGTACTATAGTGGAAACGAAGACCATAGCCGCCGTAGGTAGCATAGCTGGTCGTCTTGAGCTGCACGCGATACAGACCCTTTACAGAAGGCGTCTCAAATCTGCCGACGACGCACGGCCAAGTATTCACGAGCTTCCAGTTGCGGGCAGAGCCTTTGAAGAGGGAAACCTTACAGGTATAAAAATTCACCCAGATCAGATAATTTGTCTTGCTGGAGTAGCCCTTGCGGTTCACATAGCTCTCTTTTGCAGCTGTGGTATAATCGATCTTGTTGTTATAATAGAAATCCGTATAGGTCAGCGCAGAGCCCTGTACCTTGATCTTCTGATTTTTCTTATAGGCACCGAGCGTAGGCTGGTTGGTTCTGCTGAAGGCAACGATCTGTGTGCCTTTTTTCAGAGTGATCGTCTTACCGGTAGTAAGATTCTGCGCCTTGATATCACGCTTCACCGTAGCCTTATAGTAAGTACCGTGTACATCTTTGGTAGAATTGAGATTTACCGTCTTCTTGTTGGAAGAAGAGCCGGTCACGGCATCCTTGGAATACGGTACTCCGCTGACTGCATCGGAAAACTTGCTGTAAACGACCTGTCCTCCGGATTTGACGAAGCTCTTCACACGGAAGGTAGCCGTGAGATCCGGCTCCAGTCCGGTGACCGTGTAGCTGGTCTGCTTCGTGGTGGCGATCTGCTTGTAGGTAGCGTTTGCAGCGTTATATTGGAAGATCGCGTAACCGGAGGCGCCTCTTACGGACGACCATTTGAAGGAAACGGATTTGATGCCTGCCTCGCGAAATTCAATGGACGCCGGCTTTGCGGGAGTCTTTGCTTTTGCGGATACAACGCCGGAGCAAAGAAATGCAAGCAGAAGCATCAGCAGAATAGGTGCAATACGTTTGATTCGTTTCATGGGAAATAAATCCTTTCTCATTGTAGTCAGTTCATATTAAAAAGTTACAACTCTGGTACCGAGCTTACAGTTATTATAGATCCACATCAGGTTATCGGGAGCCATTCGGATACAGCCATGAGAGACTGCAGCCTGTCCTCTGTTGCTGTCCACATAATTGTGGAATGCGTTTGCGGAGTTATATTTTTCACTGTAATTTGTAAAATAGATAAGAGGATAACCGCCATAGCCCTCTCTCTTGTACCCCTTAATATCATAAATGCCGACCGGTGTTCGGGTGTTGAGCGCGCCGATGATACAGGGAATGGTACGGACGAGCTTCCATTTGCCGCGACTGCCCTTAAATACATTCACTCTCAGGGTATACTGGCTGACCCAGATCAAATAATCAGTCTCACTATAGTAGGCACGGCCATTGACGTAGGACTCTTTTACCTTTGTGGAATAATCCTGTGTGGTAGTCTTCAGACTGGTATAATTCAGGCTGTTATGTGAGATCTTAACAGAAGCCTTCAGCTTGCCGTTCACATAGTAGTAGCAGACCGGCGTACCGTCGTATGCAGTAGCGACAACCTGCGTCCCCTTTTTCAGTGAGATCTTTTGATTATTCTGACGATTGGTCAGCGTCATATCTTTTTTCAGGGTCGCATTATAATAAGCGGTATGTACGCTCTCAGCAGCTTTGTTCATCTTGGTCGCCTTGATGGTGACGGTATTGGAAAATCCGCTGTAGAGCTTGCCGTCCTTGCTGTTCTTATAAGCGCGTACCCTAAAGGTATATTTCTGACCGACCTTCAGATTGCCCTTCATATAGGAATCGCGTTTGGTAATGGCGATCTTCTTGAAGTCCTCAGAGTCTTTGCTCATATAGACCTCGTACCCATCCGCTCTTCCGGAAGTATTCCACTTCACGGTGATGATTTTTGTCTTAGAACTGGAGTGGCGCAGATTTGTCGGCGTCGCGGGATGTTCCGCAGCGGAGGCGGAAACACCTGTCAGCATCAGACAAATCAGAAGCGTACTCAGAAGTAAGAAAAATCGATAGTTTGTCTTCATAGTAACTCCTTTCTCTGTAAAAAAATATTCATAAAATTCCCCCCGAATATGTCTGAAATTATGAATTTTATATGAATTATCATAATAAAATCGCAGTCGTATGTCAATAGAATTTCCCTTTATTGAATAATTTTGCCGGATAGTGTATAATAAAAAAATATTTCTTTTTAAAAGTATTCCTGAGGAGAATTTACATGAATCATAAAGAAAATACACATGAGAAGAGCGAGATGTCCGTAAAAAGATATGTTATGGTCTATACGATCGGCTTCTGTGTGTTGTTTTTGGCGGCGTTTGCTCTGGTATTTATCACTGGAAAAGGGTTGCTGTGGACAACGGACGCCAAGCCTCAGTATCTGACCTATCTGCAGTATATGGGACAGTATATGAGAGACATGATAAGAAGAGCGCTGCAGGGAGATGTTACGCTGCGTATGTTCGACTTTTCCATTGGAATGGGGGAGGATGTGCGGTCGGTTTTTCGTATGCATCTGACAGATTTTCTGAGTGTGCTGATCCCGTCTCGTTATACGGAAATATTTTACAATATTATGATGGTGGTACGCTATTATCTGGCAGGGCTTGCCTTTTCCGCCTTCTGCTTTTACAGATCCCTTTCGAGATTTCGTACGCTGGCAGGGGCTATGGTCTACGTATTTTGCGGGTATGTTTTTCACTTTGGAGTGAAGCATCCGGTGTTTACGGCTCCGCTGATTTTTCTGCCTCTGCTGCTGATCGCGCTTGACAGGCTGATTCGGAAAAAACGGGGATGGGTATTGCTTTACAGCTTTATGGTGGGGCTGTCCCTGATGACGAATTATTACTTTTTATATATGAACACTTTTGCCATGGGAGTGTATGCGCTTCTGGTATTTGGCGAGATCTATCCAAAGGGACAGGGACGCGCGGCGGAGTTTGGTAGGATGATGTGGCGCATCGTCAGCGGCTATGTGTTGGGATGTGGTATGGCGATGGTCTTCTTTCTTCCGACCATGGCGCGTCTGATGAATTCTGTGCGGGTTGGCAGCGGTAAGGAGCTGGAGATGAGCCTGTGGCATTATCCTTCATTGCGAAGCCTTTCGGTACTGATGAATCTGATCACTCCGGCCAGAGACGCCGGATCAGCCACGTATTTGAATTTTGCAGTGATCGTGATCCCGGCGGTTACGATACTTTTTGTGAGAAAATGGAGAGAGCATTGGCGATTAAAGGTCGTATGGCTCGTAGAGCTCATGCTGCTGGTTCTGCCGGCAGGAGGATATATGATGTCCGGCTTCAGCGCTTTTAATAACCGTTGGACGTATCTGGTTTCTTTCACGGCAGCGCTGACCGTTACGGTAATGCTTGAAGAGCTCCAAAAAATGACCTTGCGACAGATGCAGGCGCTCGCAGGTATTACGGCGGTATACGGAGTGCTGACGATTATTTTCCGCAGAGATGATATACGTACATGGGCGGCCTTTGTACAGCTTTTGCTCTGTACGGGGATACTTCTGAGGATGAATCGAAAAAAGCTCTGGTCCGGGCAGGCTGGTCGCAGGATTCTTGCGGGTATTGTGTGCGTATCGATAACCGTGAACGGGATGTGTACCTTTGTGCCGTTTATCACTACGTTTCTCTATGAGCTGTACGGCTGGAATGAAGCGGCACAGAGCATGAGAGATTCTGAGTATCAGTATCTGGCGGCGCTTCCCGATGATGAGTTTTACAGGACAGACTCTCACCTAGTGGTGGATAATTATGAAAATATGCCGATTTTTCTTGGATATCACGGCATCTCGCTTTACAACAGCGTGGTCAACGGCGAAGAGGTTCGCTATCATAAGGAACTGGAGAACGCCGGAATCAGTGCGATCCACCGCATCTACTCCATGGATGGAAGAGCGCCGATGGAGGCACTGGCGAATGTAAAATATTACATGACGAAGGTCGGAGAAGAAAAAGCGGTACCTTATGGATTTTCCGCCGACGAGGAGCATTCCGGACAGGATTATCTGATATATCAGAATGATTATCCGCTGGCCTTTGGATATACCTATGATACATGGATATCGGAGGAAGACTACGAAGCTATGGACGGTCTTACCAGACAGGAGGCTATGCTGGATGGCGTGGTGATCTCCCCAAATGCGGATGTTACCGGTATGCAGCAGTATGCTTTGAAGAGCTATGCGACGACAGAGAAGCCGGTTCTGTTGTCCTCGGACGAGACTCTGAAGATCAAGCAAAACGGAACGGTTTACCGTGTGAAGGAAGCAAATGCGTCTATGAAGCTATCCTATCAAAAGAAAGCAGGATATGAGGCATATCTTCATTTTAAGAATCTGCAGAATGATACGGAATACAGCAGGATCTATGTGAACACCTCCGATCTGCAGAAAAAGATCGTGGTGCGCGGTCTGACGAGAGACTATTCTCTTGGGAGAACGGAATATCTGGTATACCTCGGCTACAGTGAGACGGAGGGCGAGGATACTATGGATGTCATCTTCGGATCCAGAGGAAAGTACACCATGGATGATTATGAGATCTGCTATATACCACGCGATGAGTATGCGCAAAAGATTGCCGCAAGAAATGAAGGCGCCATGCAGGAGGTGACGTTTTCCATGAATCGGATAGATGGAACGGCTGTCTTGAAGGAGGATAGGCTCATGGTGCTGTCCGTGCCCTACAGCAGTGGCTGGAAGGTCTATGTGGACGGAGAGAAGATAACGAGCTTCCGGGCCAATTCCATGTATACGGGCATACGTCTGTCCGCAGGCGAACACAAAATAGAGTTGCGTTATACGACTCCCGGACTTATACTGGGAGGAGAGATCAGCGCGGTGAGCGTGTTGATCTATCTTGGATTATGGATGATGATAAGAAAGAGAAAGAAGGTACAGGAATGCGGTATTCAGTAGTGATACCCTGTTATAAATCGGATCAGACGATCCGCAAGGTTGTGGAACTGACTATGGAAGAGCTTCGGACGCTCGGAATTCATGATTTTGAGTTTGTGCTGGTAGATGACTGTTCGCCGGATGGCGGAAAGACAGTGGAGGCTCTGCGGGGTCTGGTGCGGGATTACCGGGAGGTGAAGGCGGTGGAGCTTGCGAAGAATGCGGGACAGCATAATGCGATTCTGGCAGCGTTGAATTACGCCACAGGGGATGCGATCATAGCCATGGATGACGACATGCAGACGCACCCATCCCAGCTGCCTGTTTTGCTGGAGGAATTTGCGAAGGGGTATGATATCGTCTACGGTTATTATCCGGAGAAAAAACACAGTAAATTCCGCAATTTCGGAAGCTATGTGAACTATATGTCGGTTCGCATTCTGTTGAAGAAACCAAAGGAACTGAAGACCTCCAGCTTCTGGATCATCCGGAAGTTTGTGCGGGATTACGCGGTGGAATACAAGAGCGCGTATACACATCTGCAGGGTCTGTTCCTGAGGACGACCCGGCATATCAGCTCGGTGCCGATCCGTCATTTTGAGCGTGAAGTGGGGACCTCGAATTATACGCTCTCCAAGCTGCTGCATCTGTGGTCGAATATCATCGGATTTTCTATTGTTCCGCTGCGCTTGGCGATGTATGTGGGGTATGCTTTTTCGGGAGTCGGGCTCATAGGAACGGTATGGCTTCTGATTAATAAATGGTTGCATCCGAACACACAGCTTGGATGGACCTCTATGCTGATGGCGATCTGCTTTTTCTCCGGAATCAATCTGCTGTTTCTCGGACTGATCGGAGAGTATATCGGAAGGATCTTTCTTGGCATGAGCAGGAATCCGCAGTATGTGGTACGTCAGGTGGATGTATACGATAATGGAAAGGAGAAAGGGTATGAAGAAACTGATGATCATGGGGGCGGGCATCTATCAGGTACCACTGTATCTGAAGGCTCGTGAATTGGGGATCTATACGATTGCTGTCAGCATTCCGGGAAATTATCCGGGATTTCAGTATGCAGATGAGGTCTGCTATATCAATACGGTAGACTATGACGCCGTGCTCGCGGCTGCAAGGGAGAAAAAGATCGACGGTATCGTGACGGCGGGTACCGACGTGGCGGTCATCACCATCGGTAAGGTGTGTGATGAGCTCGGACTTCCGGGACTGAGCTTCGATGCGGCACGTGTGGCATCCGACAAGCTGCTTATGAAGGAAAAATACGAGGAGTTCGGAGTGCGTACAGCGCGCTATCGCAAGATTTACTTCGAAAAGAACGATCTTCAGGAGCAGACGGCGGCGCTGCAGTTTCCGCTGATCTTTAAGGCAGTGGATTCCTCCGGAAGCCGTGGAATCGTCCGGGTAAATACGCAGGAGGAGTTCGAGGAAGCGCAGAAGGTGGTCAAGAGCGTCACCCACAAGGATTACTATATCGTGGAGGAGTTCATCGAAGGAGAAGAATTTGGCGCGCAGGCCTTTGTGCTGAACGGAAAGGTGCAGTTTATACTTCCGCATGGAGATTATGTGTTCCATGGGGATACCGGAGTTCCGGCCGGACATTTTGCACCGTATGAGCTTCCGGCAGGGGTGACGGAGGATGTGCGGGAGCAGACAGAGCGTGCCATCGAGGCTATGGGTCTGAATAATTGCGCGATCAATGCGGATTTCATTATGCGCGATCAGAAGACCTATGTACTGGAGATCGGAGGAAGAGCGGGAGCTACCTGTCTGGCAGAGCTGGTGTCGATCTATTATGGGTATAACTATTACGAGAAGATTATTCAGACAGCACTGGGAGAGGAGCCCAAGTTTCCGACTGCGCAGGCGGTTCCCAATGCCAGCAAGCTTCTGATGAGCGACCGCGACGGCGTGATCAAAGAACAGCGAAACGATAACGAGCCTCAGGAGAATATCTTTGAGATTCAGTTCGACTATCAGGTAGGAGATCATGTGCGCAGGTTCCATGTAGGACCGGATCGTATCGGTCATGTGGTGACGAAGGGAAAAACACTGGATGAGGCGGTGCGCACATTGGATGAGGCGCTGCAGAGGATTCATATCACAGTAGAATAAAAGAAGAAGGAAAGGGCTTCGCTTTGCGGAGCTCTTTTTGTAGTTTGCGCGCCATGGGCGCGCTCTAACAGGTGTAAGTCCTGAACACG
>JAUNCG010000061.1 GCA_030526715.1 Eubacteriales bacterium
GAGAGTACCTTTGCTCCGGATGACCGAGAGACGCCCGCTGTCAAGATCAATGATGGCGTTGATTACGTGGTATTACCGCAGTGGAAGCTTTTCTTGATCCAGCTTCTGAACATTGCGGGCCTTGGTCCGATCTTTGGTGCTATGCAGGGCGCTTTGTGGGGACCTATCGTATTCCTGTGGATCACCTTCGGTACGATCTTTGCCGGTGGTGTACATGACTATTTCTCCGGTATGCTTTCCGAGAGAAACCATGGCGCGTCTATCTCAGAGGTATGTGGTATTTACCTCGGCGGAGCTATGAAGAACGTCATGCGTATCTTCAGTGTGGTACTTCTGGTAATGGTTGGTACGGTATTTGCAGTCGGACCTGCAGGATTGATCGTAACGTTATTCAGCAACGGCGGAGTAAGCGGCATTGTAGCAAGCAAGGAATTCTGGCTGTGGATCATTCTGGCATATTACTTTATTGCGACATTTATTTCCATCGATAAGATCATCGGTAAGGTTTATCCGCTGTTTGGTATTTGCCTGATCATCATGGCACTGGGTGTGGCATTTGGTATCTTCACGAATGCGGAATATACGATTCCGGAGATCTGGAGCAACTTCAGAAATATGCATCCGGCAGGCAAACCGGTATGGTCGTTCATGTTCATCACGGTAGCCTGTGGCGCGATTTCCGGATTCCATGCGACACAGTCCCCGCTGATGGCACGTTGTATGAAGTCTGAGAAACAGGGACATTTCGTATTCTATGGCGCTATGGTATGTGAAGGTGTGATCGCTCTGATCTGGGCGGCAGCCGGCTGCTCTATCTATGAGATCACAGGTGGACTGAATACGGGTCTGAGTGAGGCTCTGGCAAATGGTCAGTCCGCAGCGATCTATGATGTATGTAAGAAGACCATGGGTAGTGTTGGTGTTGCGCTTGCTATGCTTGGTGTTATCGCCTGCCCGATCACTTCCGGTGATACGGCATTCAGAAGCGCTCGTCTGACACTGGCAGACTGGTTTGGTCTGGACCAGAAGAACTGGTCAAAGCGTCTGGTGCTCTGTGTACCGCTGCTGGCAATCGGTGCGTTTGTCGGACATCTGGATTACTCTGTAGTATGGAGATATTTCAGCTGGACGAACCAGACTCTGGCTATGATCGTCCTGTGGACCGCAAGCATGTATCTGTTTAAGGAAAAGAAGAATTACTGGATTACGGCAGTTCCGGCAACGTTCATGAGCGCTGTTTCTGCGACCTATTTCTTCTGTGCAGATGAATGTGTAAATCTGGGTACAAAGGTGGCATATCCGCTGGGTATTGTGATTGCGATCGCATTCCTGTGCCTCTTTATCTCTGCAACCAGAAAACAGCCTAAAAATGCATAAGGAATTATATTTATGATATTGTTAAAGCAGTTGGGGGAAGCTTCTCTTGAAAAAGAGGAGCTTTCTCTGGATAAAAAAGGATGTAAAAAATTTGGACCGTGTGGTGTTGGACGCAAGGCGCTCTACCTGAACAGCTTTTATATCGATCGTATGTATTACGTGAAGCTGAGCTCAGTGCGACGTGTATTTAAACGTGTGGCGATGAGCAAAGGGGGATTTACCGGAAAGGGAATGTTTGCCACGATTCCGTATCTGGTGGTTCAGTATGATAACGGGCAGGAGAAACAGTGTAACTTCAAACACGAGGAACAGGTCGATGCTCTTCTGAAGTATCTTCATGAGAAGCATCCGCAGATACCGTGTCACAGTGCGGAGGGAGAGAAGAGACTTCGTGCGAAAGAGCGGGTTCTGGCGGAGAAAAAGGCGAAGCTGGCTGATGCGTCGGCAAAGGAGGAGATCCGGCAGCTGGAGAATTGTCGCGCGTATCTTGAGAAACGGCCGGCTCTTTCGCGGGAGCTGAGTGAAGCGGCAAAGCGTAAGAGAGCGTATGATTATAGCAATCCGGCGTACAAATGGATCGCCTTATGTATTGTGCTGTTGGGAATGGCAGCTGTGGGCTACGGGGTCTATGCGCTGCTCACCGGGGCAGGCTTTGCCGTGTATTTTCTGCTGTTTGGTATGGCGGCGATTTTTTTGTTTTCGGGAGCCAATGTATTGCCGACGGCGAAGAACAACCGCAGGGCGGTGGAAGCGCGGCTGCAGTCGGCAACAGAGGCGATGGAGCGCTATCTTCGCAGCTATCCGGATTTTCTGCTTCCGGCATATTATGCACACCCGGACGTATGCAGTCGCATGATCTGGATATTGGCAGAGCATCGGGCCGACAGTATTTCGGAGGCGCTGGAGGTACTGAAAAAGGATCTGAAGGCGTTGACTGCGGATGTGGAGGTTGAGCAGGAGGAGTATGATGAGATCGTGACGATCAAGCCGTTATTTTTAGTGAGGGATTATATGTGAGAGAATTATCTGGGAGGGAAAGAAAAGGAAGAAACTTATGAAATGGATATGTAGATGCTCTCAAGGAAAAGATCGAAACGACAAAAAATGCTCAGTCAAAGGCAGACAAGATGAAGATAGCGGAAGAGGTGGCGCGCGCGATTCTGGAGACTGCCGCCAATAAAGCTCTGCCGATGAAGGTCGGACAGGGAACTGCAGCTGTAAAAGTAACGAACATAGAACCGGGAGATCGTGTTGTATCTTGGGTATCCAGTAATCCGTCTGTAGTAAAGGTCGGGAAGACAAACGGCAAGCTCAAGGCGCAGAAAAAGACCGGTAAGGCAGTCATCACAGTGACGCTTGCAAGTAATAAACAGATTAAGTTCTATGTGACGGTCAAGAAAAATCAGGTAAAGACGAGATCTGTGCAGGTTGCAGAGAAGAATCTGGTATTGTCCCGGAAAAAGACGGCGAAACTGGAGGCAAAGGTGTTGCCGTTGACATCACAGGATAAACTCACATATGTATCATCAAATTCTAAAGTGGCATCTGTGAACGCAAAAGGAATCGTAAAAGCAAAGGCGAAGGGCGTAGCTAAAATTACGGTAAAATCCGGCAGCAAAAAAGTGGTTGTAAAGGTAACAGTAAAATAATTTTGGGAAAAATATTTACTTTTCTGTCAAAATATTATACCATAAATCTGATATGCGTTTGGAGCGCTCAGTTTGCGATCCAATGCGATGTTAATCATGGTTTGTGTAAGATAAACCGAGGACTTTATAAAGAAAAGGAGAAATGATTATGAAAATTTCACCGCTTCAGAAAGCTAGATATGAGTATCAGCCGAAGCTTCCGGGAATGCTCAGACACGGTATCGCAGAGATCTGTGTGAAGGAAGGCGAGGAGACGCAGAGCGTAGCGGATCAGGAGAAGATCAAGGCGCTGTTCCCGAATACCTATGGTAAGAAGGAAATTACATTCCAGAAGGGTGAGAATACTTCTGCAGATAAGAAGCAGGTAGTAGGCGTTATCCTCTCCGGCGGACAGGCACCGGGCGGACACAACGTTGTCTGCGGTCTTTATGATGCGCTGAAGGCTACCAATAAAGAGAACATCCTCTATGGCTTCAAGAAGGGTCCGAGCGGACTTCTGGAGGATGATTATATTGAGTTCGACGATGCTTATATCGACGAGTACAGAAATACAGGTGGATTCGATATCATCGGTTCCGGCAGAACCAAGCTGGAGAGTGAGGATCAGTTTGCAGTTGCAGCAGAGGTCTGCAAGAAGCATGGTATTACCGCGATCGTGATCATCGGCGGTGACGATTCTAATACAAACGCAGCAGTACTGGCTGAGTATTTTGCAGCACACAACACAGGCGTACAGGTGATCGGATGCCCGAAGACCATTGACGGCGACCTGAAGAATGAAGATATCGAGTGTTCTTTTGGTTTCGATACAGCTACCAAGACCTACAGTGAGCTGATCGGTAACATCGAGAGAGACGCCAACTCTGCGAAGAAGTATTGGCATTTCATCAAGGTTATGGGACGTTCCGCTTCTCATGTAGCGCTGGAGTGTGCGCTTGAGACACAGCCGAACATCTGCCTGATCTCTGAGGAGGTTGCAGCGAAGAAGATGTCCCTGTCTCAGATCGCAGACAGCATTGCTGATTCTGTAGAGAAGAGAGCGGCTAAGGGTATGAACTTCGGTGTAGCTGTGATTCCGGAGGGTGTTGTCGAGTTCGTTCCGGAGTTCTCCGTTCTGATTCAGGAGATCAATGAGCTTCTGGCAGGCAGCAAGGCTGACGAGTTCAATGCGCTTGCAAGCTGGGCTGAGAAGTATGCGTTCATCGAGAAAGGTCTGACTGCAGAGTCTATGGCGGTATTCGCGATTCTGCCGACTACGATCCAGCAGCAGCTCTTCCTTGAGAGAGATCCGCATGGCAACGTTCAGGTTTCCCTGATCGAGTCTGAGAAGCTGTTCTCCGCACTGGTAGCAGATAAGCTGGCAGAGCGTAAGGCAGCAGGTACCTATAATGGCAAGTTTGGCGCACTGCATCACTTCTTCGGTTATGAAGGAAGATGTGCATTCCCGTCCAACTTCGATGCAGACTACTGCTATTCTCTTGGATACAATGCGTTCATGCTGATCCAGTATGGCTACAACGGATATCTTTCCAAGGTATCTAATCTGTCCAAGCCGGCTGAGGAGTGGGTAGCAGGCGGTATGCCGATCACCAAGATGATGAACATCGAGAGAAGACACGGAGAGGACAAGCCGGTGATCAAGAAGGCTCTGGTTGAGCTGGACGGTGCTCCGTTTAAGTATTTTGAGGCACACAGAGATGAGTGGGCTGTTGAGACCTGCTTCACCTTCCCGGGTGCGATCCAGTACTACGGACCGAGCGAGGTATGTGATCTGACCACCAGAACACTGGCTCTTGAGAAGGCAGAGTAATCTGTAAAATAGTATAATAGAAACGGAGAGACTGTTGATCATTTGGCAGCTTCTCCGTTTTTTAACGGAGGGATCTCGAAAATGAAGCGAATTTATATGGATCACGCGGCAACGACACAGCTGTCCCAAAAGGCGCTGGAAGCCATGTTGCCTTACTTCAGAGAAGAGTACGGCAATCCGTCCGCAGTCTACAGCTATGGTCAGGCGGCGAAGAATGCTTTGGAAAAATGTAGGAACCGCGTAGCCAAAGCGATCGGTGCGCTGCCGACGGAGATTTATTTTACCTCGGGGGGAACGGAGAGTGACAACTGGGCGATCCGCAGTATCTGCAGGATGAAATGTGAGAAAGGGAAACACATCATCACGACGCAGATGGAGCACAATGCAGTCCGCAGAACGTTGGAGCAACTGGAAGAGGACGGATATGAGGTGACCTATCTGCAGCCCGACAGGCGTGGACAGATCACGGCAGAGCAGCTGGAGGCGGCTATCCGGGAGGATACGATTCTGGTGACGATCATGCTCGCCAACAATGTGGTCGGCACTGTGCTGGATATCAGGGCGTTGGCAGCGGTGACCAGAAAGCATCGTATCCTGTTTCACACGGATGCAGTGCAGGCCGTGGGGCATATTCCGGTGAATGTCCGTCAGCTCGGCGTGGATTTTCTGTCGATCTCGGGACACAAGTTTAACGGACCGAAGGGTGTCGGAGTGTTATTCTGCAAGCTTCCGAACCGTCTGCGTCCGCTGCTGACCGGTGGAGGACAGGAGAAGGAGGAGCGTTCCGGTACAGAGAACATTCCCGCGATCGTCGGAATGACGGAGGCGCTGGAGGAAAATATCGGAAGTCTGAAAGAGAACATGGAGTACCTGAATGGTCTGATGAAGCGTATGAACGAAAGTCTTACGGAGCTGCCGGGAGTATATCCGACGGGAGATCCCGCACATCGTCTGCCGGGATTCTGTTCCTATGTGATAGAGGGGATCCCGCACAGTGTACTGCTGGTGAATAAGCTCAATGAGCAGAACATCTGTGTCAGCTCCGGTTCGGCATGCTCCGCATCCTCCAAGGAGGCGTCGCATGTATTGCTTTCACTTGGCTATGAGAATCCGCTCGCGTCCGGTGCGCTTCGTCTCACCTTCGGCATAGATAATACAGAGGATGATGTGATCCATGCGGCGGAAGCAGTCAAGGCGGCGATCCAGATGATCCGTGCGGAACAGGTATCGAGAGCTCCGCGTCTGGAGGGCAGAGTGACGGAGATATAAGCTGTATTGCCGATCTTTGTGGAGGATGAATCGCAGTATACGTATTTATCCTCGGCGCTGACGGTATATACGCTGCTGAGTATTGCGGGATTTGCTGTGCTGGAATGTATTTAAATGGAAGGTGATGAGGGAGAGATGCGGTTAGAGTTAAGAAATATTGAGAAATCCTTTGGAGAGAAGAATGTCCTGAAAGGTATCTCTCTGGAGGCTGAGAGTGGAAAAGCCTTTGGACTTCTGGGGCGAAACGGAGCGGGAAAGACGACAACGATCCGTATTCTCATGGATGTGTTTCCGGCCGACGGCGGGGAGATCCTGATAGATGGAAAACCAATGGATTATACGAAGGTTGGGATCGGATATCTTCCGGAAGAGCGGGGACTGTATCCCAAGAAGATCATTTTTGATCAGCTGTTATATTTTGCACAGCTGAAGGGAATGAAGAAAAAGGCGGCGACAGAAGCGATCGACTACTGGCTGGGGAGACTGGAGATGACGGAATACCGTAATAAGAGACTGGATACGCTCTCCAAGGGAAATCAGCAGAAGATCCAGCTGGTGACGGCGATTGCTCATGATCCGGATATCGTGATTCTGGACGAGCCGTTTTCCGGGTTGGATCCGGTGAATGCCATGCTGCTCAAGGATGTGGTCAGGGAGCTTATCGAAAAAGGGAAGATCGTGCTGTTCTCCAGCCATCAGATGAATTATATAGAGGAATTTTGCAGTCAGATTGCCATTTTAAATGACGGGCATATCGTGCTTGCGGGAGATCTCAGAGAGATTCGGCATCATTATGTCAGAGACAGGCTCATAGTCCGCACGGAGATGACAGAACAGCTGAGGGCAGATTTCGGAATGGCATGTTCCGTGCAGGAGGACGGATCGCTTTTGATCCGGCTGGATAAGGAGAGCGACAAAAAGCAGGTAATGAAGCAGATCATAGACCGGTATGATGTGGATGAGGTGAAGGTATATGAACCGTCCTTAAATGATATATTTGTCCAATATGCAGGAGATGTCACAAAGGAGGCGGATCATGAGACAGTTTAAGACGATTTTTGGTTTTGAGATGAAGTATTATCTCAAGAATAAGATTTTTGTGGGTGTCACTGTTTTTCTGCTGATCGCCATTGCGGGTATTATGTTTTTTCCGCGGGTGAGCATGCTGTTTAGGTTGCAGGAATCGGAAAATGAGAGTGCAGACAGGGCGAGGCTCTACCTGAGTGTGAATGCGCAGCTGGACGCAGAAATGCTTGAGAATATTTTTGCGGAAAGCTTTCCGGAATATGAGATCAGCCGGGTGGAGAAAAGTGATGCTGATATGAAAAAAGTGATTCTGGAGGATGAGGGAAGCTGTGGAATCATGATCAAAGAGGCCACAGACATCACATATTATGTGAACAATCTGTCTTTGTATGATTCCAATGTGTATACGGCGGAAGCTGCCATGCAGAAATATTATCAGATGGAAGCTATGCTGGAGAAAGGGTTTTCGGCAAAGGAAGTCGGTGACATTTTTGCGGTGCAGATCCATTCCGAGATAGAGAAGATCGGAACCGATCAGAGCCAGAATTTTTTCTATACATATATCATGATCTTTGCGCTGTATATGGTATTGTTGCTGTATGGTCAGATGGTGGCCACCAACGTGGCAACGGAAAAGAGCTCGCGGGCAATGGAAGTGCTGATCACAAGTGCGAAGCCGGTAAGCATGCTGTTCGGTAAGGTATTGGCCTCCTGTCTTGCAGGTCTGGTACAGCTGTTGGCAGTTTTTGGCTCGGCGATTCTGTTTTATCAGATGAACAGAAGCTACTGGGGAGACAATCCGATCATTGCGTCTATCTTCGCAATGCCGCCGCAATTATTCGGATATATGCTGATCTTCTTCGTTCTCGGATTTCTGATTTATGCCTTTTTATACGGGGCGATCGGTTCCACAGCCTCTAAGGTGGAGGATATCAACACGTCTGTAATGCCGATTACGCTGGTATTTGTCGCAGCCTTTATGGTGGTGATATTATCCATGACCTCCGGCAATGTGGATACGCTGCTGATGCGGATCTGCTCCTACATTCCGCTGACATCGCCTATGGCAATGTTTACAAGAATTGCCATGAGTATAGTGCCGTGGTATGAGATCGTCGTATCTGTGGGGATACTCGTCATTGCGGTAGCAGGCATCGGTGTTCTGGCAGCCAAGATCTATCGTGTCGGCGTACTGCTCTACGGCAGCACACCGAAGCTGAAGGATATTGTGAAGGCGTTGAAGAATGCGTAAGATAACAGAACAGGGTTACAGATTAAAAAAGAGGGAAGTGAGATTTTGAAAAAAATACTGGATTCTCTGCCCTGTGCGACCGCAGTATTTTCCTGCGATAAGCAGGGAGTTTTGACGCGGGAATACATCAGTGAGTATGCGAAAAAGGTAACGGGAAGAGACGATCTGCAAACATCACAGATGGATGAGATCATGAGCATCGTTCATCCGGAGGATAAGGTCTGGGTGCAGGACATGATCAGAGAGTGTGTTGCGGACAGATCGGGAATGGACGCAGTCTATCGTGTGGTCAACCTCAACGGAAAGATCAGCTGGCTGCATCACGTGTCCAATGCCATACCACAGCCGGACGGCAGCTGTAAGTTCTATGCGATTTATACGGATGTGACTGCACAGAAGCTCATGGAGGAGGAAAAGAAGCGGTCTTACATAGAGAGATACGGCGCTTATCTAAAGCAGGGATTTGATGCGGCGAATACGCAAAATATGCAAACGATACTGGATCTGCAGGATGCGGTTCTGTCAGGGATTTCTAATGGGTATCTTGTCATATACATCATCAATCTGCAGGATCATACCTTCATGAGGCTTGGCAGTATTCAAAACGTAAATGAGATCATAAAACGCTTTCATGACGCACAATCAGCGATGAATACGGTCGTGGATCGTCTGGTTCGGCCGGAATATCAGGAGAAAATGCGAGAGTTTGTCGATCTTCGCACACTTCCCGGACGCCTGACGGACAGGACGCTGATCACTTACGATTATAAAGGCAGTCTCAGCGGATGGTGCTGCGCCCAGTTCATGCCGGTTTCCTATGATACAGACGGCAGTCTGAAAGAGGTGATATATGCCGTTCAGCATATTCAAGATCGGAAGCTGGAGTCGCTCGTCTATCAAAATGCGCTTGAGAGCAACGCGGCGTTTATCTTTCACTTTGATTTGACGGAGGGGATTCTCGGCGAGGATTTCCGACCGGTGGCCCGGAAGCTGGTTCGTGATTTTTCGGACTTTTCATTTCCTATGGAATACGATCAATTCATATCGGAGTCCTATAAAATTATTAAAGCCAGACCGCTGGAGAACAAGGATTTCAAATTTACCAGAGAAGAGATGCTGAAGCGGTACGGGATGGGGGAGACCAGATTCCGTGCAGAATATTATGCGGAAGCATACGATAGATTCTTTGGCGACGAGTTTTTCCTGATTCCAAATGAAGAAAACGGGCATATCATAGCCATGGCTGTCGGCTCTGATATTACCGTCGAACATCGAAAGGAGGAAGCGGCAAGAAAAACGCTGGAGAATGCGTTAAGAGAGGCAGAACGCGCCAACAACGCAAAGACAGATTTTCTTTCGAGGGTCTCGCATGATATGCGCACACCGATCAACGGTGTTATGGGTATGCTCCATATTCTGAAGGAAAATATCGACGATAAAGAGAAGGTGCTGGAATGCATTGGGAAAATAGAAGAAGCAGGTTCCCAGTTGAAATATATGATCAATGATGTTCTGGATTTGAGCCATATTGAAAGCGGGAAAATTGAGCTGCAGTACGAAACATTTCAGCTTGCGGAGCTTATAACCGCATTGTTTGGATCCTTTCAGATTCTGGCAGATGAAAAAGGAGTTGTGCTAATTCCTCCCGGATGCGATTTTGGGCATGCGTTTGTCACCGGCTCGCCCACTCATCTTTCAAGAATTATCACGAATATCACGACAAATGCAGTCAAGTATACGCCGGTCGGCGGTAGGGTAGAGAGCTTTGTCTCGGAAAAGCCGTTGGATGAAAAGCACATATGGTTTGAAATAACAATAAAAGACACCGGAATCGGGATGTCAAAGGAATTTCTGTCAAAAATTTATGAGCCATTCGCACGGGAGAATCAGGCTTTGGATATCGTTCACGATGGCACCGGTCTTGGGATGACCATCACGAAGGAGCTTGTCACCCTGATGCACGGGGATATTGTGATTGAAAGCGCAGTGGGGCTGGGTACTACCGTTACCGTGGGAATACCGCTTGAGATAGCCGATGGCGCTGTCCATAAAGAAAAGGCAGAAAAAGAGACATATTGCATCGACGGAAAGAGAATGCTGCTGGTGGAAGACAATGAAATGAATCAGGAGATCGCCAAATATATTTTGAACAAAAAGGGAGTATGCGTGGATACTGCGATCAATGGCCGGATGGCAGTCGAGATGTTCCAAAACAGCGCTCCCGGTACCTATGATTTTATACTTATGGATCTCATGATGCCGGTGATGAATGGTCTGGATGCCACCAGACGGATCCGGCAGAGCGCTCATGCGGATGCGAAAACTATTCCGATATTGGCGACATCCGCGAATGCGTTTGTAGATGACATCAAAGCATGTATGGAGGCCGGAATGAATGACCACATTGCGAAGCCGCTGGATATTCATAAGATGATGGCAACGATCTCAAAATATCTTTAAAATGTGAATGATGCGGAATTAGTGTCAAAATATTTGGATATTATATTTCGCTAAAAAATGTATTGCTTTTTAGGCAAACACATAGTATAGTAAAAAATGTTTGTGGAAATTAAATAAATGGGCAAACCATTCGAAAGGGTGGGACGCAAAGCTAAAGGGTCTGAAAAAGACAGCCAGTTGCAAAAAAGAACCTTCAAGGGACATTCGGCATACTGGATGTTCCCTTTTTTATTGTCATAAATGCAAAGAGAACCAAAAACCGGATATTACAGAGAAAAGAGAGAGGTATGAAAAACATGAGAAGAGGAACAAAGTGGATGGCAGTTCTGCTGTCATGTGCAATGACGATGTCATCGGTAACTGCTCCGGCTGTGTATGCAGAGGAAGTACAGCTGCAGGAGACTGTGGATGCGGAGACGACAGAAGCATCCGAAGCGGAAAGAGAAGAAGTGGTGCAGGAGAGCGCAGAGGCGCAGGAAGCAGCACCGGCGCAGGAGAGTGCAGAATCTCAGGAGGAAGCAGCACCGGCACCTGCAGAGCAGACAGAAACAGCAGAACAGCAGACGGAACCTGCAAGTGAAACAGAAAGTGAATCTCAGGAGCAGTCGGAAACAGCAGAAACAGAAATAGCGGAAGAAATAGAATCTGAGAATATTCAGAAAATAATCACAGGGATCATATCTCCGGAAGAATCCATTCTGCATCAGGAAGTGAAGCAGGGAGCAGAAGAATCCGAAATCTGTTTTCCGGAAACGCTGCAGACAATGGTAACGGATACGGAGGGTGAGAAGGAAGAAAGCCTTGCCGTAGAGTGGGAGTTAAGTAATGCAGAAGTCTTCGCCTCAGAGGAAGCGGATGCGGTATTCACCTATACGGCAAAATTTGCTGAAGAATATGAGATTTCTGAGAATATAAAATTGCCGGAAATCACAGTAACGATCAAGGAGGCAACGGAAGCCTTTGACCAGAGTACGATCATTGACAATATCAAGATCACAGTCAAGGCAGATGAGGGTGTCT
>JAUNCG010000126.1:0-1915 GCA_030526715.1 Eubacteriales bacterium
CAGGGCTGCAACGGATCATAGCCAGGGAACCAGTGCCAGAAACTGTACGCAGTGCGGGAATACGGAAACGGAATCTTTTTATCCGGAAGGAACTGTTCTGCGCGGCGGCAGCAATGATCCTGCACTTGTAAAAGATTTGCAGCAGATGCTTGTGGATCAGAAGTATTTACAGGATACCGTGGATGGGATTTTTGGAAAAAACACGGAAGCTGCAGTGAAAGCATTTCAGGCAGAGCATCGTCTAATGGAGGATGGAATCGGCTGGCCGCAGACGATACAGGCCGTTCGCAGCGCAGCAAATGGAGAAGCAATTTACGAAACAAGTTCACAACCTGAACAATTTGATTTTTACAGGGATGAAGCTGTCTATACGCTTTCGCAGTTCAGGGATATCATAAAGCAGCAGAATGAGCTGTGTGCCATTGCATATCTTGGAGCGTATGAAGCGGAGTATCCGTATCTGCCTACCTATCTGGAAGTGGCAGGTGTCAGCCAGAAGTTCCCATTTTTTCTGGAAATTCCGGAAGAGCATTTCCTGACATACGAGGGATCCCAGCTATATTGTATCGTACCGGCAGAGAAGGATGCGTTGGTCACGGTGAATCCGTGGCTTCTCACAGAAGAGAATGACTACCTTGGGGAAGCGGGAGAAGCGATCTATGAGGGTGATTCCGGAGATCCTATCTTTGTACGGGGAAATGTCAGTGACATTATGCCAAACTTACAGATTCTGATCGAGGATACAGATGGAAGGAGCGTCGAGTATTATCCGTTTATGAGCCTGAAGGACAATATGCTGGAGCTGCCAAACGGAGGCGGAGTTCTGGATTTCACACCTTATGGGAGCAAGCTTCTGTCAGAATATCAGGGATATGATGAGGAGACGGAGAAAATGGATCCGGGAGCCCCGGATACTGCAATCAAAGGGGAAGATCCAGGGACTCTGATCGGAGACTGGACAGCTGATGGTGTCTATACACAGATGGGCGAGGAATATGATGGAACACTGACTTTTTACGGAGATAGCACACTTGCATTTGGAAGTGGAAAAAGCCGTGAGCCTTATGAAAATTATTATACCGGCAGGTGGACTTACCGGGAACAAGGGAAAGAAGGTTCAGAGTATAGCGGAATCGTTGAGATGGAACTGACTCGGACAGCAGAATCTACAGCAGAAACAAAAGAGAGAATTGCAGGAACATACATTATCTTACGGTATGGGGAGGAGTTGATCTCAATCACACGCCTGGAAGGCGAAGATCTTTTCCCGGATCAGTATTGGAATGATATACGATTTACCTATGCAGTGGGATGAGAAAATTCCAGGACTTGTTTAGATGACAAACAGGAATGCGATGGATTGGAGGAGATATAGCTGAAACTCAGAATAGAATCCAAACAAAATAGTGAAAATGATGGAGTCGGTGGTGGAAAATTCTGAATAAGTGGTATTGCATGTTCGTGCGAAAAGAATCAAATCAAAAAACATATAGGTAGAGACAAAGTAAGTGTCCTGAATAGTTATGTACTGTCAGGGCACTTTCATTTTGTTTTTTCAGAAACTTTCTTCTACGCCCCTACAAAGGGTATCTGGCATTCGGTATATAGGATGAAGGTGAATTTATAGCCTTTATTCTGGACGGATGAAAAGGGAAGGAGGTGAATTACTGTGGGTAAATCTCCTTCTGTTGATGAAAAAACAATTCAACATAAATTCGACCGAATGTGCAGAATGGTATTGCATGGGGAAAGGGTTGATTATTATCGGCATATGAAGTACAGACACGAGCATGAAATTATGTTTTCGGAGCTTTCTGCACAAGCTCTTTCAAAACTGTATAGGATGGATGAGTACACTCTGGATCATAAAAGGTTTCAGGTATTGGAGTATGACATTGATGTAAAGGATGCGCTG
>JAUNCG010000126.1:1925-2178 GCA_030526715.1 Eubacteriales bacterium
AATGCTTTCAGATCGAAAACGAGACGTTGTTTTGCTGGCATATTTTATGGGCATGAGTGATGCAGAGATAGCAAGACAGTTAAATCTTGTGCGGAGTACAGTCGGTGAGCATCGGAAACGTGCTCTCGAATTGATGAAAAAGAAAATGGAGGAACTTCAAAATGAAAAAGAAGAGCAAAGAAAGTAAAAAAGGAAAAGAAAAATTCATGCTTCCGGTGAAAGTGATTATGGATGCATCGGCAGGTAATGTGAC
>JAUNCG010000062.1 GCA_030526715.1 Eubacteriales bacterium
GACCGGTCTTGTCAGTCAGGCGGTGATCCGCCGTCAGAGAAAAGGAGAGGAAGAAAAATGAACGAATTTATCACAAGCTCGTTGTTTTTCGGTCCCGCAATCAGCATTGTGGCTTACGCGATCGGAGTATATCTGAGAAAAAAGACAAAGCTGGATATCATGAATCCGCTGCTGTTGGCTATTTTGGCAGTGATCCTGACATTAAAGCTGCTGCGCGTGGAATACGAGGCGTACAATGCATCCGCCAGATATCTGGGATATCTGCTGACTCCGGCGACGGTGGCGCTGGCGATCCCTCTGTATCAGCAGATGGAGCTGCTGAAGAAGAATCTTGTGGCGGTATTCCTCGGAATTTTCGCAGGGGTTCTCTCAAGTCTTGGAAGTATACTGGGACTGGCGGTGCTGTTCGGGCTGGAGCATGAATACTATGTTACTTTGCTGCCGAAGTCGATCACTACAGCGATCGGTATCGGCGTATCGGAGGAGCTGGGAGGCATTCCCACCATCACGGTAGCCGTGATCGTTATTACCGGAATCATAGGCAGTGTGCTCGGAGATATGGTCTGCAGACTGTTTCGGATCCGGGAACCGATTTCCATCGGATTGTCTCTTGGGACGGCGTCCCATGCCATTGGCACTTCCAAGGCGTTGGAGCTTGGGGAGATTCAGGGAGCTATGAGCAGTCTGTCCATTGCCGTGGCGGGTCTGTTGACCGTGGCAGCCGCTTCGATATTTGCAGGGGTGTACTGAGAAAGCGTGTATTACAATATGCTTGCAACCTGTGGGAGAAGCAGTTATAATGAAACACAGATGTAGCCGTCCGATCGGCCGCAGATGCATGCAGTCTGATCATGACAGCATGCATGAGGAATATGATTATTTGACTAGGAGGAACTATTATGTCACAAAATCCAATCGTAACAATTACAATGGAAAATGGAGATGTAATGAAAGCGGAGCTGTATCCTAAGATCGCTCCGAATACCGTGAATAATTTTATCAGTCTGGTAAAGAAGGGCTATTATGACGGGTTGATCTTTCACCGTGTGATCAACGGGTTTATGATTCAGGGGGGATGCCCCAACGGCAACGGTATGGGTGGCCCGGGATATGCTATCAAGGGGGAGTTTGCAAGAAACGGCGTGAACAATGAGCTTTGTCATACAGAAGGAGTACTCTCCATGGCCAGAGCTATGAACCCGAACTCTGCGGGATCCCAGTTCTTTATCATGCATAAGAATGCTCCGCATCTGGATGGAGAATATGCTGCGTTCGGCAAAATCATCGAGGGCATGGATGTGGTGAACCGCATCGCGGAGGAAGACACGGATTACAGCGATCGTCCGTTGGATGAGCAGAAGATGAAGTCTGTGACGGTGGAGACCTTTGGCGTAGAATATCCGGAACCGGAAAAATGTTGATACTTCCCGCTAAAAAGCTGGTGCGCTTTGACGTCTCCGATGAGGAGGCGTTTTCGCGTATTATGACAGAAAAGAACTGTGAGGCAGTCTACACTACCCGGGATCTGTCGCTGGCAAGGAGGCTGCTTGCGGCAGGACGCCCCTGCATTTATATAGAAGAAGGCGCACCGGTCTGGGGCATCCCCTATACAGCTGCGCAGGAGGGACTGGATGTCTCCTATCTGTCCAGAGTGTGGCATCGTCACTATCACCGTCCACTGATCATTGCTCAAACGAGGCGACTGATGATCAGGGAATCCGTGCCGGAGGATATTCCACAGCTTTTGCGACTGTATGCGCGGGAGCAGGAGAATCCGGATATTGCCATGCAGGGGGAGGATGCCGAGGAGCAGATGCTGTACTATATGCGACATCGCTATGAATTGCTCGATTACGGCTTGTGGACACTGGTGGAACGCTCCTCCGGTAATGTGATCGGCCGGGTGGGGCTTGAGGAGATGACAACGCAGGAGCTCATGGCAGATGCGCCGGAGACATCCGAGCTCAGATTAGAGCTGGCCTACATGCTCCATGAGGGCGTCAGAGGGCGGGGCTACGGTCGGGAGGCGGTAGATATGCTGCTGGCCTACGCTGCGGAGGCGCTTGAACTGACACGGGTATATTTGCGAACCTCACCGGCTAACGATCCGTCGAATGCGATCGCGCGAAGCTGCCATGCCACACATCTGTCGGCGGGAGCGGACAGGATTTTGTATGGGATAGATTTGCAGTAGACACCATCGACAAGACTACAGAAAAAACTGACAAAGTTACAGAAAAAAAGCTTGACATGAGCAGCATGATGCTATATGATAAGAAAAACATAATTCCTACTTAGTAAATAGGAAATGAAAGAAGAGGAGAATAAGATTATGAAAAGACTAGTGGCAATCGCAGCAGCAGCAGCAACCCTTACATTTGCACTGGCAGCGCCGGCAGCGGCTGAAGGTACCATTACTGTGGCAGCCTCCGCGACACCCCACGCAGAGATTCTTGAAGCGGCAAAGCCGATCCTTGAGGAGCAGGGCTGGGAGCTTGAGGTGAAGGTATTCAGCGACTATGTACAGCCGAACATGGTCGTAGAGAGCGGAGATTTTGATGCGAACTATTTCCAGCACATTCCGTATCTTGACAGCTTCAATGAGGAGAAGGGCACACATCTGGTGAATGCGGGCGGTATCCACTACGAGCCGTTCGGAATCTATCCGGGCAAGAAGGCGTCTCTGGAGGAGCTCGAAGAGGGCGATGAGATTCTGGTTCCGAATGATACGACCAATGAAGCGCGTGCACTTCTTCTTCTGCAGGACAACGGAATCCTGACTCTGAAGGAGGGAGCAGGTCTGACTGCGACAGTGAATGATATCGAGGAGAATCCGCTGAACGTGAAGATCGTAGAGCTGGAGGCAGCCCAGATCCCGCACTCCATTGCAGACGCATCTCTGGCAGTTATGAACGGCAACTATGCTCTGGAGGCAGGCTTCTCCGTAGCAAAGGATTCTATCGCATATGAGTCCGCAGATTCCGAGGCAGCTAAGACTTATGTGAATGTCATTGCCGTAAAAGAGGGAAATGAAGAGAATGACGGTATCGTTGCTCTGGTAGATGTTCTGAAGTCTCAGGAGATTCAGGATTTTATCAATGAGAAGTATGACGGAGCGGTCATTCCGTTTGTAGAGTCTGAGGATGCCGCAGAGGCAGAGACCGAGACAGAAGCCTAAGATACAGATAGCTTCACAGCCATAACATACATGCGGACTGCAGCAGGCAGAGCGTGAGTATATATAAGTAACCGGGGCAGTTTTTCCTTGCAACTGCCCCGGTTTTATACTATACTGCGAAAGTGAGAAGAAATCTTGGAGGAATGAGATGGAACCTATTATTAAAATTGAGCATCTGAACAAAGAATTCAAGCTGAAGGATGCGAATGTATATGCCCTGCAGGACGTCACGCTCGACATCAACAGGGGGGATATTTACGGAATCATCGGCATGTCCGGTGCGGGCAAGAGTACGCTGGTGCGTTGCCTGAATCTGCTGGAGCGTCCGACTTCCGGGAGTGTGATCGTGAACGGACAGGAGCTGCAGAAGCTTTCGGATAAAGAGCTGAGAGCGGCTCGTAAGGATATCGGTATGATCTTCCAGCATTTTAATCTTCTGATGCAGAGAAGCGTCATAGATAATGTCTGCTTCCCCATGGAGCTGGATGGAGTGAAGAAGACGGAGGCTCGCAGCAGAGCAATGGAATACCTGAAGATCGTAGGACTGGAGGAGAAGGCAAATGCTTATCCGGCACAGCTCTCCGGAGGTCAGAAGCAGCGTGTGGCGATCGCCCGTGTGCTGGCTTCGGATCCGAAGATTCTGCTTTGCGATGAGGCGACCAGTGCGCTGGATCCGCAGACGACGAAGTCTATTCTGCAGCTGATCCGTGAGATCAATCGGGAATATGGTATCACGGTAGTGATCATCACACATGAGATGTCTGTGGTACAGGAGATATGTACCCATGTAGCGATCATTGACCATGGAAGACTTGCGGAGCACGGCAGCGTTGCGCAGATCTTCCAGACGCCGCAGACGAAGGAAGCAAAGAAGCTGATCTATCAGGGATATGAGAAGGTCACGGAGATGAAGGGAAGACATTGTGTTCGTATTACCTTCAGTGAGAATTCTTCCTTTGAACCGGTGATAGGAAACATGGTGCTGGCATATAAGACACCGGTGAATATCCTGTACGCGAATACAAGAGATATCGGCGGAGTAGCCAACGGAGAGATGGTGCTGCAGCTTCCGGATGACCGGGATATGGCGGATCGGATGATTTCCTATCTGAAGAATGCAAAATTGAGTGTGGAGGAGTTGAAGAATTATGTGGGATAAAACGGTGATCATGATGATCGTCACAGGTATCGGCGAGACACTGTATATGACGCTGGGCTCTACACTGTTCGGTTATATTCTGGGATTGCCTCTCGGCGTACTTTTGACTGTGACAGATGAGGACGGCATTCGTCCGAACAGGGCAGTTTATAAGGCGCTGGATTTTGTGACAAATATTTTGCGAAGTATTCCTTTCCTGATTTTGCTGATTCTGGTCATTCCGCTGACACGTATAATCGTGGGGAAGACCTACGGACCGACTGCGACGATCGTACCGCTGACCATTGCGGCTGCGCCGTTTATCGGACGTATGGTAGAGTCTTCTTTAAAAGAAGTGGATCGCGGTGTAATCGAAGCGGCTCAGAGTATGGGCGCCAGCACATGGCAGATGATCACAAAGGTGCTGCTTACGGAGGCGCGCACCTCCCTGATCGTGAATGCGACGATCGCGGTCGGAACGATTCTCGGATATTCCGCTATGGCGGGAACCGTCGGCGGTGGAGGACTTGGCGATATCGCGATCCAGTACGGATACTACCGTTATGAGGCGGGTATTATGATAGTGACGGTGATCCTGCTGATACTTTTGGTGCAGATCATGCAGGGAATCGGTATGGTGATCTCCAAAAAAATCGATCACAGAAGAATAAAATAGATTATAGAAAAGAGGAAGAGACAGTTGAGAAGAGGAAGCGGAGTTTTATTATCGGTGAGTAGTCTTCCGTCCCCCTACGGGATCGGTACATTTTCAGAGGAGGCATACAGATTCGTGGATTTTCTGGTAGAATCCGGTCAGACCTACTGGCAGATCCTGCCGCTGGGACCTACCAGCTACGGAGATTCCCCCTATCAGTCATTTTCCACCTTTGCAGGAAATCCGTATTTTATCGATCCGGACGAGCTGGTAAAGGAGGGTGTTCTGACTGCGGAGGAATGCAGAGAGGCAGACTGTACCGGCCATCCGAATTATGTTGAGTACGGAGACCTTTACGAGAAACGACTTGCACTTCTGAAAAAGGCTTATGAAAGAAGTGAGATTTCCGGGGACGAGAGCTTTCAGAGATTTGTGGAAAAGAATCAGTCATGGCTGAAGGATTATGCGCTGTTCATGACGGTGAAAAAATGCTTTGACGGAAAATCTTGGCTGGAGTGGGCGGAGGATATCCGTATGCGCTGGGGCTACTCCATCGATTACTATTACAAGGAATACGCAGAGGAGATCGAATTTTACGAGTATCTGCAGTATAAGTTTACCGAGCAGTGGACAAAGCTGAAGAAGTATGCCAACGAGCATGGCATCCGCATCATCGGTGATATTCCGATCTATGTGGCGCTGGACAGCGCAGATACATGGGCGCATCCGGATCTGTTCCAAATGGATGAGAACCGTAAGCCTACCGGAGTGGCAGGCTGCCCGCCGGATGCATTTTCTGCTACGGGACAGCTCTGGGGCAATCCGCTGTACCGATGGGATGTTCACAGGAATCAGGAGTATGATTGGTGGGTACGTCGTATGCAGCACTGCTATGAGCTGTATGATGTGGTTCGCATCGATCATTTCCGCGGCTTTGACGAGTATTATTCCATCCCTTATGGGGATACGGACGCTACCGGCGGACATTGGGAGAAGGGGCCGGGCATGGATCTCTTCCGCATGTTGGAGGCAAAGCTCGGAAAACGTCATGTCATCGCAGAGGATCTTGGTCTGATGACCGATTCGGTTCGTCAGCTTGTCAAAGACAGCGGATATCCCAATATGAAGGTCATCGGATTTGCATTTGACGGCGATTCTAATTGTGATCATCTGCCGCATCATTATCAGAAGAATTGCGTGGTTTATACGGGAACCCATGATAATGAGACCCTGATGCAGTGGTATGCGCATCAGGATGAGGAGAGACGTGCGTTTGTGCAGGAATATATGAATCATCCACAGACGACGGAGAAGGAGATGCATTGGAATTTTATTCGTCTGGCTATGCTCAGCAGTGCGGATACCTGTATTGTTCCGGTGCAGGATTATCTGGGACTTGGCGAGGAAGCACGTATGAATTTCCCGTCTACCATGGGGAATAACTGGAAGTGGCGCATGGGGAAGGACGATCTTACCAAAGAGCTTGGCGAGAAGATTCTGTGTCTGACAAAGCTTAGCAGTCGTGTAAATGACCGCTACTGGGATTATGCTGCAAAGAAAGAAGCTGCAGAGAAAGCGGCGAAGGCGGCAGAGGAAGCAGCCAAGAAGGAAGCAAACAAAGAAACAAAAAATGAAGCAAAAAAAGAAACAGAGAAGTCAGCGGCAGAAAAGGATTTTCATGAAAAACATCATAAAGGTTGAAAATTTAAAGCATGAATATCATAAATACGGGGAGGACGGACAGGTTGAGTCCGTCCACAGTGCTGTGGACGGCGTTGATCTGGAGGTGCAGCCCGGGCAGTTCATTGCGATCCTCGGACACAACGGCTCCGGCAAATCTACACTGGCAAAGCACCTGAATGCGATCCTTCTGCCAAGCAGCGGATCTGTGTTTGTGGACGGCAAGGATACGAAAGACATGGAGAAGATCTGGGAGATTCGTCAGACGGCCGGTATGGTATTTCAGAATCCGGATAACCAGATCATCGGAACCGTGGTGGATGAGGATGTGGCTTTCGGTCCGGAAAACATGGGCGTGCCGACAGAAGAGATCGGCAGACGTGTGGAGGAGGGACTCAAAACTGTCGGTATGTGGGAATACCGCAGCCACTCGCCGAACAAGCTGTCCGGAGGACAGAAGCAGCGTGTAGCCATCGCCGGAGTGGTGGCGATGCATCCCAAATGCATTGTACTGGACGAGCCGACGGCCATGCTGGATCCTGTGGGACGACAGGAAGTGATCGCTGCAGCGCAGCGATTGAACAAAGAGGAGGGCGTCACGATCCTGCTGATCACGCACTACATGGAAGAGGTCATCCATGCGGATCGGGTGATCGTGATGGATCAGGGACGGATACTGATGCAGGGAACGCCGAGAGAGGTTTTTTCTCAGGTGGAGACTCTGAAGGAGCATCGTCTGGATGTACCGCAGGTGACCCTGCTGGCTCACGAGCTGAAAAAAAGCGGTGTGAAGATCCCGGAGGGGATTCTGAGTATTGAAGAATTGGTAGAAGCACTTACCAGTCTGTGATAGGAGACAAGATGTCAATAAAACTGGAACATGTAAGCTATATATACAGTCAGGAAACCGCCTACGAGAAAAAGGCGCTGGATGATATCAATTTGGAGATTCCGGACGGTCAGTTTCTGGGAATCATCGGACATACCGGCTCCGGCAAGTCCACTCTGATCCAGCATCTGAACGGGCTGGTGAGGGCTACCGAAGGTACGGTCTATTATAATGGCGAGAATATCTATGCGCCCGGATATTCCATGAAGCAGCTGCGCAGTCGGGTAGGACTGGTTTTCCAATATCCGGAATACCAGCTGTTTGAGGTGGATGTATTTTCAGACGTCTGCTTCGGACCGAAGAATCTGGGATTGCCGAAGGAAGAGGTAGAACGCAGGGCAAGAGAAGCACTGCAGCAGGTGGGATTAAAGGAAAAATATTATCAGAAGTCGCCCTTTGAGCTTTCGGGCGGACAGAAGCGTCGCGCTGCGATCGCGGGGATACTGGCCATGCAGCCGGAGGTATTGATTCTGGATGAACCTACGGCGGGGCTGGATCCGAAGGGGCGGGATGATATACTGGATCAGATCGCAAGGCTGCATAAGGAACGGGGGATCACGGTGGTGCTGGTATCTCACAGTATGGAGGACGTGGCCAGATATGTGGACAGAATCATTGTGATGGATCAGGGACGCGTGCGTTTTGACGATACGCCGCGCAGAGTATTTGAGCACTACCGGGAGCTGGAGAGCATTGGTCTTGCGGCGCCTCAGGTGACCTATCTGATGCAGAAGCTCAGGGAAAAAGGTATGAAGGTAGATACAACGGCAACGACGGTGGAGGAAGCAAAGGAATCGATTCTTGCCGCATTAGGAGCAAAGCTATGATCAGAGACATTACAATCGGACAATACTATCCTGCGGATTCTGTGATACATCGACTGGATCCGCGTACAAAGCTGGTAGGAACCATGGTATTTATCGTATCCCTGTTCCTGTTTCGATCCTTTGCGGCGTATGCGGTGGCGCTGGTATTTCTGGCGGGGGTGATCCGTACCTCCAAGGTACCGTTTAAATTCCTTGTGCGGGGCATGAAATCCATACTGGTACTGCTGATGATCACCGTGGTGTTTAACCTGTTTATGATTCAGGGCAAGCCTCTGCTTCACATCTGGAGGCTGACCGTGACGGAGGAGGGACTGCTGACGGCGGCATTTATGGCGATCCGCTTATCGTTTCTGATCATCGGCTCCTCGGTAATGACTCTGACGACAACGCCGAATCAACTGACAGACGGGCTGGAAAAGGGGCTGCGTCCTCTGAACCGGCTGCATGTGCCGGTGCATGAAGTAGCGATGATGATGTCCATTGCCCTCAGATTTATCCCGATTCTTCTGGAGGAGACGGACAAGATCATGAAGGCGCAGACTGCGAGAGGCGCGGATTTTGAGGAAGGCGGTCTGATACAGAAGGCGAAGAGTATGGTGCCGCCGTTGGTGCCGCTGTTTATCTCTGCTTTTCGCCGGGCCAACGATCTGGCGATGGCGATGGAGGCCAGAGGCTATCACGGAGGCGAAGGACGTACAAAGATGCGGCCGCTGAAGTATGAAAGAAGAGATCACGCGGCCTATCTGACGCTGGTCGTGTATCTCATGGCAATGCTTGCGGCAAAATGGATATTTGGATTTTAAGATATGAAGAGAGTAAAACTGACCGTCGCGTACGACGGAACAAATTATTGTGGCTGGCAGATCCAGCCGAACGGGATCACCGTGGAGGAGGTATTGAACCAACACCTCTCGGAGCTCTTACGTGAGCAGGTCAAGGTGATCGGCGCCAGCAGGACGGATTCCGGGGTACATGCGTTGGGAAATGTAGCAGTGTTTGACACTGAGGCGAGGATGCCTGCGGAAAAAATATCCTATGCGCTGAATACCAGACTGCCTCAGGATATCCGGATTCAGGATTCCTGCGAGGTGGAGGCGGATTTTCATCCGCGTTTTCGCGATACGGTGAAGACCTACGAATACAAGATCCTGAATCGTCGTTTTCCAGATCCCACGCAGCGTCTGTATTCTCTGTTTTATTACTATCCGCTGAACGTGGAGGATATGCGTCAGGCGGCATCGTATCTGGTGGGAACCCATGATTTTAAGAGCCTGTGTACGGCGAAACCGGAGGTGGAAAATACGGTTCGGACGATCTACTCTGCGCAGGTGGATAAGACGGGGGATATGATCACCGTGCGGATCTGCGGGAATGGATTCCTGTACAATATGATACGTATTATCGTGGGGACACTGCTGAGAGTCGGTAGCGGATATTTGCCGCCGGAGTATATGAAGACGCTCATCGAAGCAAAGGATCGTCAGGCGGCGGGCGAGACTGCTCCGCCGCAGGGACTGACACTGGTGGAGATAGTATATCCGTAAGCTGGGTGTGAAATGGTTATATGAGATATAAAAAACGGACGGTTATCTTCCCGTCCGTTTTTTATGCATCTTCTGAAGAGCAAGAAGATATCTGACATGGCTGAAGGAATCCTCCAGACCGGTCGTATCCAGCTGTTTTAAGACCGAAAGGATCTTATCGATAATGGTGAGCTGATGGGAAAGATAGAGCTCATAATCCTCCCTCAGCAGATAGTCCAGCGATACATTGTAAAAATCTGCGATTCGCACAATGATTTCATAGGGCGGTACTCTTCGACCGCGCTCGTAATTGGTGTAGGTCGGACGCTCAATGAACAGGGCTTTGGATAAAGCCTCCTGAGTAAGACCCTGCTTTTTTCTGAGGTACAGCAGTTTTTCGGTAAAGGCGCGCATGTCAGCCCCCTTTCTCCTCCCCATTTAGATCAAGAGTACTCAGATAACTGTTGTGATATCGGCCGTCAAAAGTCACATCCTCGCCAAACCATGCGGGAGGGACGAACGCGCGTGCAGCTTTCTCGTCGGGAAATTCTACCTCCGCAAGACGCAGAGACGCAAAAGGCGACGAAAAGATGTCGAGCTCGATCGTCAGTCCGTGCCCGGCGGGTATCAGATAACGCCGTTTACGGATGAGATTACCGTCGATTTTGGTGAGCAGATGTGCGTAGGCTTCGGCAGTGATGGGGAGGTTGTATTCTTCTCTTGTCATCATGCCCTCGCCCTTGTAGGTCAGAATATAATCATCATCCTGACGGCGGATACGCACCACCGGATTCGTGCAGAGATAAGCCTGCTCGATCAGGTGGCTCGGATACTGCTCCAGCAGATTGGGCAGCTCCTGAATTAAAAATTTTCTTTCGATTTCCATAAAATTCTCCATTGAATAATATGATTTTATTCTAGCAAAGCAATAAAGTACTGTCAAGATAGCCCGGGAAATACAACCATTCTGATTTGTCATAGCATTTTGGCAGGTTTTCTGATAAAATAGGGGCAGCGTATATGAAACAAAAGGAACTGTGAGCGTATGGAACAGTTGCGGAGAAAATGAAGGAGGAGCGCGAGCATGAGAAAAGTATATGTATTTCTTGCAGACGGATTTGAAGAAATCGAGGGATTGACCGTGGTAGATATTTTAAGACGTGCAGGAGTGGAGGTTTGTATGGTCTCCGTGACCGGAAAACGCATGATCCGCGGATCACATCATATTGGGATCGAGGCGGATGCATTGTTTGAGGAATGTGATTTTGCAGATGCGGACATACTGGTGCTTCCGGGAGGAATGCCAGGAACCAGACACCTTGGAGAGCACGCAGGTCTGACCGCCCTGCTGAAAGAATTCCATGAGGCGCAAAGAGGGATCGCTGCGATCTGTGCGGCTCCCAGTGTTCTGGGGGATCTGGGACTGCTGGAGGGAAAAACTGCCCTTTGCTATCCGGGCTTTGAGGAGCGTCTGATCGGAGCGCGGATCGCTGACGGTACCGTGGTGACGGACGGACATATCACCACCAGCCGTGGTATGGGTACCGCCATCGATTTTGCGTTGGAGCTGACCCGCAGGCTTTGCGGCGCAGAAAAGGCAAACGAGCTTGCGGCCACTATAATGTATGCCTGAAAATCGCAAAAATCACCGCAAAATC
>JAUNCG010000063.1 GCA_030526715.1 Eubacteriales bacterium
GAAGTGAACAGATGATAATAGAGATAGATTTTCAAAGTGAGGAAGCCATCTATATACAGCTTCGCAATCAGATTATCATGGGGATCGCCACCTCTGTTCTCCGCGAGGGGGATTCGCTCCCATCGGTGCGCCAGCTGGCCGGAGATATCGGCATCAACATGCATACGGTGAATAAGGCATATGATGTGTTGCGCAGGGAGGGATACCTGCAGCTTGACCGTCGAAGAGGAGCCATCGTCGCATTGAACGGAGATAAGCTGCGGGCGATGGAGTCTATGAAAGACGAACTCAGGGGGCTGCTTGCGAGAGCGCGCTGTCGGGATATTTCAGATGAAGAGATACATGAGATGGTGGATGAGATTCTTGAAGATATGAATCATGGAAGGATGTAGAATTTATGCAATATACAGAACAGGTGAACCGTGCTCTGAAGCTTGCGAGAGCGGCCGCTCGTCAATGCGGTCAGAGCTATATCGGTTCCGAACACCTTTTACTGGGGCTGCTGCGCGAGCAGCAGGGAATGGCTGCGGTGATCCTGCAGGAGAATCATGTGGATGAGCAGAAGCTGTTGGGTCTGGTGAAGGATTTGATCGTGCCCGAAGGAGCCGTGGCAGAGAGACAGAGTGCGCAGTACTCTCCCAGAGCGGAGGCTATTCTGGAGCAGGGAGCGCTGGAAGCAGAGTTTTTCGGACAGACGCAGGTGGGGACAGAGCATCTTTTGCTGGCTATTTTGAAGGATACGGATTCGGTAGCCACACGTTTGCTTCATACCATGGGGATCCCGGTACAGAAGCTGTTTATGGCGATTTTGGATTGTCTCGGACTGGAAGAGAGTCGCTATAAGGAGTATTCCAGAACAGTGACGGCACAAAATGGCGGTCAGAGCAGCGCTATGCTGGAGCAGTTCAGCCGCAATCTGACGGAGCAGGCAGCCAGAGGAAAGCTGGATCCTGTGATCGGCAGAGAGAAGGAAGTACAGAGGATACTGCAGATCCTCAGCCGTAGAACGAAGAATAATCCGTGCCTAATCGGAGAGCCGGGAGTCGGGAAGACCGCCATTGTGGAAGGCTTGGCACAGCGAATTGTTGCGGGAGATGTTCCGGAGACCATGCAGGGCAAGCAGCTGTATACGCTGGATATGGCAAGCATGGTGGCCGGATCGAAGTATCGGGGCGAATTCGAGGAGCGTATTAAGCGGGTGATTCAGGAGGTCTCGGAGCGGGATGATGTGCTGCTTTTTATCGATGAGCTTCACACGATCATCGGGGCAGGCGGCGCGGAGGGGGCGATGGATGCCTCGAATATCATGAAGCCGGCTCTTTCCAGAGGTGAGATGCAGTTGATCGGCGCGACTACCGTTGGCGAATACCGTAAGCATATAGAGAAGGATCCGGCGCTGGAGCGGCGTTTTCAGGCTGTGATGGTGGAGGAGCCGAGTGAGGAAGAGTCCATAGAGATTCTGAAGGGACTTCGGGGACGCTATGAGGCACACCATAAGGTGACGATCACAGATGAAGCGATAGAAGCAGCGGTGAGATACTCTGTGCGTTATATCAACGACCGTTTTTTGCCGGACAAAGCCATTGATCTGATCGATGAGGCAGCTTCCAGAAAGCAGTTGACGGGAGGCCGGCTTCCGGAGAGTCAGGAACAGCTGCAGGCGCAGGTGGATGCTCTTTCGGAAAAAAAAGAGCAGGCGATCATCAGCGGAGAATGGGAGAGAGCAGCTGAGCTGAATCGTGAACAGGATGCGCTGATGAAGAAGCTGAATGGAGTGAAGAAGCGTTCCGAACGCAGATCCCCGGTTTCACGTCCGCAGGTGCAGGAGAGCGATATAGAAGAGATCGTTTCTATGTGGACACGCATTCCGGTACAGAAGCTGGCGGAGAAAGAGAGCAGACGTCTGCTGAAGCTGGAGCAGACGCTTCATCAGAGAGTGATCGGTCAGGATGAGGCTGTGACGGCAGTTGCCAGAGCAATCAAGCGAGGCCGGGTCGGTCTGAAGGACCCGAAGCGACCGATCGGTTCCTTTCTGTTTCTCGGTCCGACAGGCGTTGGTAAAACGGAGCTGTCCAAGGTGCTGGCAGATGTGGTATTTGGCAGTGAGCAGGCAATGATCCGTGTAGATATGTCCGAATATATGGAAAAGCACAGCGTATCGAAGCTGGTGGGATCACCGCCGGGCTATGTGGGATATGATGAGGGCGGACAGCTCAGTGAGAAGGTACGTCGCAATCCATATTCCGTGATCCTGTTTGACGAGATCGAGAAGGCTCATCCGGATGTGTTCAATATTTTGCTGCAGGTGCTGGATGACGGTCACATTACAGATTCTCAGGGACGCAAGGTGGATTTCAAGAATACGATTTTGATTATGACCTCGAATGCGGGGGCGAAGGCGATCATCGAGCCGAAGAAGCTGGGCTTCATGGCTGTGGAGGACGCCAAAGCCGATTATCAGCATATGAAGGGCGGCGTGATGGAGGAGGTACGACGGATGTTCAAGCCGGAATTCCTGAATCGTATCGACGAGATCATCGTGTTCCATTCTCTGACAAAGCCGGAGATTGAGAAGATCGTAGGACTTCTGTTGAAGGAGCTTGAGAAACGCTGTATGGATCAGATGGATATTACACTTCACGTGCAGGATTCCGTGAAGAAGCATATTGCACAGAGCGGCTTTGATGCCAAATACGGCGCACGTCCGCTGAAGAGAGCGATACAGACAAAGCTAGAGGATGCTCTGGCAGAGGAGATCTTAGAGGGAAGAGTGAAACGGGGAGACTGGGTGAACGTCGGATTTGTTGGCGGGAAGATACGCTTTAAGATAAAATAATCAAGTACCAAAGGATATCACGATATCCTGATGATAAAATGAAATATACAAGGGAGGATTACCATCATGGCAGTAGTTCAGGAATTAATCAGAAAAGAAGACAACGGAACAATCAGCTTCGGCAATTATGAGCTGACTCAGAAGACGAAGCTGTCTGATTTTGAAGTGAACGGTGACATTTATAAAGTAAAGACATTTGCAGAGATTACAAAGCTGGAACGCAATGATATGTTTGTATATGAGTCTGTACCGGGGACGGCAGTGTTTGAGCTGAATGCAGACGGTAATGGAATGGAGTTTTCTGTAGAAGGTGTGCAGGATGCGCAGATCACGCTTGAGCTGGAGGCGGAGAGTGAGTACACTGTGGAGCTCGATGGGGAGAATACCGGGAAGATGACGACCAATCTGGGAGGAAAGCTGACCATCGGTGTGGAGCTGGAGTCCGGTAAACAGGTACATGTGAAGGTTGTGAGATAGTCTATGGCAAAGGGAAAGACCACGGTTTTTTTCTGTCAGAATTGTGGATATGAGTCATCAAAATGGCAGGGACAGTGTCCGGCCTGCCATGAGTGGAACACATTTACGGAGGAGCCGACGGTGAAAAAGAGCTCCTCGTCCGGAAGAGTAAGAATGAGCGCAGAGCGGGCGCGACCTGTCAAATTATCGGGAATAGAGACAGATGAGAAGCAGCGTATCACCTCCGGAATCGGAGAGCTGGACCGGGTACTCGGAGGCGGCATTGTGGCAGGCTCTCTGATGCTTGTGGGCGGTGATCCGGGGATTGGCAAATCCACGCTGCTGCTTCAGGTATGTCATCACCTCTGTGAACAGGGCAAAAAAGTGCTCTATGTTTCCGGAGAGGAGTCTGCCAGACAGATCAAGCTTCGGGCACAGCGTATCGGTGATTTCAGGGATGATTTCCTGATTCTCTGTGAGACGAATCTCGAACTGGTTCGTGAAAGCATTGAGCAGGAAAAACCGGATTTTGCGGTCATCGATTCTATTCAGACCATGTTTCACGAGGACGTGTCTGCCGCTCCGGGGAGCGTCTCTCAGGTGCGGGAATCCACCAATGTGTTTATGCAGATCGCCAAAGGCAGCGGGGTCTCTATTTTTCTGGTTGGACATGTGACGAAAGAGGGCGTCGTTGCCGGACCGAGGGTGCTGGAGCATATGGTAGATACGGTGCTTTATTTTGAAGGGGATCGCTATGCGTCCTACCGTATTTTGCGGGGGGTGAAGAATCGTTTCGGTTCTACCAATGAGATCGGTGTTTTCGAGATGCGAAGGGATGGACTGCACGAAGTCACGAATCCTTCAGAATATATGCTGGATGGCAAGCCTCAGAATGCATCCGGCTCTATCGTGGCATGCTCCATGGAAGGAAGCCGCCCCATACTGATCGAGATACAGGCTCTGGTATGCGAGAGCAATCTGCCTATGCCCCGGCGTACCACGGCGGGTACAGACTTTAACCGTGTCAATTTGCTGCTGGCAGTGCTGGAGAAGAGGGCGGGAATGCATATGTCTGCCTGTGATGTTTATGTCAATATCGCAGGGGGTATCCGCATGACGGAACCGGCGATTGACCTTGGGCTGATTCTGGCGTTGGTATCCAGTTACCGGGATCTGGTGATCGATGAAAAGACGATTGCTTTCGGCGAGGTGGGGCTCAGCGGCGAGATCCGTGCGGTCAGCATGGCGCAGCAGCGGGTACAGGAGGCAAAGAAGCTGGGATTTGAGACGGTGCTTTTGCCGAAGGTCTCATTGAAATCGCTTCCGAAAGTAGAAGGCATTCGTGTGATCGGTCTGGAGACGGTGCGGGATGCTGTCCAGTATCTGATGGAGAGACGCAGCGGTGATCTGGAATCCATGTTTGTATAACATTGCATAGTAGCTAAGACTGGTTCGCCGACAGTATTTTATATGCAGAGGCGGACATTCTGAAAGAGAGGTTAGGTATGATTACCGGTAAGACAAGATTGACGGGACTGCTGGGAAGTCCGGTGAAGCACAGTATTTCGCCCCTGATGCATAATGAGGCATTTCGACAGCTAGAGCTTGATTATGTATATCTTTGCTTTGAGACCGGGGAAGAGCAGATGGAAGAGACCGTGCGTGCGCTGAAGACTCTGAATGTGCGGGGCTTCAATTGTACCATGCCGGTGAAGCTTCGGATGTATGAGCTGGCAGATCGTCTGTCTCCCGCGGCAGAGCTGATCGGAGCTGTGAATACGGTAGTGAACGATCAGGGGATCCTGACCGGTCACAATACAGACGGTATTGGATATATGTCTGCGGTAAAAGAGAAGGGCTATGATATTATCGGAAAGAAGATGACGCTATTGGGAGCCGGAGGTGCGGCTACTGCCATTGCGGTGCAGGCGGCGCTGGACGGCGTTGCAGAGATCGCGTTGTTTAACCGCAGAGGACGCTCATGGGAGCGGGCGCAGAAGTTGACAGATCTTTTGAATCAGAAGACCTCCTGTCATGTGACGCTGCATGATCTGGAGGATCAGGGCGCTATGCGTCTGGAGCTGGCGGACAGCACGCTATTGACGAATGCGACCTCTGTTGGAATGTCACCGAGGGAGGAGAGCAGTCCCATCGCAGATCCGACCGTGCTTCATGAGCGGTTGGTCGTGTCAGATGTGATCTATAATCCCAGAGAAACGCTGCTTATGAAGCAGGCCAAAGCGAGAAACTGCAGTACCTTCAATGGATTGTATATGCTCCTGTATCAGGGGGCGGCGGCTTTTGAGCTGTGGACGGGGAAGCAGTTTCCTCTGGAAGAGATCAGAGCAAAGTATTTTTAAAATTAAATAGTTACAATTGTAGATATATTTTAGAAAATTTCAGTTGACATTCGATGAGGGATATGATATAAATACATGGTGAGCAACGCAAAGGGGATTGGTCAAATGGTATGACAGAAGTCTCCAAAACTTTTAGCGGGAGTTCGATTCTCTCATCCCCTGCTCGTAGATCGAAGATATCTGATGATTAGATATCTTCGATTTTTTTATTATTAGGCGGGCGGGAGCATGTCACATCGACATAAGGAGGACAAAGCTATGCAGCCGATTACAAAGCTCCGCAATCTGACACTGGGAGAGGGAATGCCGAAGATCTGTGTTTCCGTGACAGGAAGAACAGGGGAGGAGATTATTTCTTCTGCAAAAAAAATTATGCCGTATCATCCGGATATGATCGAATGGCGGATGGATTTTTGGAACGGAGCAGAGCATGCTGTCGAGGCTCCGGCAGAAAAGAAGCTCTTTTTGCAACTGCTGTCTGAACTCAGGCAGATACTTGGAGAGACACCGCTGCTTTCGACCTTTCGAACAAAGGCGGAGGGTGGCGAACGGGAATTAAAACCGCAATGCTACATGGCGCTGAATGAGCTGGCGATATTTTCAGGAGAGACAGACGCTGTGGATGTGGAATTGTTTCAGGGCGATACGGTGGTGAAACAACTCATAGCTTCGGCACATCAGATGGGAGTAAAGGTGATCGGGTCGAATCATGATTTTCAAAAAACGCCGCCGCGCAAGGAGATCATTCGCAGGCTCTGCTGCATGCAGGAGCTGGGCGTGGATGTAGCCAAGATGGCGGTTATGCCGGAGAATAAAAAAGACATACTGACGCTGCTGGAGGCCACGGAGGAGATGCACAGAGAGTATGCCAAGATTCCGATCGTAACGATGTCCATGGGAGGAGAGGGGATGATCACCCGCTTGAGTGGTGAAGTATTCGGATCTGCGTTGACCTTTGGCATGGTGGGAACGGCCTCTGCGCCGGGACAGGTTCCGATAGGGGAGCTTCGCCGCACGCTGGAGTTATTTCACGGTCGGAAGTAGTTTTCTCTTGACACAGGCGTAAAGCCTGTGTTATTTTATAAACATGAGTTAGATTTGACTAATGCAAATCAGTTGTGACATTCATCTGTAAAGATGAATTTTTTTGGGGATGTGGGTTAGATATATCTAACCAGAGAGGAGATGTTATGAGTATCGTGATCGTGGGTGGAAATGAGAGAATGGAATGCCGTTATCAGGAAATCTGCAAGCAGTACGGATGTAAGGCGAAGGTGTTTACAAAGGAAAAAGGGGGATTTCGTAAGAATATCGGATGTCCGGATCTGCTGATTTTATTTACCAATACGGTTTCTCATAAGATGGTGAACAGCGCCTGCCAAGAAGCCAAAAGAATGGAGATCCCGACGGTGAGGATCCACAGCAGCAGCTCGGCGGCGCTGCATCAGGTGCTTGCTGAGTTTCGTGGCGTGAGTTTGGCATAGTATATCCGGTTTGGTGAAATAGGTGTGTGGGAAGTGTGTAGTTATGAAGAAGTCCATGAGGGGGCGCAAAGATGTTTTTGGAGGTAAATCATGTCACGAAAGCCTATGGGCAGGGCGACAGTCGGGTGGAAGTTTTGCGGGACGTGGAGCTAGGGATCGAAAAGGGTGAGATCTGCGTATTGCTCGGCCCCTCCGGATCCGGTAAATCTACTCTGCTGAATATCATCGGGGGGATCGATCATGCAGATCAGGGCTATATTTCTATCAACGGAGAGAAAACGGTGCAGATGAACGAAAAACGTCTGACGGAATATCGCCGCAGACATCTCGGCTATGTTTTTCAATTCTACAATCTGATTCCGAATCTTACGGTAAAAGAGAATATTGAAGTCGGCGCATATCTGGGTGAACCGAGACGCGGGAGAGTATATGCGTCTGCGGAGGATAGAAGAGCTTTGGATGTGGAGGAGATCATGCATACGCTCGGTCTTTATGAGCATCGCCATAAGATACCCAGCCAGCTTTCCGGCGGTCAGCAGCAGCGCACGGCCATCGGACGCGCGTTGGTAAAAAATCCGGATATTCTGCTCTGTGACGAGCCGACGGGAGCACTGGATTATGCTACCTCCAAGGAGATCCTGAAGCTGATCGAGGAGGTCAATCAGAAATATGGAAATACCGTGGTTATGGTGACGCACAATGATGCTATCAAGGACATGGCTGACCGGGTGATCAAGCTGCGGGACGGCAGGGTACGCAGCAACCGGGTGAATACACAGAAGATACAGGCAGGTGATCTGGAATGGTAGGCAGGGTGAGAAATCCATTGAGCAGAAGAATTCCCAGACTTCTGCGTTCAGAATTCGGAAAATATCTTGCCGTGTTTTTGTTTCTGGTAGGAACCATTGGATTTATATCGGGGTTTCTGGTAGCAGACGTAAGTATGACAAAGGCTTATCAGGAAAGCTTTGAAAAATATAATATTGAGGATGGTAATTTTGAACTTTCAAAGGAAGCGGGGGCAGGTCTTCTGGCTGCCTTGGAGCTGAGTGAGCTTTCGGTTTACGAGAACAATTATGTTGAGGAAGCTTCGGTGAACCAAAGTACGCTTCGGATCTATGCGAATCGCAAGAAGGTAGATCTGGTCTGCCTTATGAGCGGAGCGCTGCCGCAACGCGCGGACGAGATCGCAGTGGATCGCATGTATGCGAGAAACAATGGGATAGCAGTGGGAGAAACGATTCCGGTGGGAGAACGGCAGATGGTGGTGACGGGACTTGTGGCGCTCTCTGATTACAGCGCATTGTTTTCTCAGAACACGGATATGATGTTTGACGCCATCAAATTCGGTGTCGCGGTGACCACAAAGGAAGGCTTTGAAGCGTTTGGAGACACACACCTGCATTACAGCTATTCTTGGAAATACAATCAGAAGCCGGAGAATACGGCACAGGCGAAACGTATGGGTGACCGGTTTTTAGAGAGCTTGGTCACACATGTTTATCTGCAGGGATTCCTTGGAAGACTGCTGGGAAGCGGTATGGAGATCCGCAATTTCGTTCCGGAATATACCAATCAGGCGATTCATTTTACCGGAGATGATATGAGCAGTGATAAGGTGATGATGGAGGTGCTTCTCTATGTGATGATTGCGATCCTTGCCTTTGTATTTGCCATCACCATCAGCAATACCATCAGCATGGAGGCTCGCACGATAGGGACTCTTCGGGCTTCCGGCTACCGCAGGGGAGAACTGCTGAAGCATTATCTGACCCTGCCGCTTCTGGTGACGCTCATTGGTGCATTGGTCGGTAATATACTGGGATATACCTTGTTGAAGGAAGTATGCGTTGGCTTATATTACAACAGCTACAGTCTGACGAACTATGTGACGATTTGGAATGCGGAGGCCTTCTGGAAGACCACTCTGATTCCGGTGGCGATTATGGCGCTGATCAATTTTGCGGTGCTCATACACCGTCTGCAGCTCTCTCCGCTTCAGTTTTTACGCAGTGATCTTTCAAAGAAAAGGCATCGAAGAGCCGTGCGGCTTCCGAATATCCCGTTTTTTTCCAGATTTCGGATACGTGTGCTGCTGCAGAATCGGTACACGTATCTTATGGTGTTCATCGGCGTGTTGTTTGCCAATCTGCTGTTAATGTTCAGTCTTGTGTTTCCTGCCATGCTGGGAATCTATGAGGAAGAGATTCTGGGAAATATGATCGCCGGTGAGCAGTATATCTTAAAAGAGCAGGCGGAGACTTCGAATCCTCAGGCGGAAAAATACGGAATATATTCGTTGGAGACGCTGGAAAACAACTACGGGACGAAGGATGGAGTGACGGTCTACGGGATTCAAAGGGACAGCGCCTACGTGAAGATAGATACCTCTCGGGAAGGGGTATATGTCTCAGAGGGACTGCTGGAAAAATACAATCTGAGGGTAGGAGATACGGTGACGCTGAAAGAAAATTATACGGATAAGACCTATGATTTTCAGATTGCAGGGTCGTATCATTATCCGGCGGCGTTGGCGGTGTTTATGGATTTTGACAGGTTTCGCACGGTCTTTGACCTCGAGAAAGAGGCGTTTTCCGGCTATTTCTCTAACGAAAAGCTGACAGATCTAAAGGAGTCGGATATCCTGTCGGTGATCGATGCGGAGGATCTGACCAAGCTGTCAAGGCAGCTGGAGGTATCTATGGGAGAGATGATGAAGCTGGTGACGGTGTTTGCGGTGCTGATGTTTGTGCTGCTGATTTATCTTCTGGCGAAGATCATACTGGAGAAAAATGCATCCAGCATTTCTATGGCGAAAATTCTGGGATTTTCGGATGGGGAGATCGGAGCACTCTATCTACACTCCACTACCGGAGTAGTCATGGTATCCATTTTGGCGAGCTTACCGTTGACGTATCTGGTACTGCAATGGATCTTCCGGGAGATGATCCTTCGGATGATGGCAGGATGGTTTACCTTCACGGTCAAGCCAGAGCTGTTTGTGCAGATAGCTCTGATAGGAGCATTGAGCTACAGCGTGATCGGTTGGCTGCTGTATCGGAGGATTCGCAGAATTCCTATGGAGGAAGCGCTGAAAAATATAGAGTGATCGATAAGTTTACAGGATGGACGGTTGTCTGTCCTGTTTTTTTGTGGTAGTATATTCCGTGACATTTTGGAAAAAATGGAAGGAGGCAGTATGAAGAAAAAGTTTATATCTTGGAATGTGAACGGTCTGCGAGCCTGTGTGCAGAAGGGATTTTTAGAGTATTTTCATGAGGCGGACGCGGATGCGTTTTGTATTCAGGAAAGTAAGCTGCAGGAAGGACAGATCGATCTTGAGCTTCCGGGCTACCATCAATATTGGAATTACGCAGAAAAGAAGGGCTATTCCGGAACAGCGATCTTTACAAAGGAGGAGCCGGTTTCCGTGGCTTATGGCATAGGCATAGAAGAGCACGACCGGGAAGGGCGTGTGATCACTCTGGAGTTTGCGTCCTATTATCTGATTACGGTGTATACGCCGAATTCTCAGAATGAGCTGGCAAGACTGCCGTATCGGATGGAGTGGGAGCAGGCCTTTCTTGCTTACCTAAAGAGACTGGAAGAGAAGAAGCCGGTGATCTTCTGCGGTGACCTGAATGTGGCGCACCGTGAGATCGACCTGAAGAATCCGAAGACCAACCGCAAAAATGCGGGCTTCACGGATGAGGAGAGAGCAAGGTTTTCCGAGCTTCTTGCGGCAGGATTTGTGGATACCTATCGATATTTCTATCCGGATACAGAAGGGGTATATTCATGGTGGTCCTATCGGTTCCGCGCCAGAGAGAAGAACGCGGGATGGCGTATTGACTATTTCTGCGTGTCAGAGGCATTGAGAGAACGCCTGCGTGGAGCGGCGATCCACACGGAGGTTACGGGCAGCGATCACTGTCCTGTGGAGCTGCAGATAGAACTATAGACAGGAAGCAGGGGAGAGCATTATGAAATTATTATATCAATTGGGAGTGATTCTGATCATTTCTTTTATAGGAGAGGCGCTGCATGCGCTGCTGCCTTTGCCGGTTCCGGCGAGTATCTATGGGCTGGTACTCATGCTGACGCTGCTGATGAGCAAGCGGATCCGGCTGGAGCAGGTGAAGCTGGCGGGAGATCTGCTGCTGGAGATCATGCCACCGCTGTTTATTCCCGTATCTGTGGGGCTGATCACAGTGTGGGGAGATCTCGCAAAGCGTCTGATCCCGATTCTGGTGATCACGGTGGTAACTACGATTATTGTAATGGCGGTGACCGGTCTTGTCAGTCAGGCGGTGATCCGCCGTCAGAGAAAAGGAGAGGAAGAA
>JAUNCG010000064.1 GCA_030526715.1 Eubacteriales bacterium
AGCATTCGATTTGTCCTTTCTCGCCTCTGGTGTCATCACATCAGCGGTGCAAGGAAGCGCAGGATTTTTCCTGCAAGTCTAATGTGCATGGCTTCTTTGGCACAGATGTCCGTTGTCACCTGCATGCACTGCTTCAGCGTCTCCTCGAAGTCCGCCTCTATATCCAGCACGGTCCTGCTCCGGTACAGCATCGCCGCACATTCGAAGCTCAGATACAGGCTCCGGTAGTCCAGATTGATGCTGCCTACCACCGCTTTTTCGTCATCTGACACAAACAGCTTGGAGTGTACAAATCCCGGCAAAAATTCGTAGATCTGCACTCCCGCCTTCAATAGTTCATTATAATACGTGCGTGCAAGGATGAAAGCATATTTTTTATCCGGAATATGGGGCATGATGATTTTTACATCCACTCCACGCTTGGCCGCATAGGTCAGTGCCACGATCATCTCATGATCCAGCACCAGATATGGCGTCATGATATGCACATATTTGGTGGCTGTGTTCAGGATGTCCATATATACCAGCTCTCCTACCTGCTCATTATCCAGCGGATTGTCCGAGTAGGGCATGACGAACCCATCCCCCTCCACTGACACTTGTGTTGTAAGATATCTGGTATAATCCTCCGGAAACGTGACGCGGCTCACCACCGTCCACATTCGCAGGAACATGAGGGTAAAGCTTCGCGCCGCATCCCCCCGAAACATGATGGCCGCATCCTTCCAGTATCCGAAGCGTTCTTTTCGATTAATGTATTCGTCTGCCAGATTGATTCCTCCGGTAAACGCGATCTCTCCGTCGATCACCAGTATCTTTCGATGATCCCTGTTATTCTGCACCGTAGACAGCGCCGGAACGATCGGCAGAAACACTTTACACTGGATGCCGTATTTTTCCAGCTCCTTGGGATAATCTTTGGGAAACTGGAAAATATCACACATTCCGTCGTACAGGAAGCGTACCTCTACCCCCTCTTTGGCCTTTTCTTTTAAAATATTCAGCACGGAATCCCACATAAATCCCGGTGATACAATAAAATATTCCAGAAAAATAAATCTCTTTGCCTTTTTCAACTCCCCCAGCATGGTATCCAGTACGGCCTCTCCGCTGGAATAGTACGTTGAAGCCGTCTGCTGATATACCGCGCTTCTGCTCGTTTGGCAGACATAGGAAGACAACCTATCCATCTGCACGGACGCTTCTCTCAGACGCTCCAATACCTCCGGATCCTGCTCCAGTGCAGACGCGGATGCCGCATCCTCATTCATGACCTGACGGCTCAGCCTTCTGGTCTCCCACTGCATACTCAAAAACAGATAAAATAAGGCGCCGAATACCGGCAATACCAGAATCGGCACGATCCATGCCAGCTTGAAATCCGGACTCCCTTCACTGCTGATGATATGCAGCACCAGAACAAAGCCGAGGAGGATCGTCGCGCCGTAGGCTGCAAAAATATACTGATTTAAAATCTGAAAACCGATCAGCAAAATTCCGATCTGAATCAATACAATCAGCGTGACCACTCCGGTTCTTCCGAACACCACTCCAAGCAGTCCTTTTTTGCCTTTCGTCAGGTTGTCGCTCAAATTTTCTTTTACCAATAGTTCCTTTTTATTGCTATCCATAGATTTCCTCTGCCGCTCATCCGAACATTTTCACAAACTCGTCTTCCGTAATGATCGGAATGTTGTTTTTCTGTGCTGTGACATTTTTTTTCGATTGAGAGGTATTATCATTGTTTACCAGATAGTTTGTCTTCTTTGATACGGAACCCGTCACGCTTCCGCCCTCGGCTTCCACATATGCGGTAAATTCTTTTCGATTTTTATAGTGATGCACATCCCCGGTAATGACGAAGGTAAGTCCCTCACATTTTCCTCCGGTCTTCACTGCCGGCTCCAGCTTCCTGACCTCTACCTTCGCCAGAAGCTTCTCCACCAGACGTTGATTTTTCTCTGTCGAGTACCACTCCAGAATGGAGTTGGACTTCTCCGGTCCAATGCCGTCGATATCTTCAAAGCCGGTCTGCTCTCTCAGACGCCGGAAAAATCCCTCTGTGCCACAGACCGCGATCATCTTCTTCGCAGCGTCGAGACCGATCATAGGAATGCACAGCGCATAAATAAAGTTCACCGGCTCCACCACTCTACGTGCTTCAATAGATGTGATCATATTCGCAAAGGATTTTTCCCCGAAGCCCTCCATGGACACGATCTGTTCTCTGTGTTCTGCAATATCATACAGATCGGCAAAATCTGTAATGAATCCCTCATTGATAAACTTCTTGATGGATTTCTCTGAGAGTCCGTCGATATCCATACCAGATTTGCTGACGAATCTCGTATACTTCTGCAAATGCTTCGCCACACAGTCGTCATTCGTACAGTGCAGGGTCTCTGTCCCCGTCCGGTCACTGATTCTGGTCTCTGTCGGTGCTCCACAGACCGGACAAAAGCCCGGGATCGTAAAACTCGTCCCATGGGCATCCGCCGCGATACATTTCGGGATGATCATGTTCGACTTGATGACCGTCAGCGTCGTCTCCCGATCCGCGCCGATCCCAAGACGCCTCATCTCCGACAGATTGCAGAGACTGGCTCTTCGCACCTCCGTACCCTCCAGCCGCACCATGTCGAACACTGCGACCGGTGAGATCGTGGAGGCTGCGCAGCTCCACTCGATATGATCCAGCGTCGTCTCCGCCGCGGTATCCTGCCACTTGAACGCCATACCGGCATTCGTTGCATGATGTCCGGTCACGGATCCCGTCGCCGCATACTCCGTATCGTCAAATGCGATGACTAATCCATCCACCGGCAGCTGCATTTTTCCCGAACGAACCTTCTGCGTCCACTTCTCTATCACCTCCGGAAGTCCGGCTGCATCCGTCTGCTCCCGTTCTACCACTTTAAACTTCAGCTCCCGAAGGTACTCCATGCGTTCTCCCCATGATACGATATTGTCATCTATATGCACCAGTGTAAATGCATGAAAGGATACGCAGCGATCCTTCACTTTTGCCGCACGTTTGGCATCAAGCGCCAGCGTTCCCGCCACCAGATTTCTGGGATTAGCATAGGTCTCCTCAGATTCCTCCATGGTATCGTTCAGTCTGGTAAAATCGTCATAGGAAATGACCGCTTCTCCCCGGACTACCAGATGTCCCTGATAGGAGATCCTGTTTGGAAGCCCCGTGATGTATGGAGCCAGATAGGTCACATTCGTCCCCAGCGTACCGTTCCCTCTGGTCAGGAGCCGTGTGAGCCTTCCGTCATCATACGTTGCCACCAGAGTGATACCGTCCAGCTTCCATGACAGCCAGATGGGACGCTCCCCCGCCCATGCCTGAAGCTCTGTGACATCCTTACTCTTCTTCAAGGACAGCGCCGGATACTCATGAGCTTCCCGGTTCCCATCTCCCGACTGTTCTTCCGCTCCGGTTCTCTGCGTGGGACTCTCCTCCATGACATAGCCGGTCTCCTCCTCCAGCGCCGTCAATTCATCAAACATGGCGTCCCACTCGTAGTTGCTCATTCTCTCATCCTTGTCATTATAATAGGCGTCAGACGCCTCATTCATGATGCGGACTAATTCTTCTATTCTTATTTTTTTGTCTTCCGGTATATGCTCTCTTATACTGTTTTCCACAGGTGTCTGCCTCCGTTTTACATTTCTTCCCGCAGGGCATTTGCCCGTCGGCAATGCTTGCATGTCTGTTTATCTATTACAGGAGTCTGTTCCCTACCATCTCAGTCCCCTTTGCAGCAAAGGTTATCCTCTGGAATCCCGGATGAGATCATACAATTCTTCCATCTCTGTGTTCGTCACTTTTCTCCATGCTCCCGTCTTCAGATGTCCCAGTCGGATGTTCATGATCCGCTCTCGCCGAAGAGCGACCACGCGATAGCCCAGTTCACTGCACATACGACGGATCTGTCGGTTCAGTCCCTGCGTCAATATGATCCGGAATCTCCTTTTGTCTACCCGCTCCATTCTACAGGGTCTCGTTCTGACGGACAGCTCTGACAGCCAGACACCCTCCGCCATATCCCGAAGGAAATGCTCGTCAAATTCACGATTCACTTCCACCAAATATTCTTTTTCATGAAAATTCCCTGCCCGCATGATTTTATTCAGGATCTCTCCGTTATTTGTCATCAAAAGCAGTCCTTCCGAATCCTTATCCAGTCTTCCTATAGAATAAATACGCTTCGGATAATGTAAAAACTCTTCTATCGTGGTATCGCCGCCTTGGGACTTCGAGCTGCACACGATTCCTCTGGGCTTATTCACCGCAAGAAGGATCATCTCCGTCTCCTTCGTCACACCTCTGCCATCCACCAGTATCTGCTGATGCTGTAGGACCTTCTGTCCGGACACCGCCGGCTTTCCGTCCACGGTCACTCTTCCCGCCTCGATCAGACGGTCAGCCTCTCTGCGGGAGCAGACTCCATTCTCACTGAGATATTTATTTAAACGGGTCGGTTGTTGCTCCCTGTTTGAAAAATCCTGCTGCATGCGATTCATATCAGACTCCTCAAATCACCTTTCCTGATGCTGTATGCAATACTTCTCGAATCTTTATCATAACATTTCATTGAATTATTTTCAACCGCACGATATACTAAAATCAGACAGAACTAACTTGAATTTTCACCTGTAAAGGAGAGACTTATGAAAGAATCCATCTACACGATTCCCCTCATGGACGCATTCCGGGCAGATGATGAATGCCCGTTTTGTTATATAGAACGCAATCTTGAGCAGCATGCTGTCAACTTTGCTCTGGGCAGCGGCGCTTCCTATATGGAGGATGATATACGCGCTCAGACAGATGCCGCAGGCTTCTGCCGTCATCACTATAAGATGATGTTTGACTATGGCAACCGTCTGGGGAGTGCGCTGATTTTGAGCACGCATTTCAAAAAGCTGAATGAAGAGCTTGCCGCACAGATCAAGGCCTTCACCCCCGGCAGGTCGTCTTTTCTGAAACGTAGGAAAAGATCCGGTTCCCATGCAGAACCGGCCAAGACCTCCATTGGCACATGGGTTGCCGAAAAAGAGCAGCACTGCTATGTCTGCGATCATATCCATGAAAATTACAGCCGCTACCTTGATACATTTTTTGAGCTTTATCTGAACAGTCCCGAATTTGTCCGGCTTTTTAAAAGCAGCAAGGGCTTCTGTCTGCATCACTTCAGTCAGCTCGTAGAGACTGCGGAGGATCGACTGTCCGAAAAGCAGAAAAAAGAATTCTATCCCCTGTTATTTTCTCTGATGTTGGAACATATGAAACGTCTCGAAGAGGAAGTGACATGGTTTACGGAAAAATACGATTATCGCAATAGAGATAAGGATTGGGGAAATTCCCGGGACAGTGTCCAGCGATGCATGCAAAAAGACCGGGGCGGATATCCCGCCGATCCGGTCTTTCAGGCAGATCGTTAAGTCAACAGGCTGCATGCTCTGCAGACCTCCGTCATCTCAAAGAAGATCGTTTATAAAGTATACGCGCTATCTCAGGCGCTGACAAAGCGCCCGGATAAACTCCGGCGTAGTGCCGCAGCACCCGCCGACGACACCCGCGCCTCTTTCTATCAGCTTCATCATATGCTCCGCGAAGTCCTCTGCATTCATACTGTAGCGGGCTTCTCCTTTTTCCGTGATCGTAGGCATTCCGGCGTTCGGCTTGACCAGTACCGGAACCGTCGCGATCTCCTTGATACCGGACACTACCGCTTCCAGCTGATCCGGTCCTACAGAGCAGTTGATCCCCACAGCGCTGGCTCCCATTTCCTGCAGAGTCATAGCCGCTTCTCTGGCGCTGCCTCCGGAAAATACCGTGCCATCCGCCTCCACGGTCATACTGCACAGGATCGGCAGATCACACACCTCGCCCGCAGCCTCCACTGCCGCTATCGTCTCATCAATATTGATCATGGTCTCCGCGATCAGCAGATCCACACCTGCTTCCTTTAAATAAGAAATCTGTTCGCGATAATTCTCCAGCGCATTCTCATACGTAGCCTCTGCATCGGCTCCGAGGATCTTCCCACCGGTGGTAATGTCGCCGGCCACATAAGCCTTGCCGTCAACTGCACGCTTTGTCACATCCACCAGTCGGTGATTCAGCTCCCTTGCCTGATCCTGCAGACCATAGCGTGTCAGATTTGTGCGATTCCCACCGAAGGTCGGCGCAAGCACCACCTGACTTCCCGCATTTACATAGGCTCTCTGCAGTTCCATCAGTACCTCTTCGTGTTCCAAGATCCATTTCTCCGCACAGACACCTCTTGGCATCCCGGCTGCGATCAGGTTGGAACCCGTGGCTCCATCCAGAATCAGCACCCGCTCTGTTAATTTTTGAAATTCTTCCTTTGTCATGCTGCCTTATATCCTTCCTCGAAAAACACCTGATACCATACTAAAAATGTATAGATCGTCCAGATCTTCCGGCTGTTGTCCCTCACACCGTTCTTGTGCTCGTCCAGCAGACGAAGAATACGCTCCGTGTGGAAATACCTCCCGGCCGCCTCGCTCTGAAAAGCCTCCTTCACTCTGCCGTAGCCTCCGTCCTCCTTCAGCCATACACGGATCGGTACCGGAAATCCGAGCTTCTTTTTGTTTGTCGTAAATTCCGGCAGGCAGGGCTCTGCCACCCTACGAAAAGCAAACTTGGTCGTATGCTTTTTCAGCTTCATACCCGTGCGGATCTGCCTTGCAACCTCAAAGACCTCTCTGTCCAGAAACGGCACCCGTAGCTCCAGAGAATGTGCCATACTCATCTTATCTGCTTTCAGCAGAATATCTCCCGGAAGCCAGTTCGTCAGATCAATGTACTGCATCTTCGTAGTATCGTCAAAATTCCGCATATTTTTATACTTTGATGCCAACAGCTCCTGCGGACTCGGCGCTTTCGTCGGACGCTTCAACAGCATTTTTCGCTCCTGTGTCGTGAAAATGTTCGCATTACCGATAAAGCGCTCCTGCACCGACCTGCTTGCACGGATCAGATAGCTTCTGCCCTTCATCCCCTCCGGCATTCTCTCCGCCAGCTTCGCCACCGCAACGCGCCAGCTCTTCGGCAGCCAGTCCACCCAGCGAAGCGACAGGGGCTCACGATAAATCGTATATCCTCCGAAGAACTCATCCGCACCCTCACCGGAGGTCACCACCTTCACCTGCTTCGCGGCTTCTCTCGCTACGAAATACAGCGCAATGGCTGCCGGATCTGCCAACGGCTCATCCATGTGATACATGATCTTCGGCATCTCGCCCCAATATTCCTCCTCAGTGATGGTGTGGCTATAGTTCTCCAGTCCCAGATATTCTGCGCACTGCTCCGCATAATGCGTCTCATTATATTGGTTATTTTTATCAAAAAATCCCACGGTAAACGTCTTCTTTCCGGAGTACTTGGCTGCAATATAGCTAGAATCCACGCCGCTGGACAAAAAGGCACCTACCTCTACATCCGCCAACATATGCTTTTCGACGGAATCCTCCAGAACGTCTGTCAGCTTCTTGACCAGCTCCTCCTGACTATCCTTGGATACCGGATTCAATTGCGGATCAAAGTACTGTGTCACATTCAGTTCCCCGTTGCCATAGGTCAGATAATGTCCCGGAAGCAGACGATAGATCCCCTTGAAGAATGTCTCCGGCAGGTTGGAGTACTGGAAAGACATGTACTCCTCCAACGCCTCCTCATTCACCTCTCTCGGGCATCCCGGAAATTCCAGAATACTCTTAATCTCGGAACCGAACACCAGATTGCCGTCGATCATAGCATAATACACCGGCTTGATACCGAAAAAATCTCTTGCGAGAAACAGACGTTTCTTGCGGTTGTCCCAGATGGCGAATCCAAACATCCCCCGCAGCTCATGTACCAGCTTCTCACCGTACTCCTCATATCCATGGATCAGCGTCTCGGAATCCGAACGGTTGGAAAACACATGTCCTTTCGCTTTAAAACGTTCTCTGAGTTCCGGACTGTTGTAAATCTCTCCGTTAAAAATCAGAGCGATCTCCCCATCCTCATTAAACATGGGCTGCGAACCGCTCTCCAAGTCAATAATACTCAGACGGCGAAAGCCGAATGCCACATCTTCCGTGGTATATTTTCCCTCGGAATCCGGTCCGCGATGCTTGATCGCATCCATCATCCTTCCCAAAATTTCTTCTTTTTCCTGTTTTTTACCAACAAACCCTGCTATTCCACACATTTATACTTCCTCTAATCTCGGCTTATATCATAATTATTTACTTCGTTTTAAAGTTTAGTATAGCAAATATCTCTACATTTGGCAAACAATTGCTCCGATATTTTAAAATCCCACAGGCTGCCGACTTTGGCAATCTGTGGGATCTGTATTCTTATCAAATGCTGCTCCAAGATACGGCAGATACCGCGGTTCTTATACGATACCCTGCGCATTCATGGCATTTACGACCTTCTCAAAGCCTGCGATATTCGCGCCGGCCACATAGTTACCGGCCATACCATAGCGCTCAGCCGCATCTGCCATATTGTGTGTAATATTCACCATAATATCCTTCAGCTTTGCATCTACCTCATCAAAGCTCCAGCTCAGACGCTCGCTGTTCTGAGACATCTCCAGCGCTGAGGTAGCCACACCACCTGCATTGGCTGCCTTACCCGGTGCAAAGATCACACCATTCTTCTGCAGATACTCGGTAGCCTCCAGCGTAGTCGGCATATTGGCCCCCTCGCAGACAGCGGTAACACCGTTTGCCACAAGCTGCTGTGCATCCTCAAGGTGAAGCTCGTTCTGCGTTGCACACGGAAGAGCCAGATCCACCTTCACGCTCCATACGCCGCGACCCTCATGATATTCGGAATTCGGACGATAATTCTTATACTCCGTCAGGCGGGCACGTTTTACCTCCTTGATCTCCTTCAGCGCTGCCACATCAATGCCGTCCGGATCGTATACCCAGCCATTGGAATCTGAACAGGTCACTACCTTCACACCCAGCTGCTGTGCCTTCTGGATCGCATAGGTCGCCACATTACCGGAACCTGATACTGCTGCGGTCATGCCGTTGATATCCTTGCCGTTCAGCTTCAGAAGCTCCTGTGTCAGATAAAGAAGACCGTAGCCGGTTGCCTCTGTTCTTGCCAGAGATCCGCCGAAGGATAATCCTTTTCCGGTCAACACACCCTCATACAGTCCGGTCAGTCTCTTATACTGTCCGTACATATAGCCGATCTCTCTGGCACCGGTACCGATATCACCTGCCGGTACATCCGTGTCAGCGCCGATATATCTGTAAAGCTCTGTGATGAAGCTCTGGCAGAAAGCCATCACCTCTCTGTCAGACTTGCCCTTCGGGTCAAAGTCGGAACCGCCCTTGCCGCCGCCGATCGGTAATCCGGTCAGAGAATTCTTAAAGATCTGCTCAAAGCCAAGGAACTTAATGATACCGATATTCACTGACGGATGAAGACGAAGACCTCCCTTGTATGGTCCGATCGCACTGTTAAACTGTACGCGGTATCCGGTATTCACCTGTACCTGTCCCTTATCATCGACCCACGGAACACGGAACTTAAACTGTCGCTCCGGCTCAACCAGTCTCTCCAGAAGAGCATCTTTGCGGAACTTTTCCTCATTGGCTTCCACAACAACTCTCAAAGACTCCAGAACCTCTTTCACTGCCTGATGAAACTCCGGCTCACCCGGATTCTTCTCAATGACCCTTGCAATTACCTCATCAACATATGACATGCCTATATCCTCCTAAAATCTTTCGTTTCTTCCACAGAGAACGTCTGACCCTTCCCTGCATTGTGGAAAACATAAATGCGGATGAACAAAGTCGTCCATCCGCACCCCTGACTTCCTTGTCTTTTTCATTATATACTTCCGGCTTTTTTCTGACAAGAAAATTCTATTCAGTTTAAAACAGATAATATAGATCACAATAATTCATAAATCGAATGATGCCAAAAATCACGCGGCAGCTTCGCTGTCGTCAGCCGACGCCGCCGGTGCAAAATACTCTGCTTCATTCTGCGCCTGTGCCTCCTCAGCCGTAGCCAGAAACTCACTCTTGACATAGGCCTTCTGACCTTCGAATTCGATCTCCGTCCATCCATCGGACTCTCCTACCTTGGTCACGGTATCGCCAAGATACAGGACGCCCAGAATCTCGCCGTCTGTGCTCGCCTCTGAACGCACATTGATCTGATCCTCTATAGCAACCATCTCTGTTGAGGCCTCACTCTGTGTATCCTTCGTCTCAGAAGAATCCTTATTCCCGGAAGAAGAGCTTCCGTATTTGCTCATGAAATCCTTCAGCACCGGATCAGAATCCTCTGCCGCCTTGCATTCCGCCGCCACCGTATCGATGAGCTTCTGTACCTCCGTACTCTTTCGCATCTCCTCAATAAAGGCTTCTGCAGCGCTGTCTCCGGACGGATCCGCAATATAATAGCTTCCGTCCTCTGCCGTCTTCAGATAGAACTGTGTCAGGCTCGGCACCAAAGTGTCAATGTTCTGCACCTTGCCGTCATAGCAGACGTATACGATATAAGAACCCGGCGCAGATCCCTCGTGGGAATATGTGCGGATATTGCTGTATCCCTCCACATAGCTGCTCTCCAGATTTGCCTGCTCCTGCACCTCATCGATCGATGGATCCAGCTTTTTCAAGGTCTCGATGTCCTTATTCGTCTTTGCAGAATAATAAGACGTCATCATCGTGAGAATCTGTGCATCGTTCTCAGTCAATGCTCCTCCATTCGTACCGGCTTGATTCTCCGACTCTACGATCACATCTGTATTCGCAGTGGTCTCTGACTCTTTTTCCGTAGCAACTCCATTCTTGCCATTGGCAATGTTCGTAATCGCACGAACTCCAAGTACTGCAATCACCAGAACAAGAATCAACGCCAGCCCCAGTATAATGTATCTCAGATTATCCGAGATCCACTCTCTGATACTGTCCATACCTGTCTCCTCCATTCTTTTCATTATATTCCTGTTTGTAAAAAAGAGTTCGCCTGCGAACTCTTTTTTCAGCATAAGTAATTCCATACGAATTTAAAAAACGCACTTGGAGGGATTCGAACCCCCGACACGTGGTACCGGAAACCACTGCTCTATCCCCTGAGCTACAAGTGCCGATCTTCCGTAAATGAGATATAACCATAGGAATATCATATAAAAATATACCATACATCAATACTTTTTGCAACCTTTTTATCCA
>JAUNCG010000127.1 GCA_030526715.1 Eubacteriales bacterium
TTGGCTATAAATCGTGCGATCTATCAAAAAATTCAGTAAGTGAATCGCCTGCCTTTGTTGACAATGATGAATAACGCTGATATATTTGATGATATATCTATCAATTTCAACAAATGGAGGGACATGAGATGAGAAAGAAAATTGTTACACTGATGTTGGCATCCACGCTTGCGGTTACGGCAATTACCGGTTGCGGATCCAAGCAGGCATCTACCGAGACAGCGAAGACAGAGACAACAGACAGCAAAAAATCAGATTCCGAATATCAATATGTGACACCGGCAGATGCTGTGAAGGCAGGTGCAGAAGGAAAGACACATGTGATCGACCTGAGAGAATGGGAAAACTATGTGAACGGTCGTGTAGTGAATTCCGAGTGGTGTCCGATCTTCCCATTAGAAGATGAGGGGTTGGCAGACAATATGATATTTATCTGGTCTGCAATAGCGGAAAACGTGGAGCAGAGAAGGCAACAGCAGTTTTGAAGGAAGCCGGTATTGAAGGAAGTCGGATCTATACGGTAGAAGGTGGAGCTAAGGCCTTATCCGGAGTCAAAGGAGCCCTTACAACGAACCGTGTGGATGAAAACATTGACTGGCAATATATTAAAGGCTCAGAGGTATTAGGAAAGACCGGAGCGCAGATCGTGGATGTACGTGATGATAAGACCTATGCAGAAGGACATCTGAAGGATTCCAAGCAGGTTGGGCTTAAAGATATCGAGAGTTCTGCGGCGCAGACAGAGGCATTTGAGCTTGCAGAGACATTGAAGAAGGATCAGCCGGTATATTTCCTCTGCTACAGCGGAAATAAATGTGCGAAAACAGCGATTTCTGTATTTAAGGATGCAGGATTTGATACGAATAATTTATTGATCATTGAGGATGGAGCAAAGGATGCTGATGTGTCAGCAGCATTTGTAAAAGATTAATATGTCGATTTATTTTGATCATGGAAGCACGTCATGGCCCAAGGCGCCGGGAGTTCCCGAGGCTGTGGCGTCTCTTCTTGCAAACGGAGCATATAATATCAATCGCGGGAACTATATGGGTGCTTATGAGGTGGAAAGTGTTGTTCTTGATACGAGAGATCTCCTTGGCAGGTTGTTTCATATCAAGGATTCCAGACACGTCATATTTACACCGGGAATCACCTACTCCCTTAATTACTTTATCAAAGGTTTTTTGAAAAAAGGAGATCATGTTCTTGTAACAGGGCTGGAGCATAATGCGGTTATGAGGCCATTGCAGCAAATGGCGGATCTGGGAGTTTGTTATGATATCCTTCCGACAGATTTGGAAGGAAATGTGAAGATCGAAGCTATATCTACATACATTCGTTCCAATACGAGAGCAATGATTGCAACCCATGCATCCAATGTGTGTGGCACGATCGTTCCGATAGAGGAATTGAGAGAGCTCTGCAGGAAATACGGACTCTTCTTTGTGGTGGACAGTGCGCAAAGCGCGGGAACTCTCGAGATCGATATGGAGAAATTAGGAATAGATTTTCTCGCATTTGCCGGACATAAGGGACTGCTTGGGCCACAGGGGATCGGAGGTTTCCTGATCTCGGACCGATTGAATAAGGAGATGATTCCATGCATTTCCGGAGGAACCGGAAGCAAATCAGATCTTCTTACGATGCCGGAGATCCTTCCGGATAAGTATGAGAGCGGGACGATGAATCTTCCAGGGATCGCAGGACTTTGTGCATCCCTGCAGTATTTGGAGGAGACTGGGATCTCTAGGATCCATAGGAAGAAGATGGAGCTCACAGAATATTTTTTAAAAGAGATTCAGAAGATTCCTCAGGTCCGGGTTGTAGGGCGTACCGACACACAGAACCGGGTGGCAGTTGTTTCTCTGAATTTTCTAACGATGGATAATGCGATCGCAGCTGCACGTTTGGAGCAGCAAGGGGCGATCATGACACGAGTGGGACTTCATTGTGCACCGGTCGCTCATCGGTCTCTTGGAACATTTCCCGGGGGAACGGTACGATTCTCCTTCGGAGAGCAGAATACAACAGAGGAGATCGATACCTGTATCCGTGTGCTCCTTGAGATTTT
>JAUNCG010000128.1 GCA_030526715.1 Eubacteriales bacterium
GGCAGCCGGACAAGCTGGCGGTAGCCTTCAAAGAGAAGAAGGTTACTTACAAAGAATTATATGAGAGGATCTGCAGAATCGGAAGCTTCCTGAGCAGTGAGCTGGGAATCAGGAAAAATGATCGAGTGATGTTTACCGCATTGTCCAAGCCGGAGACTGTGGCGATATATCTGGGTATCCAGTATTGCGGAGGCGTGGTGATATTTGCGGATAAGAATATTACACCGGAGAATGCTCTGAGTCTGTATGAAGATTCGGAGAGTGTGCTGTATATCACGGACAAGCCGATGAAGGGATATGAGGATAAGATCCGGTTATACTCGCTGAAGGCGCTCTATGGGTGTGATGAGTCTGTGGATATCATGGATTATCAGATGCCGGAACCGGAGGATATGGCGGAGATGCTGTTTACCTCGGGTACTACGGGCAAGGCGAAGGGTGTGGTACTGTCTTATAAGTCGGTTATCAATATTTTGACAAATACCATGAACGGTATCGGTATCCGTGAGGATGATCGCGAGCTGATTCCTCTGCCGCTGAATCATTCTCTGGGACTGCGTGTCATGCGTGCGGTACTGTATCGGGGAGCAACGGTCATCCTGCAGAATGGATTCGTTTTCGCAAAAGAGATTGAGGAGAATCAGAAGAAATATGAGTGTACCGGTCTGGTGGCGGTTCCGGCCTCCATGGAGATCCTGCGGGGACAGATGCAGGATATGTTCGTACCGGTGATGAGCAGGTTCCGTTATATCGAAGTCGGAGCCGGGAGTCTGATGCTGGAGCAGCGCAAGCGTCTGGCTACACAGCTGCCGGATACGACAATCTATAATACATGGGGATCCTCGGAGACCGGCGGCGCACTGTTTATCAATGTGAGCGAGGCAGTGCGCGAGGGCAGGCACATGGATTCTATCGGTAAGCCGCTGCCACATATTCAGGTAAAGACCATCAACGAAAATGGAGAGGAGATCGCGGCGACCCATGATGCGCCGGGGCGCTTAACGCTGAAGGGCGATATGGAGATGATGGGCTACTGGAAACAGGATGAGCTCAATGCGCAGACCTTTTCGGACGGCTGGCTGCTGACCAACGACCTTGTATACAGAGATGAGGATGGCTATGTCTATATGCTGGGCAGAGCAGATGATATCATCAACGTGGGCGGCGAGAAGGTTTCCCCTATTGAAGTGGAAAATATTGCCAGTGAATATGAGTATCTTCATGAGTGCGCATGCATTGGGATCGAAGACCCGGAGAAAATACAGGGACAGGTGCCGGCGCTGTTTGTGGTCGCAGATGACGCGCGATATTCGGAAGAGGATATCCGCAGGTTCCTTGCGGGAAAAATGGAACGTTATAAGCTGCCGCAGAAGTATATTCTGCTGGATAAAATTCCGAGAAACCGTATGCAGAAGATCGATCGCAAGGAATTACATAGAATTTATAGGGAGGATTCCGATGATTTGATGAATCCGGTGATTCAGGCGATCCTCACCAGAAAAAGTACCCGCAAGTTTACCGGAGCGCCGATTCCGAAAAAACAGCTGGAAATGATTCTGAAGGCGGGTATTCAGGCGCCAACAGGGCATAATATGCAGACGTGGAAGTTTACTGTCATCCAAAAGGAGGAGATCATTCGCGAAATCCGGGAGAAGGTCGAAAGAGTGGCCAAAGAGCATAAGGTTCATTTTTACGGATTTGATAATCCGACCTGTCTGATTCTGGTATCCAATGATCGCAGAAATGCAAACGGATGTCAGGATGCAGCGTGCGCGGCGGAAAATATGTTTTTGGCGGCGCATTCCTACGGGATCGGATCGGTGTGGCTGAATCCGCTTCGGACGATCTGTGATGAACCGGAGATCCGGGAGCTGCTGGATCGTTTTGAGATTCCGAAATCACATATTGTTTGGTCTATGGCGGGCTTCGGATACCCGGTAGCGAACGGAAGTTCTCCGGTGAGAAGGATGAACGTCATCAAATATGTAGAGTAAGGCTAAGTGTGCATAAGAATATAATTATGAAATCTACCTGAGGGAGTGAA
>JAUNCG010000015.1 GCA_030526715.1 Eubacteriales bacterium
TAGGAGAATTTGATTAGAATTTATATTTATCGGAAACAAATCATTGATAATTTCACATTTCAGACAAATTTATGTTATAGTATATTTATAATATGAAGCAGCCGCGGATTATGTGGCTGCTTTTCCTGCAAATGAGGATCAAATGCTTGCAGGAGGGAAGGAGTCCGGATGGATACATTAAAGGTTCTGGTTGTGGATGATGAGAGTCGAATGAGAAAGCTGGTCAAAGACTTTCTGGTAAAAAAGGATTTTGAGGTACTGGAGGCGGAGGATGGCGCGCAGGCGGTGGATATTTTCTTTTCTGATAAAGGCATTTCACTGGTGATTCTGGACGTTATGATGCCGAAGATGGATGGATGGCAGGTATGCCGTGAGATCCGGGAACATTCGAAGGTGCCTATTATTATGCTGACAGCCAAATCTGACGAACGTGATGAGCTGCTGGGGTTTGAACTGGGAGTGGACGAGTATATATCCAAGCCCTTTAGCCCCAAAATTCTGGTGGCCAGAGTGGAAGCTATTTTGCGGCGCAGCAATCTGTTGACGGCGGACAGTATCCTGCATATCGGAAGAATCCGTCTGGATAAGTCCGCACACGAAGTATTGGTAGATGACCGTCAGATTGAGCTGAGCTATAAGGAGTTTGAACTGCTGACATATTTTATGGAAAATCAGGGAATCGCTCTTTCCAGAGAGAAGATCCTGAACAGCGTCTGGAATTATGATTACTTCGGAGACGCGCGCACCATTGATACGCATGTGAAGAAGCTGCGAAGCAAGCTGGGAGATGCCGGAGAAGCTATTAAGACGATCTGGGGGATGGGCTATAAGTTCGAGGTATAGAATCATGAAATATTCAATCAAATCACAGCTGATCCTTACTTTTTTAGGATTAATCGTTGTGATGTTCGGGTTAAATCTTCTGATCAACAATGTGTGGCTGGAGAAATTCTATATTCGACAGAAGCAGGCGGATATGGTGCAGATTTATGATCAGATCAATAAATATGAGGATTATGCGGATTATCAGACAGAGTCGTTTGATAAGCTGATTCAGGGGATTCAGGATCGGGAGAGTGTGGATATGATCATCTTGAAGCCGGAGCATGACGGCTCAGCGGCTGTCATCTACGAATCGAGAGATGATCTGCTGATGAGGGGACGAATCGAAGGTTACTTTCGGGGATTTATCATCACGGATGATACACAGGATGTATTGAGAAAGACAGATCGGTATCGCATTCAGAAGTTTCATGATTCTATAGATCATATGGATTACCTTGAGTCCTTCGGAGTATTTGAGAACGGGTGCTATTTTTTGCTTCGCCTGCCGATACAGTCTATACGGGAGAATGTCAAAATTGCGAATAAGTTTACAACATACATCATTCTGGCGGGCATTTTGCTCTCCATTATCATGGTGTGGTGGCTGTCCAGAAGAATATCCAAGCCGGTACAGGAGTTGACGGCGATCTCAAAGCGCATGGCGAATCTGGATTTTGATGCCAAGTATATGAGCGGGGGCAAAAATGAGATCGGACAGCTCGGAGAGAACTTTAATCAAATGTCAGATACGCTGGAGCGGGTCATTTCTGAGCTGAAGACAGCGAATAATGAGCTGCAGATGGATCTGGAAAAGAAGGTACAGCTGGATGAGATGAGAAAAGAGTTTTTGTCCAATGTCTCTCATGAGCTGAAGACCCCGATTGCTCTGATTCAGGGATATGCGGAGGGATTGCAGGAGTGTATCAATGATGATGAGCAGAGTCGGGAGTTTTACTGTGAGGTCATTGTAGATGAGGCATCGAAGATGAACCGTCTGGTACAGAAGCTGCTGACGCTGAATCAGCTGGAATTCGGCAATGACGTGGTGAATATGGAACGTTTTGATCTGATGGAGCTGCTTCAGGGAGTTGTACAGTCGGCTGGACTGCTGGCAGATCAGAAGGACGCCGTCATCGAGCTGAGCATGAAGAATGCAGAAGGGGAGAGCTTTTGTAAAGAAGCATCGCAGAAAGAAATCAAACTTCCCTCACTCTATGTCTGGGGAGATGAGTTCAAGATCGAAGAGGTGGCGACAAATTATGTCAGCAATGCGTTGAATCATGTAGAGGGGGATAAGCGTATTCTCGTGTCGGCACAGACACAAGGCGATAAGGTGCGTGTGACGGTATTTAACACGGGACAGCAGATACCGCAGGAGGATATCGATAAAATATGGGTAAAGTTCTATAAGGTAGATAAGGCAAGAACACGAGAATACGGCGGCAGCGGGGTAGGGCTGTCTATCGTTAAGGCCATTATGGATTCACATCATCAGAGGTTCGGCGTATCCAATGTGTCAGACGGTGTGGAATTCTGGTTTGAGCTGGAGAACGCCGGGAAAGAGACGGAGGAGAGATGATAGAACAAATTCGGGAAGTGATCGCAGCATCGGATATGGTGCTTCTGGGCATCGGGGATGAGTTGTCCCTGCAAAAAGTATCCAAAGAGAAGCTGCTGGAGGCATATCACACGATGGCGCAGCTCGTCGCGGGGAAGCCGTGGTTTGCAGTGACGTTAAATACAGACGATGTGATCTTTGAATCGGAGCTGAACCGCTTTTTCATAGTGGCGCCATGTGGGAGCGATGCCTCCGGAAATGTTGTGACGAATGTGGATTATGATGAATCAGAGTATCTTCCGCAATGGCAGTTTTATCAAAACTGGCTGGCGTCAACCATCGGGAAAAAGCTGTGTATGCTGGAATTCGGTGTGGGGATGAAGTATCCGTCGGTGGTTCGTATGCCGTTTGAGAAGATGGCATATCTGAATCAGAAGGCGTTTCTTGTGCGTGTTCATACAAAACTGGCGATGGTTCCGGAGAACGCGATGGGGCGAAGCCTCTGTATCTCAGAAAATGCGCTGGATATTCTGGAAAAGCTTAAAAATAATTGATGAAAATGCACAAAAAACATTGAATTATCAGTAGACCATGGTATAATGTGCTTAAAAAGATGCACAGGAGGACATTCCATGGAAAACAGAGTGATGAGAATACCGTCAAAAGTGAATAATCGTGTGGTACTTCGGGTCATCCCGGGACATTTTGCGACGACACATTCACACATTAATTACTATGTAGATATGACCTTTCTGAAAGCGAGAAGAAGCGAAGCGGTGGAAGCTGCCCGCATCCTTGCAAGAAACTATGAGAACACGACATATGTGGATACGATTGTGTGTATGGATGGCTGTGAGATTATCGGTGCATATCTTGCAGATGAGCTGACCAGAAACGGCATCATGTCGATCAATTCACACAAGACGATGTATGTGGTATCTCCGGAAGAGCATACGGGCGGACAGCTGATCTTTCGTGATAATATGCAGGCGATGATCAACAATAAGCATGTATTGCTGTTGCTTGCCACGGCTACCACAGGTATTACCGTAAAGCGTGCGGTAGAATGTATCCGCTATTATGGAGGCATCATGGAGGGAGCAGCAGCGCTCTTCAGTGCGACGGAGGAAATCGACGGTGTAAAGATCAGTTCTTTATTCTCGCCGGAAGATATGCCGCAGTATGAGACCTATCATGCGACAGAGTGTCCGCTTTGCAAACGCAAGGTGAAGCTGGATGCCATCGTGAACAGCTATGGGTATTCCAAAGTCTGAGCGGAGTTATGAAAGTGCTGAGTCAGGTCGTTGTATCTTCAAAAAATATGTGATAAACTAAGGGAGTGTTGTGGAACATTCCCTTTTGTTTTTCAACAGCTTTTGTAAGAATGAAATAAAATGTGAGGATACGATATGATAGCGATCATTGATTATGATGCAGGAAATCTGAAGAGTGTGGAGAAGGCGCTTCATTTTCTGGGGGAGAAGACATTGGTGACGAGAGATCGTCAGGAGATTCTTGCCGCAGATCATGTGATTCTTCCGGGGGTAGGCGCTTTCGGAGATGCCATGAAGCGTTTGCGGGAATATGGTCTGGTGGAAGTCATTCGTGAGGTGGTGGCACAGGGGACGCCGTTTTTAGGAATCTGTCTCGGTCTGCAGCTGCTGTTTGAGAGCAGCGATGAGAGCCCGGGTGTGAGCGGACTTGGGATCCTTCCGGGAAGGATTCTGCGTATCCCGGAGGATCAGGGATGGAAGGTGCCGCATATCGGATGGAATTCCCTGCATTTTGACCATCCGGGGCGATTGTTTTCGGGACTGGAGGAAGGAGCATATGTCTATTTTGTACATTCCTATTATCTGAGAGCTGCGCAGGAGGAGATGGTGACGGCCTCCGCTGAGTATGTGGTACAGATCCATGCTTCTGTGGAGAGAGACAATGTTTTTGCATGTCAGTTCCATCCGGAAAAGAGTGGTGAGGTGGGACTTCATATATTGAAGAACTTTGCATCTATAGGAAGAGACGGAAAGGAGACCTGCTGATGTTTACCAAAAGAATTATTCCCTGTCTGGACGTGCATGCGGGGAGAGTAGTGAAAGGCGTCAATTTTGTGAATCTGCGTGATGCTGGGGATCCGGTGGAGATCGCCGCGGCATATGACAAAGCCGGAGCAGACGAACTGGTATTTTTGGATATTACAGCCTCCTCGGATGCAAGAGGAACTGTGGTGGATATGGTACGCCGGGTGGCGGAGCAGGTATTTATTCCGTTTACGGTAGGCGGCGGTATTCGAACCGTGGAGGATTTCCGGGTACTGCTGAGAGAGGGGGCAGATAAGATCTCCATCAACTCCTCTGCGATCAATCGGCCGGAGCTGATCAGTGAGGCTGCGGATAAGTTTGGCAGTCAGTGTGTGGTCGTCGCGATAGATGCGAGACGCAGAGCTGATGGAAGCGGTTGGAATATATATAAAAACGGCGGACGTGTCGATGTGGGAATGGATGCAGTGGAATGGGCAGAACGGGTCTGCAGACTCGGTGCCGGGGAGATTTTGCTGACGAGTATGGACTGTGACGGTACCAAGGCAGGATATGACATAGAGTTGACAAGAGCCATATCTGAGGTAGTGACTATTCCGGTGATCGCCTCCGGAGGAGCCGGTACCTTAGAGCATTTTTATGACGCCCTGACAAAAGGAGGAGCGGATGCCGCGCTGGCAGCGTCGCTGTTTCATTATAAGGAGTTGGAGATTCACGAAGTGAAGAGATATCTTGCGGAGCGGGGAGTCTCCGTGAGAATTTGACAGGAGAGAGAGTATGCCGCCGATTGCAAATGACTGGCTGGAGCCGCTGAAGCCGGAGTTTTCCAAGCCGTATTATCGAAAGTTATATCAGACTGTAAATGAGGAATATCGTACGAGACAGATTTTTCCTCCTGCGGACGATATTTTTAATGCTTTTGCGCTTACACCCTTACACAAGGTGAAGGTAGTAATACTGGGACAGGATCCTTATCACGGGGAGGGGCAGGCGCATGGTCTGTGCTTCTCTGTGAAGCCGGAGGTCGAGATTCCCCCGTCGCTTGTGAATATTTATAAAGAGCTGCAGGATGACTGCGGTTGTCGGATCCCGAACCACGGATATCTGACAAAATGGGCGGAGCAGGGGGTTCTGCTGCTGAACACGGTGCTGACCGTGCGGGCGCATCAGGCAAATTCTCATCGCGGTATTGGATGGGAGGAGTTTACGGATGCGGCCATTCGTATTCTGAATGAACAGGATCGTCCTATGGTGTTTATTCTCTGGGGACGTCCTGCACAGCTGAAAAAGAGTATGCTGACGAATCCGAAGCATTTGATTCTGGAGGCGCCGCATCCGAGTCCGCTGTCGGCTTACCGCGGCTTTTTCGGAAGCAGACCTTTTAGCAGAACGAATCGGTTTCTGGAAGAGCATGGCGTCAGTCCCATCGACTGGCAGATCGAGGATTTATAGAACACAGGAGAAGGAGGTTTTTAAAATGGGAAAAAAAGCGGGCGATAAGATACTGCTGGTTCTGGTTTTGATCGCGAGTGTTGGATTTACTTGGTTCGTGAGCAACGGGGCATGGCAGACCATGATCTATAATTTTATATTTCTTGGGATCATGATCATACTCTGTCTTGTGGGTATGATCGCCGGATTCGGAAAAATGGGCTATTTTGAGAAGGCATTTGAGCGGGCGTCAGAGGAGATCGACATGACGTTCGGCGGTGTCTCAACGGGAAGTGACAGCATGCTGCCGGAGGAGCTTTTTGAAGAAGAGGCTCTGGATATGAGGTATCAGGAATTCACTTCTTTTGTGAAAAAGAGTCAGAGCGGTCTGGCGGACATCGAGGACTATATCAATGAAGAGGAGCTTGATCGTATGATCGGTAAGCGCCTGATCGATATGATTCCCGATATCCTGACCAGTCTAGGTATTTTGGGTACCTTTATCGGTCTGGTCGTGGGTCTGAAGGACTTTCAGCCGACGAATTACGAAGCTATGACGACCTCTGTGGCAGCGCTTGTGGATGGTATTAAGGTGGCGTTTTTGACGTCGATCTATGGACTTGCGCTGTCTCTGGTATTTAGCTATGGCACTCGTTTATCATACTCCTCCATGATGAATGGGATGGAACAGTTCCTTGATAAATTCCACGGTCTGGTGATCCCGTCGGCAGAGGCGGAGACCCGGAATATCATCGTGAATTATCAGGAGGCGCAGACGGAAGCGATTCAAAAGATGACAGAGCAGTTTTCAGAACATCTTGCGAACAGCTTTGAAAAGGTCATCACACCGTCGTTTCGCAAGATGAACCAATCCATGGATATTCTTACGGAGACGATGTCCAAGGGGCAGGAGGAGCTGATGCGGGGACTGTTGGATGATTTTCTTGGAAAAATGCGGGAATCCTTCCGATTACAGTTTGACAATTTTAATGAAGCGCTGGAGCAGATGACCTTGGCGCAGAAGCAGATGTCCGAACGGACGAAGGAGCTCTATCAGCAGACCGCTGCGGATCTTCATTCCGCCTTTGACCGTGAGGATACAGCTATGAGAGGCATGGTGCGGGAATTTGGCGCGATGCAGAAGGAATATATGACCAGTGCGCAGCAGACGATTGACAACAATCAGAGATACGGTGAAACGCTTGATAAGAATTACCAGCAGGTGGTCAGTTATCTTCAGGAAGCAGAGCAGAGCTCTGCGAAGTTCTGGGTAGCGTGCAATCAGGCGATGCAAAAGTATGTCAGCGCTGCAAGCGCCGGTGTGGAAGGCTTTGCGGCTGCCAGCAGTCATAACAGCAGGCTCTATGAAGCAAATGAGCGCGTGGTGGAGAGCTACAACGAACGTCTTCAGGAGTTTGTCTCTTATCAGAAGCAGGTGAACGATACCATGGAGCAGGTGGAGAAGCTGCTGTATCATATTGTGACGACGCCGGAAGACGGACGTCGTACCGATATCAACAATCTTGCAGTTCACAACAGTAACCGAGATCTGCTGCTTGGCATTCAGCAGACCTTGGAGGAACAGGGGGCGCGTCAGGAGGCGCTGATGGAAGAATTGCTGGAGCAACTTCGCAGCAAGAATAAGAAATCCAGAGGATTGTTCGGATAGGATACGGAGGTGAAGACCGTGCGAAGACACAAAGAAAAACGGGAAGAAGGGCTGAACGTCTGGCGGTCCTATTCCGATCTGATGGCAGGCATCTTGCTGTTGTTTGTGCTGATCATGTGTGTAACTCTGTTCCAGTCTCAGGTCAGCTATGAGGCGAGTCTGCGGGAACGGGATGAGAAGCTGGTGCTGCAGGAGCAATATACGCAGGAGATCATGAGCCAGAAGAATATCGTAGCGAATCAGCAGGATAAGCTTTCCACACAGGATGAGCTTCTTGCAGCTCAGAAGGAGCAGCTGGATGCGTTGGCGGCTCAGCTGGCAGCGCAGCAGGAGCAGTTGGATGCGCAGAGCATTACGCTGACACAGCAGCAGACGGCTCTGGATGAGAAGACAACGCAGCTCGCACGTCAGGAAGCGCGTATCGACAAGATCATCGGAGTAAAGGCAGATGTAATTGAAGCGTTGACGACGGAATTCGCAAACAACAATATTAATGTGGCTATTGATCCCAAGGATGGCTCCATGGTTTTGGATTCCAGCGTTTTGTTCGACTATGATGAGACAGAGCTGTCTGAAGAGGGACAGAATGTGCTGCGAAGCGTACTTCCGATCTACTGCAATGTCTTAATGCATGATGAGTATCTGCCTTATCTTGCAGAAATCAATATTGATGGATATACGGACAGTACAGGCGGGTATGAGTACAATCTGGAGCTTTCCCAGCGTCGCTCTCTGGCGGTGGCGCAGTTTCTGCTGAGTATAGCGCCGAATTTTCTGGATAGCGGACATCAGTCGGAGCTTCAAAATTATCTGACGGTGAACGGCCATTCCAGCAGCAATCTGATACTGGACGCCAACGGACAGGAGGATGCGGCGGCATCCCGCCGTGTGGAGGTAAAATTCCGACTTCGGGATGAGGAAATGATCGAGGAGCTCAGGGAGATCCTCGCAGAGAGTCAGACAGCAGATGTGAATGAAGAATCATACTAGATAAAATAAAAAGAGAGATTCCTTAAGCTTGATAAGAATCAAGGCTTTCGAATCTCTCTTTTTCTATGCTAAGAAATAGTATGGGCGATGCAAGAAATCAGGCGTCCTGCTCGGAAGCCTTGCGCAGATTCTTCTGGGCAGTGCTGAGCATCAGCTTGATACGGTTGAGCTGGTTTACCTCACTGGCTCCCGGATCATAATCGATGGCTACAACATTAGACTTCGGATACTGACGGCGCAGTTCCTTGATGACGCCCTTTCCTACGATATGGTTCGGCAGACAGCCGAAGGGCTGTGTGCAGACAATATTGTTAACGCCGCTGTGGATCAGCTCCAGCATTTCGCCGGTCAGGAACCATCCCTCGCCGGTCTGATTGCCGAGAGATACGATGTCCTTCGCATAATTTGCAAGAGATGTAATCCTTGCAGGAGCGTCAAAGTGCTTGCTCTTTGCGAACTCTTTGGCAGCAGTTTTGCGGATCATTTCCAGAAAACGAATCCCTGCGTTGGAGACAAAAGCAGTACTCTTTTTCATGCCGAGCTCACTGGCTTTAAAGTTCGAGTTATAGAAGCAGTAGAAGAGGAAATCCATAAGATCGGGAACTACAGCCTCCGCACCTTCAGATTCCAGCAATTCTACCAGATAATTATTGGCTGCCGGCATGAATTTTACAAGAATCTCGCCGACGATACCTACCCGGGGCTTCTGGATTCCGCGGATCGGAAGTGCGTCAAAGTCGGCAATGATCTGGCGGCAAAGCTTCTTGAATTCACGATAGCTCGGGTTTGGTTTAGACACAAACGCACGACACTTTTCTTCCCATTTTCTGTGCATCTCATTTGCGGATCCGGGCGTTACCTCATAAGGACGCATACGATAGAGACAACGCATAAAGATATCGCCGAAGACCACGGCGTACATACCCTTGGTAGCCAGCGGAAGCGTGATCTTGAAGCCGGGGTTCTTCTCCAGTCCGCTTACGTTCAGAGAGATGACCGGTATCTCCGGATGACCGGCTTTTTCTAAAGCGCGGCGGATGAAGCCGATATAATTTGTTGCACGGCAGCCGCCTCCGGTCTGGGAAATAATGACAGCCGTCTTCGCAAGATCATATTTTCCGGAAAGAATGGCGTCCATGATCTGTCCAACCACCATCAGGGAAGGATAGCAGGCATCGTTGTTTACATATTTCAGTCCCGTATCCACCGCAATTCTGCCGTCATTATCCAGCAGCTCCAGATGATATCCGCAGCTGTTGAAAGCGGATTCCAGAATCTTAAAATGGATCGGTGACATTTGCGGACAAAGAATCGTGTAATCTTTGCGCATCTCCTCAGTGAAGAGTACCTTCTCAATATTGGCGGGACGGATCACACGCTCGGTGGGATGAAGCTTCTTCACACGTAGAGCGGCCAGCAGAGAGCGGACACGGATACGTGCGGCCCCCAGATTGTTGACTTCGTCGATCTTGAGGCAGGTATAGATCTTATCGGCGCGGCTGAGAATGTCGTTCACCTGATCTGTGGTGACGGCGTCGAGACCGCAGCCGAAGGAATTCAACTGGATCAGATCCAGAAATTCCGTAGTTTTTACATAATTTGCGGCAGCATATAGACGACTGTGATACATCCACTGGTCGCTGACGATCAGCGGTCGCTCCGGCTGACTAAGATGCGAGACGGAGTCCTCGGTAAGCACGGCAATACCGTAGGAGGTGATCAGCTCCGGAATACCGTGGTTGATCTCATTGTCGATATGATAGGGACGACCTGCCAGCACGATACCGTGACGATCATGCTCCTTAAGCCAGCGGATGGTTTCTTCCCCCTTTTGATACATAGCGAGACGAACCTGTTCCATCTCCTTCCAGCCGGCCTGTACAGCGCTGCGGACATCAGCAGCCGGAATTTCCGGAAAAGTCTTGATCAGCTGATCGGCAGCGGTAGCTGCACTGGTCAGAGCCAGAAACGGGTTACGGAAATCAATATCGAAGGCGCGCAGATTCTCTACGTTATTTTTGATATTCTCCGCGTAAGAGGTCACGATCGGACAATTATAGTGATTATTTGCTTCCGGGAACTCGTTGCGCTCATAAGGGATGCACGGATAGAAAATAAAATGGATGCCCTGATGGATCAGCCATTCGATATGTCCGTGGGCGAGCTTCGCCGGGTAACACTCAGATTCACTTGGGATGGACTCAATACCCAACTCATAAATCTTGTGTGTAGATGGCGGTGAGAGTATCACACGATATCCGAGCTTGGTAAAGAAGGTATGCCAGAACGGATAGTTCTCATACATGTTCAGTACTCGCGGGATGCCCACCGTACCACGGGGCGCTTCGTCCTCTGTCAGAGCTTCATATCCGAACAGCAGCTTATTCTTATATTCAAACAGATTCGGAATTTCTTTATTCGTCTTTTCTTTTCCGAGACCGCGTTCGCAGCGATTGCCGCTGACAAACTGACGACCGCCGGTAAAGCGGTTGATGGTCAGGCGACACTGGTTGGTACAGCCTCTGCATTTTGCCATGTGCGTTGTGAACTGCAGGCTATTGATCTTTTCAATAGAGAGCATAGTGGTCTCATTTCCCTCGTCATAACGCTCTCTGGCAATCAAAGCTGCACCGAAGGCTCCCATGATTCCGGCAATATCCGGACGGATGACCTCGCATCCGGCAATTCGCTCAAAGCTGCGCAGGACAGCATCATTGTAAAAGGTACCGCCCTGAACGACGATATGCTTTCCGAGCTCAGACGCATCAGATACCTTGATGACCTTATAAAGAGCATTCTTGATGACAGAGTAGGCCAGTCCGGCGGAGATATCTGCCACAGAAGCTCCCTCCTTCTGCGCCTGTTTTACCTTAGAATTCATAAATACCGTACAGCGTGTACCCAGATCGATAGGATGTCGGGCGTAAAGAGCTTCCTTTGCGAAATCGCCGACCTTAAAATTCAGAGAATTGGCAAAGGTCTCGATAAAGGAACCACATCCGGAGGAGCATGCCTCATTGAGCTGTACACTGTCCACCGTCTGGTTTTTGATCTTGATACATTTCATATCCTGACCGCCGATGTCCAGAATGCAGTCCACGTCCGGCTCGAAAAATGCGGCTGCGTAGTAGTGAGATACTGTCTCAACCTCACCTTCATCCAGCATGAGAGCAGCCTTGATAAGTGCCTCACCGTAACCGGTGGAGCAGGAATAGGCGATCCGCGCATTTTCGGGAAGCAGTGTATAAATCTCCTGAATGGCGTGGATCGTGGTTTTCAACGGACTGCCGTTGTTGTTGCTGTAAAAGGAATACAGCAGAGCTCCGTCCTCGCCTACGAGCGCCACCTTTGTGGTGGTAGAACCGGCATCCACACCGAGAAAGCATAATCCCTCATAGGTGGCGAGATCATCTGTCATTACCGTGTTCTGTGCCTGTCGCTCATTGAAGCTTGCATACTCCTCCTCTGATGCAAAGAGCGGTTCCAGACGTGCGACCTCAAACTCCATCCGTATGCGGTTGGATAGGCGTTCGATCAGGCTGTCAGTCGTCGTCACGACCTCCGGCGTATAGTTTAAGGCAGAGCCGATGGCTGCAAAAAGGTGCGAATTTTCCGGAGTAATGGCATGCTCCTCATCCAGATGCAATGTGCGGATGAAGGCGGCCTTCAGCTCTGAAAGAAAATGCAGAGGTCCCCCGAGAAATGCTACATGACCGCGGATGGGCTTACCACAGGCCAGACCGCTGATGGTCTGATTGACTACCGCCTGAAAAATGGAAGCAGCCAGATCCTCCTTCGTCGCACCTTCGTTGATCAGAGGCTGGATATCAGTCTTTGCAAATACGCCGCAGCGGGCAGCAATGGTATAGAGCGACTGATAATGCTTCGCATATTCGTTCAGTCCGGATGCATCCGTCTGAAGAAGCGATGCCATCTGGTCAATAAAAGAGCCGGTTCCGCCGGCGCAGATACCATTCATACGCTGCTCGACGTTGCCGCCTTCAAAATAAATGATCTTTGCATCCTCGCCGCCCAGCTCAATGGCTGCGTCTGTCTGAGGAGCATAATGCTGTAAAGAAGTAGATACGGCGATAACCTCTTGGACAAATGGCACCCCGAGGTGCTTGGCCAGTGTCAGACCGCCGCTTCCCGTAATGACCGGCGATACCGAAAGGCATCCCAGCCTGTCGTTTGATTTTTTTAATAAAGCTGCCAGAGTCTCTTGGATATTGGCAAAATGACGTTCATAATCGGAAAACAGAAGGTTCTTCTGTTCATCTAAAACAGCGATTTTGACCGTAGTAGAACCGATGTCAATGCCAAGGCTATAGGTCTCTTTTCTACTCATATATGTAAATAATGCCTCCTTGAATACTTCTTAACTCTTACTTATTAAAAGTAATATCGACAGTATACGACAAATTTTAGGAAAGTTCAATGAGCAAATAGTTAGGAAAAATGGAAAGAACTTGTACTTTTCTGGAAAATATGTTACGATTTTAACGACTATAACAACAGGAGAAACAGAGTATAAATATGTATAAATTATTAAAAACAGACGGAAAAGCGAAGCGTGCGGAGTTCACTACCGTGCATGGAACCGTACAGACTCCGGTGTTTATGAACGTTGGCACTGCGGCGGCGATCAAGGGTGGATTGTCCACAATGGATCTGAAGGAGATCGGTACGCAGGTGGAGCTGTCAAATACCTATCATCTGCATGTGCGGCCGGGCGATAAGGTGGTCAGAGCCATGGGCGGACTGCATAAGTTCATGGTATGGGATCGTCCGATCCTGACAGATTCCGGCGGATTTCAGGTGTTTTCTCTGGCGGGATTGCGCAGGATCAAGGAGGAGGGAGTGTACTTTAACTCTCACATTGACGGACGCAAGATCTTCATGGGACCGGAGGAGAGCATGCAGATCCAGTCAAATTTGGCCTCTACCATCGCCATGGCATTTGATGAGTGTCCGCCCAGTAAAGCGGAGCGTGCTTATGTACAGAATTCTGTGGAGCGTACTACCCGCTGGCTGAAAAGATGTAAGGAAGAGATGCAGAGACTGAACAGTCTGCCGGATACGATCAACCGGAATCAGCTTTTATTCGGCATCAATCAGGGAGCGGTCTATGACGACATTCGTATCGAGCATGCGCAGGAGATCGCAGAGCTTAATCTTGACGGTTATGCCGTGGGCGGTCTGGCTGTAGGCGAGACACACGAGGAGATGTACCGTATTCTGGATTCTGTGGTACCGTATCTCCCGCAGAATAAGCCGACCTATCTGATGGGGGTAGGTACACCGGCCAACATTCTGGAGGCGGTAGATCGCGGAGTGGACTTTTTCGATTGTGTATATCCGAGCCGTAACGGTCGTCACGGTCATGTTTATACGCATCAGGGAAAGCTGAATCTTTTTAATGCAAAGTATGAGCTGGACGAGCGTCCGATCGAGGAGGGCTGTCAGTGTCCGACGTGTCGTCATTACAGCAGAGGCTACATCAGACATCTTCTGAAAGCGGGAGAGATGCTGGGAATGCGTCTGGCAGTGATGCATAATCTGTATTTCTACAATCATTTAATGGAAGAAATCAGAGACGCCATTGATGCCGGAAATTATACAGAGTTTAAGAAAAAGACTCTGGAGGCAATGGGAGAAAAAAGCATTTTTTAACACTTTAGTGAAAAAAAGTCTTGATGAAAAGCGTAAACTTGTGTATGATAAATGATACGTGATTCTATTTTTTAGAAAAACATTATTTTGTAAGAGAAACGGAGGACAAAAGGATGAATTTATTGGAAGGTGCAGCGGCTGGTTCTTCGGCCGGAGGCATGGGACTTCTTCTTATTTATGTGGTAGTGCTCGGTGCGGCGATGTATTTTATGGCGATCCGTCCCCAGCGTAAAGAACAGAAGAGAGTTGGCGCGATGCTTTCCGAGATGGAGGTGGGCGACAGCGTTGTGACGACCGGAGGATTTTACGGTGTTGTGATCGACATCACGGACGAAGATGTGATCGTGGAATTTGGAAGCAACAAGAACTGCCGTATCCCGATGAAGAAGAGCGCAATCGCAGAGGTTGAGAAAGCGAATGCTGAATAACTGTACATGACTGTGCGAAACAGAGGACATAGCAGATGCTGTGTCCTTTTGAGCATATCGGAACATATTCCAAATTCAATTAAGCATAAAAGTGAGGACAGAGGTATGAATTATAAGATTGCAGTGATTCCGGGGGATGGTATCGGACCGGAAATCGTGAACGAAGCCGTGAAGGTTCTGGACAAAGCCGGTGAGAAGTTCGGATTTCAGCTGAATTATACAAAGCTGTTGATGGGAGGAGCATCTATTGATGTTCATGGAATTCCGCTGACAGAGGAGACGATCGCGGAGGCAAGAGACAGTGATGCAGTGCTTATGGGTTCCATCGGCGGAGACGCGAAGACTTCTCCGTGGTATCAGCTGGAGCCGTCTAAGCGGCCGGAGGCAGGACTTTTGAAGATCCGCAAGTCCTTGAACCTGTTTGCAAATCTTCGTCCGGCGTATCTTTATGAAGAGCTGAAGGCGGCCTGCCCTCTTCGCGAGGACATTATCGGCGGCGGATTTGATATGATGATCATGCGTGAGCTGACCGGAGGTCTTTATTTCGGAGAACGCCATACTACAGAAGAGAATGGTGTGAAAAAAGCAGTCGATACGCTGTCCTATGATGAGAATGAGATCCGCAGGATCGCAAAACGAGGCTTCGATATCGCCATGAAGCGCAGAAAAAAAGTGACCAGTGTCGATAAAGCCAATGTGCTGGATTCCTCCAGACTATGGAGAGCGGTAGTGGAGGAAGTGGCAGCGGAGTATCCGGAGGTGACGCTGGAGCATATGCTGGTGGACAATTGTGCCATGCAGCTGGTGCGTGACCCGAAGCAGTTTGACGTGATCCTGACAGAAAATATGTTCGGAGATATCCTATCCGATGAGGCGAGTATGGTGACCGGTTCAATCGGAATGCTGTCTTCCGCGAGTCTGAACGAGACGAAGTTCGGACTCTATGAGCCAAGTCATGGCTCTGCACCGGATATAGCAGGGAAGGATATTGCGAATCCGATCGCAACTATCCTGTCCGCGGCTATGATGCTGCGTTTTTCACTCGATCTTGACGAAGCGGCGGATGCGATCGAGTCGGCGGTGAAACAGGTATTGAAGGATGGATACCGCACCGGAGACATTATGTCTGAAGGCTGTGAGCTGGTAGGATGCACCCGCATGGGGGATCTGATTGCAGAGCGCGTATAGCGGATTGGAATTGTTTTTACGGGACATAAGGTCTCATCTGAAATGTGCAGGTATATATTTATCAATTTGGGCTTTTGTCCCTTGTATCATATAATATTAGAAAGGCGGTAGTGATATGAGAAGTGACGCAGTAAAAAAGGGAATGCAGCAGGCGCCTCACAGATCCTTGTTCAATGCATTGGGACTGACGGAAGAGGAGATGGGTAAGCCATTGATCGGTATCGTAAATTCTTACAACGAGATCGTGCCGGGACATATGAATCTGGATAAGATCACCGAAGCGGTAAAGATGGGCGTGGCTCTGGCTGGCGGTGTGCCGAGAGAGTTCCCGGCGATCGCAGTCTGTGACGGAATTGCCATGGGACATGTGGGTATGAAATATTCACTGGTGACCAGAGATCTGATCGCAGACTCTACGGAGTGTATGGCTATGGCACATCAGTTTGATGCGCTGGTATGTATTCCGAACTGTGATAAGAATGTTCCGGGTATGCTCATGGCGGCTGCAAGACTGAATATTCCGACGATCTTTGTGAGCGGCGGTCCGATGCTGGCCGGTCATGTGAAGAACCAGAAGAGAAGCCTTTCCAGCATGTTTGAGGCGGTTGGCTCCTATGCGGCAGGAACCATGACGGAAGAAGACGTCTATGAGTTTGAATGCAAGACCTGTCCGACGTGCGGCTCCTGTTCCGGTATGTATACGGCGAACAGTATGAACTGCCTGACAGAAGCGCTTGGTATGGGACTTCAGGGTAACGGTACGATTCCGGCAGTTTATTCCGAGAGGATCAAGCTGGCGAAGCATGCCGGTATGAAGATCATGGAGCTGCTTGAGAAAAATATCCGTCCGCGCGACATCATGACAGAGAAGGCGTTTCATAATGCTTTGACCGTAGATATGGCTCTTGGATGCTCTACAAACAGTATGCTTCATCTTCCTGCGATCGCTCATGAGGCAGGCGTGGAGCTGAATGTGGATATCGCAAATGCGATTAGCGCGAAGACACCGAATCTGTGTCATCTTGCCCCGGCAGGATCTACGTACATGGAGGATCTGAATGAGGCCGGCGGTGTCTATGCGGTGATGAATGAATTGAATAAAAAGGGTCTGCTTTACACAGACCTGATGACAGCAACAGGAAAAACGGTTGCTGAGAATATCGAAGGATGCGTGAACCGTGATCCGCAGGTGATCCGTCCGATCGAGAATCCGTACAGTGAGACCGGTGGCATTGCCGTTCTGAAGGGGAATCTGGCACCGGATTCCGGCGTAGTGAAGCGTTCAGCTGTAGTGCCGGAGATGATGGTGCATGAAGGACCGGCACGAGTGTTTGACTGTGAGGAAGACGCTATTGACGCTATCAAGGGCGGCAAAATCGTGGCAGGCGATGTGGTAGTGATTCGCTATGAGGGACCAAAGGGTGGTCCGGGTATGCGCGAGATGCTGAATCCGACGTCTGCGATCGCAGGTATGGGACTTGGATCCTCTGTAGCATTGATCACAGACGGACGCTTCAGCGGCGCTTCCAGAGGCGCTTCCATCGGACATGTTTCTCCGGAAGCGGCAGTGGGAGGTCCGATTGCGTTCGTGGAGGAAGGCGATATAATCAAGATCAATATTCCGGAAAATACGCTGGATTTTGTAATTTCCGATGAGGAGCTTGCGGCGAGAAAGGCAAAATGGCAGCCGAGAGAGCCGAAGGTAAAGACAGGATATCTTGCGCGTTATGCAAAGATGGTAACGTCGGGCAACCGCGGTGCAATTCTGGAGCTTTAATCCGTAGAGACAGAGCATACAGGCTATTACAGAGCATAGTACTAGTGTTGCATAGGAGGAAAAGTATATGAAATTGAACGGTTCAGAGATTGTGATTGAATGTCTGAAGGAACAGGGCGTGGATACCGTGTTCGGTTATCCGGGCGGTGCAATTCTGAATATTTATGATGAGCTTTATAAACACAGTGGGGAGATCAGACATGTGCTGACTTCCCATGAACAGGGCGCGTCCCATGCGGCGGACGGTTATGCGAGAGCTACCGGAAGAGTCGGCGTATGTCTGGCGACCTCCGGACCGGGTGCTACGAATCTGGTGACGGGTATTGCGACTGCATATATGGATTCCGTGCCGATGGTTGCCATCACAGCGAATGTCGGAGTGCCGCTCCTTGGAAAAGACAGCTTTCAGGAGATCGATATCAAGGGTGTGACCATGCCGATCACGAAACACAATTATATCGTGAAGGATGTAGCGCAGTTGGCAGATACGATCCGTGAAGCCTTTATCATCGCACAGGAAGGCAGACCGGGACCGGTGCTGGTGGATATCCCGAAGGATGTGACTGCGGCGGTCACAGAATTTAAGGCAGTAAAACCGGAGCCTATTGAGCGGAAGACAGACTATATCCGTGAGGAGCATCTGAAAGAGGCAACGCGCCTGATCAATCACGCAAAGCGTCCGTTCGTTCTGGTCGGAGGCGGCGCTGTGATCTCTGATGCGACCAAAGAGGTACGGGAGCTGATGACAAAGATCCATGCTCCGGGAGGAGATACACTGATGGGTAAGGGAGTCATTGATGGAAGAGATGATCTTTACACCGGTATGGCAGGTATGCATGGGACGAAATGTACGAACTTTGCAATTACACAGTGCGATCTTCTGATCGTGCTCGGCGCAAGATTCAGCGACCGTGTCGTTGGTAATGCAAAGCGTTTTGCAAAAAAGGCAAAAATCATTCACATCGATATCGATCCGGCTGAGATCAATAAAAACATTGCGGTCGACTGCAGTATACAGGGTGATATCCGTGAGGTTCTCCGCCGCCTGAATCCTATGGTAGAGGAGAAAAAGCATGAGGAATGGGATCAGCATGTGCGTGAGCTGAATGAGAAATTCCCACTGAAGTACGATCAGGATCGTCTGACCGGTCCGGCAGCGGTGGAGGAGATCTATGAGGCTACGGACGGTGACGCAATCATTGTGACAGATGTAGGGCAGCATCAAATGTGGGCCGCGCAGTATTATAAATACAAGAAGCCGCATACGCTGCTGACCTCCGGTGGTCTGGGTACCATGGGATATGGTCTTGGTGCGGCAATCGGTGCAAAATGCGGCAAACCGGACAAGACGGTGATCAATATCGCAGGCGACGGCTGCTTCCGTATGAATATGAACGAGCTGGCTACTGCCGGCAGATATAATATCCCTGTGATCGAGGTCGTACTGAATAACCATGTTCTGGGAATGGTGCGTCAGTGGCAGACCCTGTTCTATGAGCAGAGATATTCCTCCACGATTCTGAATGACAATGTAGATTTCGTGAAGGTAGCGGAGGCTCTTGGCGTTACGGGAATGCGCGTCACCACGAGAAAAGAGATGGCCAAGGCTATCCGTGAGGCCATTGCACTGAAGAAACCGGCGCTGATCGAGTGCGTGATCGATCAGGATGATAAGGTGTTCCCGATGGTTCCGGCAGGCGCTCCGATTGAGGAAGTGTTTGATCAGGATGATTTATAATATGGAACGATAAGCATATATGAGATAAACATGAAATTATGGGGGAAATGAGGAGAAAGATTATGAGCAGAGTATACAATTTTTCGGCAGGTCCGGCAGTGCTCCCGGAAGAGGTTCTGAGAGAAGTCGCAGATGAGATGATGGATTATGAGGGATGCGGAATGTCCGTGATGGAGATCAGTCACCGCTCCGCAATTTTCGATAAAATCATTCAGGAGGCAGAACAGGATCTTCGCGATCTGATGAAGATTCCGGATAATTATAAAGTACTGTTTCTTCAGGGAGGAGCTTCCCAGCAGTTTGCAATGATTCCGATGAATCTGATGAAAAACGGGGTAGCGGATTACATCGTGACGGGACAGTGGGCAAAGAAGGCGTATCAGGAAGCACAGAAGTACGGAAAGGCAAATAAGATCGCCAGCTCCGAGGATAAGACCTTTTCCTATATTCCGGATTGCTCCGACCTTCCGATCAGCGAGAATGCAGACTATGTGTATATCTGTGAGAATAACACGATTTACGGTACGAAGTTCAAAGAACTTCCGAATACGAAGGGCAAGCTTCTTGTTTCAGACGTTTCCTCCTGCTTCCTTTCTGAGCCGGTAGATGTCAGCAAATACGGCATCATCTACGGCGGTGTTCAGAAGAACATTGGTCCTGCCGGTATGGTGATCACGATCATTCGAGAGGATCTGATCACGGAGGATGTGCTTCCGGGGACACCGACCATGTTGACCTATAAGACGCATGCGGATGCGAATTCTCTTTACAACACACCGAATGCATACTGTATCTATGTATGCGGAAAGGTGTTTAAATGGCTGAAGAAGATGGGCGGTCTGGAAGCGATGAAGGAACGCAATGAGCAGAAGGCAAAAATTCTTTACGATTTCCTTGATCAGAGTAAGCTGTTTTGCGGAACCGTTGAGAAAAAGGATCGTTCTCTGATGAATGTACCATTTGTAACCGGTGATAAGGAGCTGGATGCAAAATTTGTCGCAGAAGCGACAAAGGCAGGACTTGTGAACCTGAAAGGACACAGAAGTGTCGGCGGTATGAGGGCAAGTATTTATAATGCAATGCCGATCGAGGGTGTGCAGGCGCTGGTTGAGTTTATGAAGAAGTTTGAAGAGGAGAATCTGTAGGTCATGTATCATTATCATTGTTTAAATGCAATTTCTGAAAAAGGACTGGAGAAGTTTTCGGCTTCTTATGTTCGCACAGACAATATGGGAGAGGCGGAGGCAGTCCTTGTCCGCAGTGCAGCCATGCACGATATGGAGTTTTCAGATAAACTGGAGGCTATTGCCCGTGCAGGTGCGGGTGTCAACAATATTCCTTTGCAGAAGTGCGCAGAACAGGGAATCGTGGTATTCAATACGCCGGGTGCGAATGCCAACGGTGTAAAGGAGGCGGTGATCGCTGGTATGCTGCTCGCCTCCAGAGATCTGGTAGGCGGTATCAACTGGGTGCAGTCAGAGCGTCAGAATGAGCTGATCGCCAAGGCGGCGGAGAAGGAGAAGAAGCACTTCGCCGGATGTGAGATTCAGGGAAAGAAGCTGGGTATTATCGGTCTTGGAGCGATCGGCGTGCTGGTGGCTAATGCGGCCATTCATCTCGGCATGGAGGTATATGGTTATGATCCTTATATTTCCGTAGATGCAGCTTGGAATCTGTCCAGAAATATCAAGCATATCACAGATGTAGATGAGATTTACCGTGAGTGTGATTACATCACCATTCATGTCCCCTTACTGGAGTCCACGAAGAAGATGGTAAACCGTGACGCGATCTCCAAGATGAAGGATACGGTGGTACTTCTGAACTTTGCACGCGATCTTCTGGTAGACGAGGAGGCGGTCGTAGAGGCGCTTCGCAACGGAAAAATGAGACGTTATGTATCCGATTTTGCGAATCCGACCACAGCGGGAGCCAAGGGCTGTATCGTTACGCCGCACCTCGGTGCTTCTACGGAGGAGTCTGAGGATAACTGTGCAGTGATGGCTGTCAAGGAGCTGATGGATTATATTGAGAACGGTAATATCAAAAATTCAGTGAATTATCCGAGCTGCAACATGGGTGTCTGCAGCGGCGTCTGCAGAGTAGCTATCTGTCATAAGAATATTAAAAATATGATCGGTCAGTTTGCATCCGTACTGGGTGAATCTGATCTCAATATCGCGAACATGGCCAACCAGAGTAAGGGGGAGTTTGCCTATTCGCTGTTTGATCTGGATACCATGGTATCCGAGGAAGCGGTCCGGAAGATCCGTGAGGTAGAGGGCGTGCTGAAGGTACGGGTGATCAGAAAATAAAGGGGCAAGGGAATGGCAAAAATTACAGCATTTGAGGGGATTCGTCCACGCAGGGATATGACAGCGAGAGTGGCGGCACTACCCTATGATGTATATAGTCGGCAGGAGGCGAAAGCGGAGACTCTGCGGGAGCCTCTGAGCTTTTTAAGAATCGATCGGGCAGAGACGCAGCTTGGTGATGAGGTAGATACCTATGCGCCCGAGGTGTATCAGAAAGCCCGCGATTTGCTGTGGGATATGGTTGAGAAGGGTGAGCTTGTAAAGGATACAGCTCCCTGTTATTATGTGTATGAGCTTACCATGAACGGACGCAGTCAGACCGGGCTGGTGGCCTGCGCTTCTGTACAGGATTATCTGGATGGCGTGATCATGAAGCATGAGAATACGAGAGAGGATAAGGAGCAGGACAGGATTCGTCATGTAGATATCTGCGATGCACAGACCGGACCGATTTTTCTGGCGTACCGTTATCATGATGTTATCGCAGCATGTATGAAGGAAGCAAAGAAGACGGTGCCGATCTTTGATTTCGTATCTCCGGATGGTGTCGGTCACAGGGGATGGATGATCAGCGATATGCAGATGATCAGGACGATCCAAAGCGCTTTTGAGCAGATTTCCCAGATCTATATCGCGGACGGACATCACCGTGCGGCATCTGCGGTCAAGGTCGGACTGAAGAGAAGAGCCGAGGCAGAGGCAGCGGGAAAGGGTGATCGGGAACTGGAATCAGATCGCTTCCTGTCGGTGCTGTTTGCGGAGAATGAATTACATATTATGGATTACAATCGTGTCGTGCGGGATCTGAACGGTATGACTCCGGCAGAACTGCTGGAGAAGCTGATGAAGGTTGCCGAGGTGCGCAGATACGAAGCGGACAGCGGGGTTTGTGTAAGAAAATCAGAAGATCTGACCGATGATAGAAAGAAAAAGGAATGGTCTAACGAGGATCAGCAGTGTCATCCGCAAAGGAAAGGGCAGGTCGGCATGTATCTCGACGGTAGTTGGTATGAACTGACCTTTAAGAAAGAATATTGCCCGAATCATCCGGTGGATGGTCTGGATGTATCGATCCTTCAGGATCAGATACTGGCTCCCATGCTCGGCATCGGAGATCCGCGAACGGATGAGAGAATCAGGTTCGTGGGAGGAATCCGCGGACTTAAAGAATTAGAACGTATTGTGGATATGCAGCATGGCGTGGCCTTTTCCATGTATCCGACCTCCATGCAGGAGCTTTTTGCGGTGGCAGACGCGAAGCTGCTGATGCCGCCGAAGTCCACATGGTTTGAGCCGAAGCTTCGCAGCGGATTGTTTATACATGCTATAAAGTAAAATTCGTGTTACGGTAAAGGCAATTTTACTAAAAAAACGATAAACATATTTTTTCAAAAAACTGACTCTGCAGGATTGCGAAGATCCTGCAGAGTCAGTGAATAAAAAACAATTTTCTTCTGCAAGTATCTCAAAATTGACACATCCGGATATTGCGAGATCAATATCACTGCGTTCTGTGGCGGTTCCTTTTGCGCGGGAACCAAAAAGGTATACGGAACTGGCATGATTTTTTTACATAGTTCTACTATTTCATTAAAAATTTCTGCGGATGTTATAATGTTCGCCCCTTTATCAAGATTAAATGCAAATTATATAAAAATCATATTATGAAATTACGATGTTTACCATATTTTTGCTTGCTTTTTGGGGGGAGGATAGCAATGAAGACGGTCAAGTGGAATTTGCAAAAAATATTATTTAACTAAGATACACCATAATATCACTTTGCAACGTTGAATTGACAGTAAATTTCTTAAGTGTTCTTATATTTGTGGAAAAATACAACGAAATGTGTTATGATAAAGTCAACAAAAAAGTGCGGGAACGCCTTTGAAAAAGGAGGAAATACTATGGGAGCTTATTTTATAGTGTTTGGCATCTTTGTTATTGGAGGAATCGCATGGTTGACAGAGCGAGCAAGATTACAGGGATCGGGGGATGAGACCCCGGAGGATATTGTGAACAGCTTGCCGCCGGATTTGAGAGAGGTGTTTAAAGCAGAATGGTATAAGCCATTTCAGAGAGGATAAAAGAACGATGGGATCCGCATCAGTTTGAAGAGACTGATGCGGATCTCTTTTCTTTTGCACGGTATCTATTTATAGTGGCAAAGAATTGCAGGCTGTGTTAAAATGATAACAACTTGAGTTGCTTAGAGACGATATAAGGAGATCAGATGGAAGCAAGAAGACTGTTAGATATTTTAGCAATTGCGGAAAGATTAAAAGATACGCTCCGCCATTGTTTTACATCAAAGGGCAGACATGAGAGTGTCGCGGAGCACAGCTGGATGATGACTTTGATGGCCTTTTTTATGAGGGAGGAGTTTCCGGAGGCGGATATGGAGAAAGTGATTCGCATGTGTATTATCCATGATCTTGGCGAGTGCTTTACGGGCGATATCCCCACTTTTGATAAAACAGAGAAGGATGAAGGGACAGAGAAAAACAGACTTTTTTCGTGGGTGGATTCGCTGCCGGAGAATTACAGAGATGAGATGCGTGCATTGTATGAGGAGATGGAAGCAAGAGAGACGACGGAGGCGAAGGTATATAAGGCCATTGACAATCTAGAGGCGGTGATCCAGCATAATTTTTCTGATATTGGCACATGGATCCCGCGAGAGTATGACCTGAATCTGGTATACGGGAATGATAAGGTCGCATTTTCGGAGTATTTGAAAACACTGAGGGAGGAGATCCGAAGAGACACTCTGCGAAAGATAGAGGAGGAGAGCTTACAAAAGCAGACCTGAATAAGCTTCGGATGAACTGTTCGTGAGAATAATTGTAGCCTTGTAATTTACAATAGCAATGCGTATAATATAGATATGATTCATACACTAGATGAGATGTCATAAGAAGCAGAAGATAGCATGTATAAGTGTTGCAGAAAATATATCAAAATGGAGGAGTTAGGTATGGCAGAAGATAAGTTATATGACCTGATGGACTGGGCGGAGATCGAGGCGCTTGTCTACTCTGAAGAGGATAATCCTCATGGAATTCTCGGCCCACATCTGACAGAGGAAGGGGTATTGATTCAGGCATACATTCCGACGGCGGATCGGATCATGGTTCAGATTACCGGGAAAAAGGAATCCTATGAGATGACTATGGAGGATGAGAATGGATTTTTCGCGGTGCTGCTCCCGGGGAAGAAGATCCCGAAGTATACATTGTATGTGATTTTTGATGACGGCACTTCTATAGAGTATGTAGATCCGTATGCATTTGGGCCTATTTTGACTGAAAAAGAAACGGCCAAGTTTAATGCCGGAATCTGCTATGATATTTATGAAAAGCTCGGTGCGCATCCCATGACGGTAGACGGTGTGCCGGGAGTACATTTTGCGGTATGGGCGCCGAATGCGCTTCGGGTAAGTCTGGTGGGTGATCTGAATCTGTGGGATGGCAGACGCCTTCCCATGAGGAGACTGTGGAACAGTGGTATTTTTGAACTGTTCGTTCCGAACATTTCTGCGGGTGAGATTTATAAATACGAGATTAAAGCGAAGGGCGGTCTGACATTCCTGAAAGCGGATCCGTATGCGAACCGTGCAGAGCTGCGTCCTGCGACAGCATCTATCGTGACGGATCTGTCGGATTTCAACTGGACAGATGATGCATGGATGAAGGAACGCAGAACCGTGGATACCAAGAAGCAGCCGATGGCCATTTATGAAATGCATCTTGGCTCATGGCGGAAGCCTGTAGATCGGGAGTTCTACAATTATCGTGAGCTGGCACCTATGGTTGCGGAATATATTAAAGAGATGGGCTACACCCATGTGGAGCTGATGCCGGTGATGGAGCATCCGCTGGATGCCTCATGGGGATATCAGGTGACCGGTTATTATGCGCCGACGGCACGCTACGGCACGCCGCAGGACTTCATGTATTTTATGAACTATATGCATGAACAGGGAATTGGCGTGATCCTCGACTGGGTTCCTGCACATTTTCCGAGAGATACATGGGGGATGGCAGAATTTGACGGTACCTGCCTATATGAGCACAAGGATCCGAGACAGGGAAGTCATCCGCACTGGGGCACCTTGATCTATAATTATGGCAGACCGGAGGTCTCCAATTTCCTGATTGCGAATGCACTGTTCTGGGCGGACAAGTATCATGTGGATGGTATCCGTATGGATGCGGTGGCATCTATGCTGTATCTGGATTATGGGAAAAACGACGGCGAGTGGGTGGCAAATATCTACGGCGGCAATGAGAATCTGGAAGCGCTGGAGATGCTGAAGCATCTGAATTCTATTTTCAAAAAGAGAAAAGACGGTGCGATCCTGATTGCAGAGGAATCTACGGCATGGCCGAAGATCACGGGTGATCTGGATGATGACGGCGTAGGCTTTGACTATAAGTGGAATATGGGATGGATGAATGATTTTATCGGTTATATGTCTCTGGATCCGATCTATCGTGCGGCGAATCACGGGGGTCTGACCTTCAGTATGATCTATGCCTACAGCGAGGATTTTATATTGACATTGTCACATGACGAGGTCGTACATGAGAAATGTTCACTTATTAATAAGATGCCGGGAGACCTGACACAGAAGTTTGCCAATCTCCGCGCGGCTTATGGATATATGATATGCCATCCGGGTAAGAAGCTGCTCTTTATGGGGCAGGAGTTCGCACAGTACAGGGAGTGGAATGAGGCAAAGGAACTGGATTGGGAGGATCTGGAACAGAAGCCGAATCAGGAAATGCAGGCGTACATGAAGGCGTTGCTGAAGCTTTATCGTGAGAATCCGGCATTGTATGCGCTTGATTATGATCCGGAGGGATTTGCGTGGATCAATGCGATCTCCGCGAATGAAAATATGCTGGTATTCACCAGAAATACAAAGAAAAAGGATGAGACGCTGCTGATCGTCTGCAATTTCTCACCGCTGGTTTATGAGGATCATAAGATCGGAGTACCATATTCCGGAAAATATAAGGAGATATTCAACAGCGACAGCGTCGAGTTCGGCGGTGCAGGCAATACAAATCCGCGTGTAAAGCAATCAAAGAAGTCTGAATGTGACGATCGTGAGGACTCCGTCACCATCAAGGTGCCTCCTATGGGAATCTCTGTATTTTCTTATCGCAAGGCAGAGCCGAAGGCTGCATCCAATAAGGATGGAAAGGCGAAAAAGACTGTCGCTGCAAAGAAGGCAACGACAGCAAAAAAGTCTGCAAAGCAGACAAAAAAGACGGATTTAAAGGATGAACTGAAGAGAAAGGTGGAGGCGTGATCGCGCCTCCGTGGTAATGGAACATGACACAACAGCATTCGCACCGGCATAAAGAGCCTCATACTCATGTGAGAGAGGACGGTACGGTGTTTGAGCACACACACGAGGAACATACCCACACCCATACCAGACCGGACGGAAGTGTGTATGAGCACATTCATACGCATCATGATCATGAGGAGCATGGTCACGCTCCGCATATGCATGAAATGGATGGGGATCATCCGCATTCGCACAATCACACGCATACCCATGATCCTGCACACGTGAAGTCTGTAATAAATCGTCTGTCGCGTGTTATCGGACATTTGGAGTCTATTAAGCGCATGGTGGAGAGTGGAAGAGACTGCAGCGAGGTACTGGTACAGATCTCAGCGGTTCGTGCGGCATTGAATAACACCGGCAAGGTGATCCTGCAGGATCATATCGAGCACTGTCTGGTAGATGCGGTGGAGACCGGAGATATGGAAACAATCGCAGAGCTGAATAAGGCAATTGATCGATTTATAAAATAGGACAAGAAAGACCCTCTAAAGAATTGACAATTTCTAAAGCTAAAACCCATATACAAGAAACAAGAAAACCCAGTGTAAACACTGGGTTTTCTTGTATAAGCTCCTGGCCGGACTCGAACCGGCGACCTACGCATTACGAATGCGTTGCTCTACCAACTGAGCCACAGAAGCATGTCGCTTGACACTCGATTATTATACATAATCTTTAGATATTTTGCAAGCATTATTTTTAGTTTTTTTTGCACTGGACGAATTATGGGAATGCGTGTAGAATAAGAAATAGTTCATCCTGATCGGATATTTCCGGCGGGATTTGAGATTTAGGAGGAGATTATGAGTAAAGTCAGAACACGTTTTGCCCCGAGCCCGACAGGAAGGATGCACGTGGGCAATCTGAGAACTGCATTATATGCATATTTGATTGCAAAGCATGAGGGCGGAGATTTTCTGCTTCGAATCGAGGATACGGATCAGGAGCGTTTCATGGAGGGCGCGCTGGAGATCATTTATCGTACGCTGGAGGATGCGGGTCTGAAGCATGATGAGGGTCCGGATCTGGATAAGGGCTACGGTCCCTATGTACAGAGTGAGCGTCAGGCGCAGGGGATCTACCTTGAGTACGCGAAGAAGCTGATTGAAAAAGGAGAGGCATATTATTGCTTCTGCGATAAAGAACGTTTGGAGTCTCTGCGTCAGGAAATCGCCGGAAAAGAGATCGTGGTATACGATAAGCACTGCCTGCATTTATCTAAGGAAGAGGTAGAAGAGAAGCTTGCGGCAGGCGTACCGTATGTTATCCGTCAGAATGTTCCGAATGAGGGAACGACGAAGTTCGAGGATGACATCTACGGAACCATTGAGGTGCCGAATTCCGAGCTGGACGATATGATCCTGATCAAATCGGATGGGTTCCCGACGTACAATTTTGCAAACGTAGTGGATGATCATCTGATGGAGATCTCCCATGTGGTACGAGGCAATGAGTATCTGTCTTCTGCGCCGAAGTATAATCGTCTTTACAATGCTTTTGGCTGGAAAGTGCCGGTGTATGTACACTGTCCGTTGATCACAGATGAGCATCATAAGAAGCTGAGTAAGAGAAGCGGTCATTCTTCCTACGAGGACCTTCTGGAACAGGGATTTCTTTCTGAGGCGATCCTGAACTATGTGGCGCTGCTCGGTTGGTGTCCGACGGATAATCGGGAGATCTTTTCTTTGCAGGAACTGGTAGAGGCCTTTGACTATCATCACATGAGCAAATCTCCGGCGGTATTTGATATCAATAAGCTGAAATGGATGAACGGCGAGTATATCAAGGCGATGGATTTTGACGCTTTTTATGAGAAAGCGCTGCCGTATCTTCAGAGCGCCATCAAGAAGGATCTGGATCTGAAAAAGATCGCTGCTATGGTGAAGACAAGAATTGAGATTTTCCCGGATATTCCGGCTCTGGTAGACTTCTTTGAGGAGGTGCCGGAGTATGATGTGGCTATGTATACCCACAAGAAGATGAAGACCACGCAGGAGAGCTCTCTGGCGGTATTAAAGGAGATTATCCCGGTTCTGGAGGCTCAGGAGGATTACAGCAATGCAGCGCTTTATGAGCTTCTGGTTAACTTTGCAAAGGAGCACGAGTATAAGAACGGTTATGTAATGTGGCCGATCCGTACAGCTGCATCCGGAAAACAGATGACTCCGGCAGGTGCGACAGAGATTATGGAGATCCTCGGGAAAGAGGAGACGCTTGCCCGTCTGCAGAGTGCCGTAGAGAAGTTGGAAGCTGCAGAATAAGTTCGTTGGAGATATTTATATGAAATTATCACAGGCTCAGCGTGAGGCGGTGATGCACCGGGAGGGACCTGCACTTGTGTTGGCAGGTCCCGGTTCCGGGAAAACCACTGTGATCACGGCGAGAACCAGATATCTGATCGAGGAGTGCGGTGTTTCGCCCTCCGAGATTCTTGTAGTGACATTTACGAGAGCGGCTGCGACACAGATGCAGCAGCGATTCCTGAACATGATGAAGCTGTCACAGTCACCTGTCCGATTCGGGACATTTCATTCGGTCTTTTTTGAAATTCTTCGATATGCATATCATTATACCGCTGCCAATATATTGGGAGAGGATAAAAAGTATGCTATTTTACGGGAATTGATTCAGCCTATGGATCTGGAGATCGAGGATGAGGCAGAGTTTCTGCATGCTCTGATTCAGGAAATCAGTACAGTGAAATCAGAGCAGATCGAGCTGGAGTATTATTATTCCTCTACGGCCTCGGAGGATGTTTTTCGTAAGATTTTTCTTGGATATACGGAGGTGACGGAACGGCAGAATCTGCTGGACTATGACGATCTGATGGTTTATACATGGGAGCTGCTGACTCAGAGAAAAGATATTCTGGAGGGGTGGCAGAGACGGTTTCGATATATCCTGATCGATGAATTTCAGGATATCAATCGACTTCAGTATCAAATCATCAGCCTTTTGGCAAAACCACAGGATAATCTGTTCATTGTAGGAGATGATGACCAGTCTATTTACCGTTTCCGCGGCGCCCGTCCGGAGCTCATGCTGCATTTTAAAAAGGCGTATCCGCAGGCAGTTCAGATCCTGCTGGATCAAAATTTCCGCTGTCCTCAAAATGTTACGGATGCTGCGACGAAAGTGATCGGCCGCAATGTTACCAGATTTTCCAAACGCATCCGGGCGGTAAAGCCAAAGGGGGCTCCGGTGGAGTATGCGCTGTTTGGAAATGAAACGCAGGAGAGTCTGGGGATCATCAAGAAGATGCGGGATTATCGCAGACAGGGATATGAATACAAGGATATGGCGATCCTTTTCCGTAATAATACGGACGCACGTATTCCATCGCAGAAGCTGATGGAATATAACATTCCTTTTCAGATGAGAGATGCTCTTCCGAACCTGTATGAGCACTGGATCGCCAGAGACATGATCGCATATTTGAAGGCGGCCATGGGAGATCGGGAGCGTCGGACATTTCTGCGTATCATCAATCGTCCCAATCGCTACATAGGCAGAGAATGCCTTGATCAACCGCGGGTGGATTTTGAAAGGCTGTGTACCTACTATGATGATAAATACTGGGTGGTGCAGCGCATTGATAAGCTGCAGGCAGATCTGCGCGCTCTTGGCAGAATGGATCCCTACACGGCATTGAATTATATTCGGCACGGTATCGGTTATGAGCAGTATCTGCAGGATTATGCGGATTATCGCAAGATAAAATCGGAAGAGCTATATGAGGTGATGGATCAGCTTACGCAGAGTGCGAAAGGATTTCCAACACACGCAGAATGGTTCGCGCATATGGAGGAATATGGACGGATGCTGCAGGAGCAGCAGAAAACGCAGAGATTTCGGGAACAGGCCGTAACCCTGACGACACTGCACAGCGCCAAGGGGCTGGAATATAAGATCGTATTTCTGATCGACGTGAACGAAGGTATTTTGCCCTATAAAAAAGCGATCATGACAGCGGATATTGAGGAAGAGCGCAGAATGTTCTATGTTGGGATGACCAGAGCATCGGAGCATCTGCATATCTATTACTTGAAAGAAAAAAACGGGAGAGCCATAGAGCCCTCGCCGTTCTTACTTTCCCTGATTACGCAATGAAAGGAAAATGCTCCCTTCCTTACGCATCCTCGCCGACGATGCCATCCAGCTCGTCAAACTCCAGATTGTCCATCCACTCGTCAAATGCATCTGCGGCAGCCTCATACTCCTCGTCATCCTCGATGTTGTCGAGCATCGGATTGCCGTCGATCTGACTGAAGCGATAGATGAATACCTCGCCATCCTCATTTTCACCGTTCTCGTTCAGCGGAAGCAGCGCGATGTATTTGTTCCCCTGTGACGGGAATACGGTCAGGATCGCACACTCAAGCTCTTCGCCATTATCAAGTGTCAGTGTTACGGTTGCATGTTCGGTATCTACGCAGTCGGAGCCGCAGGAATTACAATTGCCGCTGCAGTTTTCGAATTCACTCATGTTCTGTAACCTCTCTTTTCCTTTGATATATCACTCAGATGTCATCGGGCAAACAGAACGCGCCCGTCACATCCGGATATCGCTACTTTACCAGAATCATATGTGAAATGCAAGGGAATTTAAAAACTACGGTACAATTTCAACAGGGGGTGTGCTATACTAGTCAGGATTGAATGATTGAAGTGGAAGCGAATCAGTAAGCATCGGCTGCACAGGGAGAGAGGACGAGATATGGAGAGAGTACAGAGGAAATGGGACATCGATGATAGACATGTAAGGCATTGCCGTCCGGGAGCCGTGCGGGAGGCGCAGGGAATACGCTTTTCTGTGGCGGTGCCTCAGGGACAGGAGGCAGCGCTTCTGTTATATCGTTCGGGAAGCAGTAGGGTGGAAGCTGAGATTCCGTTTCCCGCGAAGCCGGTGATGGGGGACATCTATTCGATGTGTGTGAAAAAACTGCCATGGCGCGGCTATGAATACAATTATCGGATCGGAACAGAAATTGTGACAGATCCATATGCGCATCGGGTAGTGGGAAAAGAACGATCTGAGAAAGAGGATTCTGTCGTGGATCAGCATTTTATGCGCGCGGGCTTTGCTTTTCAGAATTTTGACTGGGGAGAAGACACCGCGCCGGAGATTCCATGGGAAGAAGCGGTGATGTATCATCTGCATGTGCGCAATTTTACCATGCAGAAAAAGTCCGGCGTGCGTTATAAGGGCACCTTCCGTGGCCTTCAGGAAAGGCTTCCGTATCTGAAAGAGCTTGGGATCAATCAGATAAAGCTGATGCCGGTCTGCGAATTTAATGAATATGATACGCACAGTCCAAAAAGGACGCTTGGAACAGAAGATATACAAAGGAATTTCTGGGGATATGGACCGGCTTATTACTTTGCGCCCAAGAGCGCTTATGCTGCCGGAAAAGATGCGGTACGTGAGTTTAAGACGATGGTGCATGCTTTTCACGAGCAGGGGATCGAGGTGCTTCTGGATTTTTATTTTACGCAGGAGATGCCTCTGACGATGATACTGGAATGTCTGAGCTGGTGGGTAGAGGAGTATCATATTGACGGTTTCCATATCTTCGGCCGGGAGGATGCGGCACAGGTTCTGAGCAGATCGCCGATGTTCGCGTCTACGAAGCTGATATGCAGCTATTATCCGGAAAATTGCTGCGGTTGGAGCGATGCGAAAGGGCAGAAACGTAATTGCGCGGAGTCCAATGATGGATTTTTAAGTGACATGCGCAGGATTTTGAAGGGAGATGAGGGAATGCTGGAAGCTATGGCTATGCGAACCCGCAGAAATCCCGAGAAATACGGCGTCATCAATTATATTACGAATCACGATGGATTTACGCTGCAGGATCTGGTCTCTTATGATCACAAGCACAATGAGAAAAACGGAGAACAGAATCGGGACGGCTGTGAATTTAATTTCAGCTGGAACTGTGGTGTGGAGGGAGTCAGCAGGAAACGATCCGTACAGACACTGCGACTGCGACAGAAAAAGAATGCCATACTACTGCTGATGCTCTCGCAGGGGACACCAATGCTGATGTCGGGTGATGAGTTTGGCAATTCACAGGAGGGAAATAACAATCCCTACTGTCAGGACAATGAGATTTCTTGGGTGAATTGGGGGATGCTGAAACGGCAGGAAGGCTTTTATGAGTTTGTGAAGCGTTCGATTGCATTTCGCAGAGCATATGGAGTTCTCCATTTGCCCGCAGAGCTGCGCTGTATGGATTATCGTGCGCTGGGTTCCCCGGATCTGTCATATCACAGCAGCAAAGCATGGTATGGAGGCTTTGAATACAATAGCCGTCAGATCGGTATGCTCTATAATGAAAAATATATTGGAAAGGACGAAGTCCTCTATGTGCTTTACAACTTCCATCCGCTGGAACAGGAGCTGGCGCTTCCGACGCTGGAGGAGGATATGCATTGGTATTTGCTGATCGATACATCGCGGGAAGAGAGCTTTCCGAAGGAAACGGAATGCTATGTGCCGGATATGACAAAATCCTGCATGATTCCGCCAAGAACGATTCTGGTGCTTGTGGGGAGAAAGGAGAAGAAATGAATCCGATTGGACATTTTAAGACGATTACAGAGCATAAGCTTCTCGTAATGCAGCATTGCTTTAAGCTGGGGCTGTACCGGCAGGGATTGCTGCATGATATGTCAAAGTATATGCCGTCAGAATTTCTGGTAGGTGCGAGGTATTATCAGGGAAACCGCAGTCCGAATAACGCGGAACGCGAAGACAAAGGGTACTCCGGGGCATGGCTTCACCACAAGGGGCGGAATCTTCATCATTTTGAATACTGGATCGATTACTGTCTCGATGATTCCGGGAAAACCATGTGCGGTATGCGGATGCCGAGAAAATATGTTGCAGAAATGCTGGCAGACAGGATCGCCGCATCGAAGGTCTATAACAAGGGAACCTATACACAGCATGATCCGCTGAATTATTTTCTGAAGGGAAAGTCTCATTATATGATGCATCTCCGGACACAGAAGGAGCTGGAGCACCTGCTTCGTATTCTGGATAAGTACGGGGAGGATGTCTGCTTTTCTTATACGCGATATATTTATTTAAGAAAAAATCCGGGAAAATCTTCGATAAAGATTTCCCGGATCCAAGGCTATGATGCTCCGCGCAGAAAGCAGCGGTAACGACTACTCTGGATATACCAGACGATCCTCGGCGATGTCGGTCAGCACCTCGTCGAGGTATTTTTTTGCCAGATAATTGGCCATGGGGAGGTTCATGTCCAGATAATTTCCGCAGTCTCTTGCAGAGGCGCCCGGTACCTCGTCATGGAAATCACGGATGAAGACATACATTTCCTTCATCAGAGGTACGATATCTTTGGACTCATAATCGCCTGCGAGAAGTAGATAGAATCCGGTACGACAGCCCATGGGACCGAAGTAGACAGTTTTCTCTCCATACTCGGAATGATTGCGAAGAAAGGTAGCTGCAAGATGCTCGATAGTATGCATCTCGGCAGTGTTCATCACCGGCTCCTCGTTCGGAGAGGTCATGCGCAGATCAAAGGTGGTTACGACCTCGCTTCCGATATGATCCTTGCGGGATACATAGACGCCCGGCTGCAGGGAAAGATGATTGATAGTGAAGCTTGCGATTTTTTCCATAATGCTGTCTCCTTGTGTTCTTAAGTAAAATAAAGAATGAATTTGAGATTCTGATATTCAGTATGGAGCATGGGAGCGGAAATGTCAATTGACTTTCGATAGTGGCAATGATAAAATTATGTTCATGAATGAACAAAAGAAAGGCGAAAGAGATGATTGGAGATAAGAAGGTACTGTTCAGCGGCATGCAGGCGACAGGTAATCTTACTCTGGGGAATTACCTTGGAGCGTTGAAGAACTGGGTGAAGCTGAGTGATGAATATGAGTGTTTTTACAGCGTGGTAGACGAGCATTCTATCACGGTGCGTCAGGATCCGGCGGTGCTGAGAAAGCGTTCGCGGGCGCTTCTGACATTATATATTGCGGCGGGTCTGGATCCGGAGAAGAACTGCATTTACTATCAGTCCCATGTTTCCGCTCATGCAGAGCTGGCATGGATTCTGAACTGCTTTACCTATATGGGTGAGCTGAGCCGTATGACACAGTTCAAGGATAAGTCTGCGAAGCATGCGGATAATATCAATGCCGGACTGTTTACCTATCCGGTGCTGATGGCATCCGACATTCTGCTATATCAGGCAGATGTGGTTCCGGTGGGAATCGACCAGAGACAGCATTTGGAGATCACAAGAGATATCGCGCAGCGTTTCAACAGCATTTACGGAGAGGTGTTCACTATCCCGGATGCATATTACGGCAAAGCAGGCGCCAAGATCATGAGCCTTCAGGATCCGACGAAGAAGATGTCAAAATCGGATGAGAACCCCAACGGCAGTATCTACCTGATGGATGATCCGGATACGATCATTCGCAAATTTAAGCGTGCGGTGACAGACTCTGAGGCACAGATCCTTTACCGGGAGGAACAGCCGGGGATCCACAATCTTATCGATATCTACAGTGTATGCACCGGCAAGACTCCGGACGAGGTAGTGAAGGAGTTTGACGGCAGGGGCTACGGTGACTTTAAGCTTGCGGTCGGCGAGGCAGTTGTGGGACAGCTGAAGCCGCTGCAGGAGGAGGCTGCGCGTATTGAGAAGGATAAGGCTTATCTGGACGGTATCATCAAGAACAACGCAGAGAAAGCGGGTTACTTTGCCAATAAGACATTGCGCAAGGTACAGAAAAAGGTTGGCTTTCCGGAGCGCGTTCGTTAAGACAGAGAGTGGACGAATAACTTATAATAGAGAATATAAGATAAATATGAGGCGTTTCCTGCTTGGAGGCGCCTTATTTGCGTAAAATATGCTAAATTTATTCTTGACAAACGATAGATATATGATAAACTATCAATAATCAAAAACATACTAACACAGTAGGAAATAGGAGGTTGGCATTATGGGTAAGGTTTATAAGAGTCAGGTAGAGTTGATCGGAAATACACCGCTTCTTGAGGCGCAGAAGCTGGAGGCAAAGCTGGGGCTTCAGGCGAAGCTGCTGGTGAAGCTGGAATATCTGAATCCTGCAGGATCTGTCAAGGATCGTGTTGCGAAGGCTATGATCGAGGCTGCTGAGGCAGAAGGCAAGCTCAAAGCCGGCGCGACCATCATTGAGCCGACCTCCGGAAATACGGGCATTGGTCTTGCGGCCATCGCAGCGACCAGAGGATACCGCATCATTTTGACGATGCCGGAGACCATGAGCGTAGAGCGCATTAATATCCTGAAGGCTTATGGAGCAGAAGTGGTTTTGACCGAGGGAGCTAAGGGAATGAAGGGCGCAATTGCCAGAGCAGAAGAGCTGGCAGCGGATATCGAGGGCAGCTTTATTCCGAGTCAGTTTGAGAATCCCGCCAATTCAGCGGCGCATCGCAGTACTACGGGGCCGGAGATCTGGAAGGATACAGAGGGTGAGGTAGACATTTTTGTTGCAGGAGTAGGCACCGGCGGTACGGTAACCGGTGTCGGCGAATACCTGAAGTCTCAGAAGTCTGAGGTGAAGGTGGTTGCAGTGGAACCTGCAGGTTCACCGGTGCTTTCAGAGGGCAAGAGCGGTCCGCATAAGATTCAGGGTATCGGAGCCGGTTTTGTCCCGAAGGTATTGAATACAGAGGTTTACGACGAAGTGATCAGGGTGGAGAATGAGGATGCGTTCGCGGCATCCAGATTGCTCGGAGTGACGGAAGGCATTCTGACCGGTATTTCCTCCGGCGCGGCGCTTCATGCGGCTGTGGAGCTGGCGAAGCGTCCGGAAAATGCCGGTAAGACGATCGTAGCATTGCTTCCGGACAGTGGAGATCGTTATTATTCCACACCGCTTTATACACAGAATTAAAAGCATGATAAAATAAGAATAAGTGAAAATCCCCCTGCATATAGTTTAGAAGTATATGTGAGGGGGATTTTTATGGATGCAATTATGGAATCACAGGAGCAGGCAGTGACAATGCCGTCCATTCTGGAATTATACATACCAAAATGGGTAGAGATGCTTCCGGCAGATCATCCGGTGAAAGCGGAGCTTGTGGGAGCGCTGCGTCTCATGCTGCAGAGCATGGGAGATGGGGAAGGTATTTCGGCGGCGCCGATAGAAGCTGTGGAGTTTGTACAGAAGGTAAGCTTCGAGCAGCGCGCAAAAGAAACGGATGGGAACATCGTCCGTTTGAGGATCGATATTGAGGATGCAAAATATTATGAGATGCTCAGCGGACTCGCAGGGGTAGAGATTGAGGGGGAATATCAGCTGATCGCTATGATTCGCGAGCTGTCCGCTAAAAAAAAGGAGTATGAGAAGGCACAGCAGGCGCTTCAGGATGTTCAGCGCACCGGCTATGGTGTAATCACACCGGTACAGGAGGAAATCCGGATGGAGGCTCCGGCGCTGGTAAGACAGGGAAACAAATTCGGTGTGAAGCTACGGGCATCCAGTCCGTCGATTCATCTGATCCGTGCGGATATTGAGACAGAGATCGCACCGATCATCGGAAGCGAGGAGCAGGCACAGGATCTGATCGCGTATATCAAATCGGCCTCCGGAAGCGAAAAGGGAATCTGGGAAACCAATATATTCGGAAAATCTATCGAGCAGCTGACAGAGGATGAGATACGGACAAAGCTGGCTAAAATCGGAGGAGATACACAGCAGAAGCTTCAAAGAGTTATGCAGAGAATCGTGAATGAGACGAGCGGTGGTCTGATCTGTATTATCCTTTAAGCGGGCATTAAAACGGGCAGCATACCGCGGCGGTTGACAAATGGATATAGTTTCGATATAATGACTTTATATTTTTAACATTTTTGTAATAATTATGTGAGGAAAGCAGATGAAGAAAATACGGCCGCGGGTCATGCTTCTGCTGCTGGTACTGCTGATTCTGGGTGTTCCCATTCGGGGAAATGCGCAGTGGCGAACGCAGTATGGCAGCAGGATGTATTATGATGAGAAGACCGAGAGCTATGTGAAATCCGCTTGGAAGAAGATCCGGGGGCGCTGGTTTTATTTCGACGCCAGAGGACGGATGAAGACCGGACGTTTTCGTGTGGGAGGCAAGTATTACTATTGCAGGAAGGACACGGGACGTGTACATAAGAAGCGCATAGGCGATTATTATTACAACCGACAAGGAGAGATGGTTGCCGGACGGTGGGTGAAGCTCGGAAAACAGTATTTTTATTTTGGCGCGAACGGCAAGGTGAAAAAAGGACAGTTTCGGGTAGCCGGACAGACCTTCTATTGTGACAGAGCGACTGGGAGAGCCACATCCCTGTGGGTGGACAGGCATTACTACGGCGAAGATGGCGTCATGGCAACGAATTGCTGGATCGGTGAGAGCTATGTGGATGAAGAGGGCGAGATTATCCGGGGCGAGAAGAATCCGAAGAACCCTCCCACAGAGGATGAGATACGTCTTCTGGCAGCGCTTGTATATCTGGAGGCGGGAAATCAGTCCTATTATGGTAAGCAGTGCGTCGCCAGCGTTGTGGTAAACCGCATGGAGAATAAAAGATTTCCGAATACATTGCAGGAGGTGATCTACCAGAGTGGTCAGTTTGGTCCTGCGATGTCGGGTACGCTGCATATGCTTTATAAGAGCAAGAGAACGATACAGTCGGATTGTGTGAAGGCAGCCAAAGAGGTCTTGACCGCGGGATCTGTACTAAAGGGATATTATCATTTTAATAACGTGAGCGGTTCTAAAAAAATAGGTGATCACTATTTCAGCTAAGAGGAGGAAAAGGACATGAGAGGAAAAAAATGGAGTATGGTTTTCGGAGCAATGGTATTGCTGATTCTGATGATGACGTCCGTACAGGCCAAGGCAGCATGGGTGACCTTAAATGAGGACGGAGACCGTCAGTATACGAACGAGAGCGGCGAGATACTGAAGGATCAGTGGATCGGCGACTATCATGTGAACAGTGACGGCCTCATGGATCGCAACAGATTTCTGACGAAGCGCATTAATGGGAAGAACCAGCAGGTTTTCGTGGGAAATGACGGAAAGATCATAGTGAATTTCAAAAAGGGCTTTTATAAAATCGGGAATTACTATTATTACTACACCAAGAAGGGCAAGATGTATCGTAATCGCTGGATCAGGTCCGGAAAGAAATATTACTATGTAGACGAATTCGGACATCGTGCGACGGGTGTGACGGAGATCGGGGATGACGTGTATTTCTTTGGCAGGGATGGAGTGCGCCAGAGCGGATGGCAGACCGTTGGCGAAAATAAATACTATTTCCTTGGCTCCACAGGCAAGGGCATCACGAATCAGATCTATAAATTCTCAAGCACCAAGAAGTCCTATGGATTTGATTCGGACGGTGTGATGGTTACTGGATGGTACGAATTTAACGATCACAGCTATTATTTTGCCGATAATATGAAGACCGGATGGCTGACCCTCGGAGGCAAGAAATATTATTTGATAAAGTCTTCTTCCAAGAAGGGACAGAGAGCAGAGGGAATTTATGCGATCGGTGGAAAATTATATTATTTTGACACGACTACCGGAGAGATGCTGAAGGATACGACGGTAGAACATAACGGCAGAAGATATATTGTGGATAAGAGCGGCATCTGTACGTTGATCCCGGATACGGAATCACCTTCTGCCGGAATGCTGTTTTTCCTGAAGTTTGAATCAGGCTCAGAAGCTTATAATCAGACCGGCGGCGATAACGGGAATGCGTGTGGGGCATATCAGTTCGATAACCGGTATGCGCTCCTTCCGTTCGTGAAATATGCTTATGCAGAGAATCCGTCCGCCTGTGTGGAGTTTAAGAAATTTGCCGCGTATACGGACGGAACCCTGCTCAAGAGCAATAAAAAGTTCTATAAGGCATGGCGTGCGATCTATAAGAGAAATCCGAAGACCTTCTCGGCTTTGCAGGATGCATACGCGAAGATCAATTACTATGATAATGTGGAGCGGAAGCTTTTTGAGAGCGGAATTGATCTCTCGTCACGTTCAGAGATCGTAAAAGGCGCTGTGTACAGCTATTCCATCCAGCATGGACAGTCAGCCGCGGTAGCTGCGGTGAAGGCCATTAAGGTGAAGAGCTCGATGTCGGATGCGAATCTGATCAAGAAGCTCTATAAAAAGCGAATTCAGAATTTCCCGGCATATTCTCCGCGCTATACTGTGGAAATGACGCTGGCTCTGAGCCTGCTGCAGAAATAAGAGAAGCTTGAAGCCGTGATATTGCGGAAGTGATATCACGGCTTTTGTTATGGCTTGACACCAAACGTCAGTTTTCTTATAATAAAAAAATACAGGAAAGAAGGTATGGGATGATGAGCGAGACGTGGAAGATGCAGGAAATTAAAGGCTTGGATGAGGAAGCTATGAAGCTGTGCCGCAGAAAATGGGATAGCATTGCGAAGCCTCTTCACAGTCTGGGGAAGCTGGAGGATTATCTGGTTCAGATTGCCGGAATTACAGGTACGGCGGATGTCTGTATAGAGAAAAAGGGACTGGTGATCATGTGTGCGGATAACGGAATCGTAGAGGAAGGCGTGACCCAGTCCGGGCAGGAGGTGACCGCGCTTGTCTCTGAGAATTTTCTTTCGGATCAGGCAACGGCGGCGGTCATGTGTAAGAAGGCGGGAGTGGATCTTTTTGCGGTGGATATTGGGATTGCCAGAGATACGAAGCTTATAAACCGTAAGATCGCCTACGGAACTAAGAATTTTGCGAAGGAGCCCGCTATGACCAGAGCAGAGGCAATCAGGGCATTGCAGACAGGCATAGATATGGTGCGGGATCTGAAGGAAAGAGGATATCAGCTTCTTGCAACGGGTGAGATGGGAATCGGCAACACGACGACCAGCAGTGCGCTGGCAGCAGTGTTTTTGGATAAGAGACCGGAAGAAGTGACCGGGCGCGGAGCGGGATTGAGCTCTGCAGGTTTAGATAAGAAGATCAGAGTGATTGGGGAGGCCATTGAGAAGTACCGTTCACAATTCCATGACGCTGTTGATGTGCTGGCAGCGGTAGGAGGACTTGATATTGCGGGGCTTGCGGGCGTATTTTTGGGCGGCGCGATCTATCATGTGCCGATTGTCATCGACGGATTTATTTCTTCTGTAGCTGCATTGACCGCCATAAGGATCTGCCCCGAGAGTAGAGATTTTATGCTGGTATCTCATGCGTCTAAGGAACCGGCGACCAGAATGCTGTTAGAGGAGCTGCGTATGGACGCGGCGCTCCACTGTGATATGTGTCTGGGAGAGGGGACAGGAGCGGTTACATTGTTTCCGATTCTGGATATGGCGTGCGAGGTATATCGCAAAATGAGTACGTTTGATGAGATTAGTCTTGAGGCATATCAGCCTCTGACCTGATAAAAGGAGAAGGCTATGCTGGTATTGGTGACCGGAGGAAGCGGAAGCGGAAAATCAGAATATGCTGAGCGGCAGATGACCGGATTTGCGGGACATCGCCGCTTTTATATCGCGACCATGGAGTGTCGGGATGCAGAGAGCGAGCGAAGAATCGCCAGACATCGCGCTATGCGGGCCGGTAAGGGCTTCGAGACATTGGAATGCCCGGGAGATCTGGAGAGGCTGTCCTTGGATAAAGAGGCGGACGTGCTCCTTGAGTGCATGTCCAATCTTGTTGCGAATGAGATGTTTGCGGATGGGAAGCTTCATGAGGAGAAGGAGATTGCGGATAAGATCCTCAAGGGGGTGAAGCATCTGCTGCGGCAGAGCCGTCATGTCATGATCGTGACCAATGAGGTATTTTCGGACGGAGCGCCCTATGATCCTTGGACGCAGGAATATTTGCGGTGTCTCGGTCGGGTGAACCGGGTGCTGGCAGAGATGGCGGATCGTGTGGTAGAGGTCGTCTACTCTATTCCGGTAGAGAGAAAGAAAGAAGGAGAACATTCATGAATTTGATTTATGCGCTGATGATAGCGTTTGCCATGTATTCCAAGATCCCGATGCCGAGAGTGGACTGGAGAAAGGAACGGATGAGATATTGCCTGTGCTTTTTTCCTGCGATCGGCGCGGTGATCGGTGTACTTATGATTCTCTGGATGCGTTTTGGTATGTACCTTGTCGGGAACAAAAGCTTTCACACGGCAGTTCTGATCCTGATTCCGGTGTTGGTCACCGGTGGCATACATCTGGATGGATTTCTGGATACATCAGATGCGCTCAGCTCCTATAAAAGCGTAGAGGAGAAGCTGGAGATCCTGAAGGATTCCAACGCGGGAGCCTTTGCGGTGATTATGGGTTGCTGTTATTTTGTGCTGGATTTCGGTGTGTACAGTGCGGTGCGGATTGAGGCCATGGAGATTCTGGCTGTCGGCTTTGTACTGTCCCGGGCTTTCAGCGCATTTGCAATAGTGAATTTTAAAAAGGCGAAGACCAGCGGTCTGGCGGCATTGTTTTCAGATATGGCGCAGAAGCAGACGATCACGGTTGCCTGTGTGATATATGCGGCAGCCTGTGCGCTGGTGATGCTGTACCTTAGCGTGCCGATGGGTTTGGCAGCCATTGGCATGTGTGGACTGTCGTTTTTGGCATATTATCGAATGGCATACCGAAAGTTTGGCGGCATGACGGGGGATCTGGCAGGATTTTTTGTGCAGGTGTGTGAGCTTGCCATGGCGATCGGCGTGGTGGTGACAGCTAATTTTATGTAGGCTGCGTTACGAAATATGACGACAGGACATGAGTCGAGAATGCAGGAGAGTGATGAGATGAAGTTTGTGATCGGTGGAGCATTTCAGGGAAAATGCGCGGAAGCGTGCAGACGTTACCATATGGAATTAGAGGAGATTATAGATGGCGCTGACTGTGGATTTGAAGAGATATTTTCCTGTGCCGGGATACGGAATTTCCACGAGTTTATCCGCAGAAAATTGGAAGCACATGAGTCCGTGGATCAGCTGTGCAGCGAGCTTCTGGCAAAGAATCCGCAGATTGTGATCGTATCGACTGAGATCGGCTATGGGATCGTGCCGATGGAGCCTAAGCAGCGGGACTGGAGAGAGAAGACCGGACGCATCAGCTGTGAGATCGCGAAGGCTTCCGATGAGGTGATAAGAGTAGTGGCCGGGATCGGGACGATGATTAAGGGAGAAGTGGCATGAAGATCTGGTTGATCCGTCACGGAATGACGGCGGGGAATCAAAAAAAGAGGTATATCGGAACGACGGATGAGCCTCTGTGCGATGAGGGGCGCAGACTGCTACGCTCAAGTCCGGCTCTTCCGGAGGTGGAGGAGCTGTATGTGAGTCCTCTGCAGAGGTGTATAGAGACAGCGCAGATCCTCTATCCCGGTATGAAAGAGAGGATCATAGAAGATTTCCGAGAATGCGATTTTGGTGATTTTGAAAATAAGAATTATGCAGAGCTTTCGGATAATGAAGATTATCAGCGCTGGGTAGAGAGCAATGCCACCCTTCCCTTCCCCCATGGAGAGAGCAGGGAGGAGTTTCAGGAGCGGTGTGTTCACGCATTTGAAGCTTTGATGAGGGATCTGTCGGATCGAAACATAAGGGATGCCGCAATCGTTGTTCATGGCGGAACCATCATGAGCATCCTGTCGAAATTCGGAAAGCCTGAGAGAGCATATTTTGACTTTTCTGTAGGAAACGGGGATGGCTTTCTGCTGGAATGGGATGGAAGGCAGTGTACTTATCAGCAGATAGATGCAGCAGAGCGATGAGAAGGAATGACTGAGGGGGGAAGAGTGGAATGAAAAAAAGATATTTATTATGGGTCGCAGTTCTTTTGATGTGGATGCTTGGCATACAGGCGTTTGCAGAGACAACAGTGCTGCCGACCGATGTATCGGTGCCACAGGAGGGATGCACCTTTATGGGGGTGGAAGGCTCCTATATTGTGGATGCGCAGGCGGCGCTGCGTCGTATCAATGCAATACGTCGCGAGGCCTGTGAAGAGGGAGTCATAAATCCCTCAAGCTCTTCCGGGGCTCCTTTGACAATGGAGGATTACCGTGAGATCAAATGGTCATCGGATCTGGAATATATCGCAAGGCTCCGTGCGGCAGAATCTGCATTTACTATGGCTCATAAAAGAACAAACGGGACAGGTGCGTTTAATATCGTAAGCCCGAATGGTGTTCGCAGCTACGGAGAGGTGATTGCCTGGAATGACTCAAAGAGTATGCTCATGGGAATTGAGCAGTGGTACGGAGAAAAGACAGCATGGGTAAAGCAGACTCTGAATTTGGCGACAGGGCACTATACGGCCATGATCGATCCCAATAATAAGTACGTTGGTCTGGGCACTTTTTATTCATCATCAATTACAGAATATACCAATACCACAGTCGGTGAATTTTCCGGGTATGACGATGGGCTGGATGAGACGATCGGACCGGCAGTTCCGGAATGCATTCAGACGCTCGAGGTGCAAAACGGACTGCTGACCGGAAATTATACGATCCAGGGAATGGGCGATGATCATTCTGGATGGCTGAAACAGAATAAGAATAAAAGTGTGCAGCTTCGAATGGTCAGCGGTGTGACGATTCAGGATTATTGGGGGGATACCAAGGTGATAAACGGAATGCAGACGTTGAACCGGACGATGCAGTGGCAGTCGTCAGATCCCTCCGTGGTGTCTGTGGATGCTGCCGGCAACGCTGTGGGGCATTCCTGCGGTAATACCGTGATTACTGCGACGGATGGGGAGCATACGGCCAGCATATCGTTTTCTGCGGAGCATGTGTGGCAGGAACAAAAGTACTTCAAGCGTGATCAAAAGAATATAGTAAGCTACCTGTGTGCTGTTTGCGGACAGAAAAAAGAGGAAGAATCTTTGCGTCCATATGGCTTTAATGACGGTGATGTGCAAGGTGTCAAGGTTGCAGTGGGAGGAACCTATGCCTCCAATGGGCTTGTCTATCGCGTGAAGTCCATGCCTGCTGCAGGAGAAGGAAAGGCAGTATTTATCGGAACGATTTATGAAAATTCAGATATTCAATGGATTCAGATTCCGGATAAGGTCAAGATCGGGAAACGGATATTCAAGGTGACAGAGGTGCAGTCGAACGCACTCAAAAAGAGCATCCGTCTAACCACGGTAATTCTTGGCAGAAATATAGAGGTTCTTGGAAAGAATGCGTTTGCATACAGTCCGAAATTGAAAAAGATTCAGATCAAAAGCTCCCGACTTCGCAAGGTTGGGAAAAATGCGTTTAAGAATATCGCAAAGAAGGCGGTGATTCGTGTGCCGGGCAGTAGGCTGAAAGCATACAAACGGCTGTTTAAAAAGAGTACGGGATTTAAAAAGCCGATGAAGATTCGAAAATAAGCTTCCTGTATAATTCAAAGTGTAGAGAGTAAATGATTTTACAAAAAT
>JAUNCG010000065.1 GCA_030526715.1 Eubacteriales bacterium
GTTTCGAATACTACATTATAATAGCACAGATATTTCTCTTTGAAAAGAGGTTTTATACTTTTCTTTTAGAAACTCCTATACTATACTGTTACTGTTAACATCATCTCTGCAGGCATTATTGCAGTGCAGAGAACATTACACGCAAATATGAGGTATATTATGATCGCATGTTCTATCACTGAAACCAAGGCTTTTATGAACCGGCTGCTTCTGTCGGATTACTTTGATGCTTTTTTTCTCTCGGAGGCCGACTTCGTCACCTTCACCACCTTCCATATCGATGGGACTTTGCAAAAAGGCTACTATTCTTCGGAAGAGCTCTGGGAACAGCAGATGGAGCATCAGACCGGTGTCACATGGAAGCAGGTACGTCCCTTTTGTCTGGAGCTCATCCGTGGCACACATACGCCTCTGGAGTTCAAGATCGTCTTGCGTCTTTCTCCTGCCAATGTGGAAAAGCTGCTCCGTCAGAATGCTCTCCCGCTGACGCCGGAGGATATCCATGGCCTCTTTTTAAATCTGCATTTTCAAAACGGAGCCCTGACCTGTATTACCGGAGCCTCTCTGGCTGTGTTTTCTCTGGATAAGTCTCTGGATCACCTCTGGGATGCGACGGTGCGAAAATTTTTAAAAGAATTTATATGATCTGCATTTTATTAGCACTCACCATTGTTGAGTGCTAATTTCTTCTTGACATCTCTTTTTCCCGGTATTATACTCATGTGTAGAATCTATCGGAGACCGTTGTCTCCCTGAAAGGTAATTTTATACGAGGTGATAGTATTATGAGCAGAACAGGCAGTTTATCTATTAACAGTGAAAATATTTTTCCGATCATCAAAAAATGGCTCTATTCCGATCATGACATCTTCATGCGTGAGCTGGTATCCAACGGATGCGACGCCATCACAAAGCTGAAGAAGCTCTCTTTGATGGGTGAGTTCACTTTCCCGGATGATTATAAGAATAAGATCGAAGTGATCGTAAGCTCCAAAGACAAGACTATGAAATTTATCGATACGGGTCTTGGTATGACCGCAGAAGAGGTAGAAGAATACATTACCCAGATCGCATTCTCCGGCGCGACGGATTTTCTTGAGAAATACAAGGATAACGCCAACGGTGACGAGATCATCGGTCATTTCGGACTCGGTTTTTATTCCGCGTTTATGGTAGCTGATGAGGTGCATATCGACACCCTCTCCTATCGTGAGGGCGCTGTCCCGGTACACTGGGAGTGCGACGGCGGCACACAGTACACCATCGGTGAAGGTACCAAGACTACTGTCGGTACACAGATCACACTGTTTCTGAACGAGGAGAGTCTTCAGTTTGCCAATGAGTATCGTGCCCGTGAGGTTTTGGAAAAATACTGTTCCTTCATGCCGACGGAGATCTTCCTGACCAATGCGGATGCGGAGCCGCAGTACGAGACGGTGCTCAAGGACGAGCTTCGTGACGATGATGAGGTCATTGAGTATATCCATGAGGACGCCAAGACAGAGGAAAAAGAGAACGAGAATGGTGAAAAAGAGGTCGTTGAAGTTACTCCGGCTCAGGAGAAGGCCAAGATCAAGAAGCGTCCTGTCTCCATCAGCGACATTCATCCGTTATGGACAAAGCATCCAAACGAATGTACCGATGAAGAATATCTGGAATTCTATCGTAAGGTCTTTCTGGATTACAAGGAGCCGCTCTTCTGGATCCACTTGAATATGGACTATCCGTTCAACCTAAAGGGTATTCTGTACTTCCCGAAGATCAACACCGAGTATGATTCCATCGAGGGAACGATCAAACTGTATAACAATCAGGTATTTATCGCGGATAATATCAAAGAGGTCATTCCGGAATTCCTGATGCTGTTAAAGGGTGTCATCGACTGTCCGGATCTGCCGCTGAACGTTTCCCGAAGCGCTCTGCAGAATGACGGCTTTGTGAAGAAGATTTCAGACTATATCAGTAAAAAGGTAGCCGATAAACTGAGCGGTATGTGCAAGACTGACCGTGAGAATTACGAGAAATACTGGGATGATATCAGTCCGTTTATCAAATTCGGATGCCTGAAGGATTCCAAATTCAGCGACCGTATGATGGATTACATTCTTGTAAAGAATCTGGATGGCAAGTATCTGACTCTGGATGATTTTATCAACGAGAATAAGAAGCCTGAGGAAGCTGCGGCTGACACCGCGGAAGGCAAGACTGAGACTACAGAAAAAGAGGAAAAAGAGCCCGAGCAGATCACACTCTACTATGTAACTGATGAGGTACAGCAGAGCCAGTACATCAACATGTTTAAGGAGGAGGGTCTTGATGCGGTTCTGCTCAAGCACAACATTGACCATCCTTTTATCAGTCATGTGGAGCAGAAGAAGGAAGGCGTACACTTCCAGCGTATTGATGCGGATGTGACGGATTCCTTTAAGGAGGAGGCTTCCGAGGACGAGCTGAAGGCTGCTACCGAAGCTCTCAGCGACGTATTCCGCAAAGCGCTCTCCAAGGAAAAGCTGGATGTGAAGGTGGAGAAGCTCAAGAACGGCAAGGTAGCTTCCATGATCACCCTGTCCGAAGAAAACCGCCGCATGCAGGAAATGATGAAAATGTACAATATGTACGGCATGGATCCGAACATGTTCGGAGGCAGCGAGACACTGGTGCTCAACGCCAATCATCCTCTGGTAAAATATATTCTGGAGCATAAGGACGCAGAGCATGTGGATATGATCTGTGAGCAGCTCTATGATCTGGCTATGCTCAGTCATGCGCCGCTTACTCCGGAGGCTATGACCAGATTTGTTGCCCGCAGCAATGAGATTATGATGCTTCTGACCAAATAATTATACTTTTAACAGCAGCGATATGCTCCTCTGAGGTATGGTTCCCGCAGGGATCCTTCTTCAGAGGAGCTTTTTTTATATTTTTTTCAGATACCACCGCTCCACCGCGCTGATCAGCGCATACAGTCCCATAGCTATGATACAGAGCAATACCATGCTCATTAGCAGGATATTCAGCTTAAATACCTGACTGGAATAGATGATCAGATAGCCCAGTCCGCATCTTGCTCCTATAAACTCCCCGATCACCACTCCCACCAGACAGAGGCCGATATTCACCTTCATGATGCTGATCGTAGCCGGAACCGTACTGGGCAATATCACTTTGGTCAGTACATGCCTTCTTTTTCCTCCGAGAGTATAGATCAGCCGTATCTTCTCTACACTGACCTCCCGAAATCCGGTGTACAGATTCAGTATCGTACCGAATATCGCTACCGACATTCCGGCCACGATGATGGTTCTGCTGTTTGCCCCGAGCCAGACGATCAACAGCGGAGCCAGCGCAGACTTCGGCAGACTGTTCAGCACCACCAGATACGGCTCCAGAATCTCTGAGAGCTGATCGTTGCACCATAGCAGCACCGCACACAGGATACCAAACAATACCACCAGCAAAAAGCTGATAATGGTCTCCACGAGTGTCACCCGAACATGCAGAAAGATACTTCCGTCCCTCACCATTTTCCAGAAGGTCTGCAGGATCCTTCCGGGACTGCTGAAAATAAAGCTGTCTATCCATCCAAGATCTGCAGCCACTTCCCACAGACCGAGAAATCCTGCCAGCAGCAGAAACCGCATACTCTGTACGATCCTCCCATGCCGCGCCCTCATCTGCAGATACTGATACTGCTTTGGAGATACCTCCTGTATTTCCGGATATCTTTTCTGATTATATCTCCTGCTCCTTTTTACCCACATCCGGATTCAACTCCTTCCATATACGATTAAAGTAGTCTTTAAATTCCGGCGTATTTCTGGTTTTCATCGGTGTGCGTTCTTTCATCTCTATCCGGATAGGCACTTCCATGACGAGCCGTGCAGGTCTTGCGGACAATACCAGCACTTTATCCGCCATACACACTGCCTCCGAGATGTCATGGGTCACCAGAAGCGCCGTCTTGTGCTCCCGTTTGATGATACGGTAAATATCCTCGGAAACATTCAGACGTGTCTGATAGTCCAGTGCGGAAAACGGTTCATCCAACAGCAACAGCTCCGGCTGCAGCGCCAGTGTGCGGATCAGCGCCGCACGCTGCCGCATTCCCCCTGAGAGCTCCCCCGGTCGTTTATTCCGAAACTCCCAGAGTCCGTATTCTCTCATCAGATGCTCCACAAATTCCAGATGCTCCCCATCCGCACAGCGGCGTATTTCCGGTCCCAGCATCACATTTTTTAAAATGCTCCGCCATTCAAATAACTGATCACGCTGAGGCATATATCCGATATGAAATTCCGTATGCTCACAAAGTGGTTTTCCATGCAGATAAATCTCCCCGTATTCCGGCTCCTCCAGACGGCACAGGAGTGACAACAGCGTGGATTTTCCGCAGCCGCTGGGTCCCACAACCGCTGCAAATTCTCCATCCTTCAGAGAAAATGAGAGCTCCGATAAGGCCTGCGTCTCACCGTCTATTCCATGATAGGCAAAGGATACGTTTTTACATTCCAGCAAAGGCTGCATCTCGTACCTCCCATAGACTTCTTCTATCATATTTACTATATGTACCTCACAGCAGTAAGGTGCCGCCACAATCGGAAAAAGCCGATACCGTCTTCACAGTACCGACTTTTGCATATTCAGGATCGATATTGAAATTTTTCCCGAATGATTCTTTCACCGTTTTTTAATCGTTCTATCAGCTCCGGCGTATCTCCCAAAGCCTTCCGAAATATCTCCAGCTCCTGCCCTACAGCCTTTCCATGAGGAACCAGATATGCACCGGCGTCACTTCCAAGCGCAAGGTGCGCGCCCTTTTCATATGCATATGCCAGATTTTCACATTCCATGGCAAAGATCCGTTCCAGCTGCTCCTCTTCATATCTTCCGCATCCCAGAAGATTGCCTGTGGTCACGATTGTAGGCACCCAGACACAGTCACTGTCTGCCAGAGCATCTATACAATCCCGGTCGATATAATTGCCATGCTCTATGCTGTCTGCGCCGGCAAGCACCGCTGCACGTACCGCGTCGCTTCCATTTCCATGCACCATGACCGCATAACCGGACTCATGGGCGATATGTATCATCTCCCGAATCACAGATTTCTCCACACCGGGTTCACTCAATCGTCCGAATTCCTCATATTCCATGATACCGGACACCATGATCTTGATAAAATCTCCGCGCTGTGCCCGTACCTCCCGTACCAGCTGCGCAAACTCCGCCATGGACGCAAACCCGCGTCCCACGATCCCGCCATAATGTCCCTTTTGATGAATGGCAAAAATGGGGCTGCGGTAATCGATCCCATATTCCGGCGCAAGCTCTCTGGCCTTCACGGAAACGCCGTAAGCATCTCCGCCATCCCTCACAAAACGAACGCCATAATGCTGATAAGCCCGCAGATGATCTCTCACCTGCGGGACGTTTACCTGTGTTTTATGCAGCTGCGCAGCTTTTCGATAATTCACCGCATCCATCAACAAATGCGCGTGACACTCGCCAAAATGCATCTCTCTCATTTTATCTGCACACTCCGTTATTCTCTTCATGAATTCCTTTTCCGGACTTTGACATCCGGTTCTTGAGTCCCTTCACCGTTCCATGCTTTTTCTTCCATACGGAAGGAACGAACAGCATCAGTACCGGCAGAAGCTCCAATCTTCCCGCCAGCATATCGAAGCTGAGTACGATCTTCGACAGATTCGAAAACTCATAGAAATTCCCCATCGGTCCAACCTCTTCCAAGCCCGGTCCGATATTATTGATCGTGACCGTCACGGAAGTAAAGGTAGAGACCATATCCTTATTGTCCAATGAAACGATCAACACAGACACCACGATCAACAGCAGATACAGCGCAATATAGGCGTTCACGGAACGGACAACCTCTGTCTCCACAGGTCTGCCATCCATACGCACCTTCTTGACGCTTCTGGGATGCAGCAGCGTTGTGATCTCCTTACCGATACCCTTTACCATGATAATGATTCTGGAGACCTTCAGACCTCCGCCTGTGCTTCCGGCACAAGCGCCAATAAATACCAGCGTCATCAGTACCGTCTTCGCCAGTGCCGGCCACTGATTAAAGTCTGCCGTTGCATATCCCGTAGTGGTGATGATGGAGCCTACCTGAAAAAATGCATGATGAAATGCCGAATAAGCATCCGGATACATCCCCGCAATGTTGATGGTGATGACAACCACCGAGAGAAGAATGATACCCAGATAGGTAAGTACCTCTTCCATCCGAAAGGCCTGCTTTATCTTCTTGTGCAAAATCAAAAAATAGGCATTGAAGTTGACGCCAAACAGGATCATGAACACCGTGATGATCCCCTGCTGCGTCATCGTATAACCGGTCAGACCACTGCTGCGTACCGCAAATCCGCCCGTACCGGCGGTTCCCATCGTCAGGCAGATCGCATCAAATGCCGGCATACCCGAAATCAGCAGCAATATCATCTCCAGAACGGTCATTCCCATATAAATGGCATAAAGCACGAAGGCGGTATCCCGCAGACGCGGAACAAGCTTACTTACAGACGGCCCCGGACTCTCTGCCTTCATCAGATTCATGAACTCTCCGCCCTTCATCGGTATGATGGCAAGAATAAACACCAGCACTCCCATGCCGCCGACCCAGTGCGTGAAGCTTCTCCAGAATCTGCTCGCATAAGACAGGGTCTCTACATCCTGCAGGATCGATGATCCCGTGGTCGTGAAGCCGGAAACGGTCTCAAAAACTGCATCAACGTAGGAAGGAATCTCCCCGGTGATCGTAAAGGGCATCGCGCCGGTCAGACTGAGCAATACCCAGCTGAGCGCTACCGTCACCATACCTTCTTTCGCATACATACCGCGGGACTGCGGTCTTCTTCTGGTCGCCAAAAACCCAAGCAGCGCGCACAGCACCAGCACTCCCACATAGATCAAGCCTACTCTGTGCTCCCGGTAAATCAGCGACACTCCTGCCGGAAGTACAAAAAATGCAGCCTGAAACATAAATACATATCCTAATATATAACGTACAATATCAAAATTCATTCTTTTGCCTTATTTCTTTCTCAGAATATCATCCAGATCTGTCAGTCCGGCTCTTGTCGTCACGATCACAACCGAATCACCCACACGAATGTAATCATCACCTCTCGGAATGATGATCCGTCCGTTTCTCTGGATGCTGGCTACCAGAATACCGTCCTTCAGATTCAACTTTGCCAGCGGCGTATCGGTCACAGCGCATTTTTTCTGTATAATAAATTCCAGCGCCTCCACCTTATCTCCTGCGATCCGATGCATCGTCTCCACATTACTTCCGAGCGAATTCGCCATTGCTCTGGCATAACGGATAATATGCTCCGCCGTGATCTTTTTCGGATATACGATGGTATCCAGATCCAACCTCTCCACTACATCATCAAAAGAAATACGGTTGATCTTTGTGATGGTCTTCAGATCCGACTTACTCTTGGCATAGAGCGACAACAGAATATTCTCTTCATCGATGCCAGTCAGAGCTGCAAAGGAATCCATCCGCTCCAGTCCCTCTTCTAACAGCGTCCCCTCGTCGGAGCCGTCTCCATGTACAATGGTAGCTTCCGGGATCTTCTCCGTCAGAAGCTCACAGCTCGCCGCATCCTTCTCCACGATCACTACGTTGACCCCCGTGGAGATCAGTATTTTTGCCAGATAATAGGAAATACGGCCGCCGCCTACGATCATAATATTTTTCACCGGATTTGTCGCTATCTTTACCTTATCAAAAAACCGCAGGGTCTCCTTCGACGCGCCGATGATAGATACCGTATCCTTCTCCTGCAATACAAAATCGCCGCCGGGTATCACCGTCGCTCCGTCGCGCTCCACCACGCAGACCAGAATATTGCTGCCCAGCTGTGTATGGATATCCGAGACTGCCATATTGCACAGAACCGAATCGGGCTTTACCTTAAACTTCAGGATCTCCACACGTCCCTTTGCAAAGGACTCCACACGGATCGCGGAGGGAAGACGCAGTACACGGGCAATCTCCATAGCGGCTGCCAGCTCCGGATTGATGATCATTGCCATGCCGAGTTCTTCCTTAATATAATGTACCTCATCATTATATTCCGGCTTACGGATCCGGGCAATGGTCTGACAGTTGCCCGCCTTTCTTGCAAACAGGCAGCTCAGCAGATTCTGCTCATCCGATCCAGTCACGGCAATCAGCAGATCCGCCTGCTCTACCCCCGCTTCTACCAGAAGCTCATAGCTTACGCCGCTTCCGATATACCCCATCACATCATAATCATCTACAACCTGACGCACACGATCCGGATTCGTATCTATGACCGTGACATCATTTCCTTCTTCCATGCTCAGCTGCTGCACCAGCGTTGTTCCTACCTTGCCGCAACCCACAATAATAATCTGCATATGTTCCTCCCGGCAGCGAAATCATCTTTCACATGCCGCATTCTGTTCTCTATAGTATCTTCCCCCATTTTACTTTATCTAACAAAAAAGTCAAGTCAAAAGGAAAATTCACCCTTTCCCTGTACAGCGGCGATAAACCCCTCCGCTTCAAGATCATTGTAAGCCCGTGTCGTAGTGATGACGCTTACGCCGATCTCTCTGGCCAGCTGGCATATGGAGGGAAGCACTTCCCCTTCCGCAGCCTGTCCGTTTAGAATCTGTGCCTTGATCTGCTCCCGAATCTGCGCATAAATCGGAAGCTCAGACTGATTGGATATTACGGTCTTCATCTGAAGAAAAATTATTCGTTTACAAATCGTGTGTGAGGTGTTATGATGAACACGGTATGGATTTACCGTTTACTATTTCATTTTTTGCATTGAAAGAGAGGTGAAAGACGGATGGAAGGCTGTGATAATGGTGGTCGAAGTAGCTATCACATATGGATCTGTGACCGGATAGAAGACATCACACGTTCAGTATGGAAGCAGCGCTTCGCCGTTTCTTTCTAACCTGTGTCTTTATAAATTCTCGTTTCAGATCTGGCTATTTTTCGTTCCATTGCAACCTTAATTCACAGATATTTATAATAAGCCTATCAAATGTCATAGGTTTGTTAGTTTGTGCTGTAAAACAGGCAGTATTCTTTTGACCTGTGTTATAGACACAAATTTTTCGTGTGCAAAGGAGGGATACCAATGACTATGAATAAGCCGGATTTCGAAAAAGATATTCTGGAGCTCCTGCGCAGCAGGCGTTCTCCCAGCGTAATACGGCAAGAGCTTGAAAATTTTCATGCAAATGATATTGCAGCAATACTCCCGGATCTGACCGCGAGGGAGCAGGAGAATCTGTTCCACACGCTTTCCCTTGACCGACTCGCCGAGGTCATGGAGTATGCTGAAAATGCCGCCCAGTGCATGGACGGTATGAATTTTAAAACTGCTGCCCGGATCCTCGAGCGTATGGAGCCGGACAGCGCAGCCGATCTCCTAAGAGAGATGACTTTTCAGAAGCGTAATGCACTGCTGGATCTCATGAGTGAGAAGGCTCGTGTGGATCTGCGAATGCTGGCTTCCTATGATGATGACAAGATCGCCAGTAAGATGACGACGAATTTCATCGTGGTGCATGCGGATCTGACCATCCGCGAAGCTATCGATACGGTAATTGAACAGGCTGCGGAGCATGACAACCTGTCCATGATCTACGTACTGGATTCCAACGACATCTATTACGGTGCCGTTACCCTGCAGGATCTGCTGGTAGCCAAGCGTACATCCGATCTGGAAAGTATCATCTCCACCGCATATCCGTATGTATATGCCGATGAGGATATCGATGCCTGCCTTGATATTTTAAGAGACTACTCTGAAGATTCCATTCCGGTGCTTTCCGAGAAAAACGAGATCCTCGGCATCATCACCGCTCATGATTTGATTGAAGTGGTAGATGATGAGCTCGGTGAAGACTATGCAAAGCTGGCTGGTCTGACCGCAGAGGAAGATCTGGCTGAGCCCATCTCCCAGAGTATCCGTAAGCGTATCCCATGGCTGGTATTGCTGCTCGGACTCGGTCTCGTGGTCTCCAGCGTGGTGGGACTGTTTGAGGGCGTTATGAAGGAGCTGACCCTCATCGTCATGTTCCAGTCTCTGATCCTCGACATGGCCGGTAACGTCGGCACTCAGTCGCTGGCTGTTACGATCCGTGTTCTGATGGACGAGAAGCTCAGCGGCGCACAAAAGCTGAAGCTGGTATTCAAGGAAAGTCGTATCGGTTCCCTCAACGGTCTTCTGCTTGGCGGACTCGCTGTCATAGGTATCGGCTTTTATGTATATATGTTCAAGGATATGTCCTTGGGGTATTCCTTTGCGATCTCCGGATGCGTTGGTCTCTCCCTGCTGATCGCCATGCTGGCCTCCAGCCTTGTAGGTACCGTGATTCCGATGGCTTTTCATCAAGTAGGTATCGACCCGGCGGTTGCTTCCGGTCCGTTGATCACTACCATCAATGACTTAGTGGCCGTGGTGGTCTATTATGGATTCTCTTGGATCTTTTTGGTTCAGTGTCTCCATGTATCTTAAAGCAATTGAAAAGAGTGTCGCTTCATCCTCAGGTAATTTGCGGATTCGGCGGCACTCTTTTTTTACACATTACCGGAGTTATAATCAGTATTTACCAAGATCCTCCTCTTCTCCACTCCTTATCTCATTGATTCTCTGTACGCACACATAATTTTCCCATATATTTTTCGCATAAAGCTTCCTGCTTTGCAATGT
>JAUNCG010000066.1 GCA_030526715.1 Eubacteriales bacterium
ATTATCGTCCAAACTCCGCAAGCTCCAGCCCCGGATTACGATCCAGCGTCATACCGATGCTCCATGAATTTACCCACAGAAGCAGCGGATTGCCCTTGAGATCCTTGATTTTTTTCATATCTGAGGTACCCACGATGGAATTCAGATCAAAGTCCTCATTTTCGATCCAGCGAATATGCTCATAGGGCAGATTCTCCATACGGATCTCCACATTGTACTCATTCTCCAGACGATACTTCAATACCTCGAACTGCAGCACACCGACGACTCCCACGATGATCTCTTCAAGACCCGTGTTAAACTCCTGAAAGATCTGGATCGCGCCCTCCTGTGCAATCTGGGTGATGCCCTTGACGAACTGCTTACGCTTCATGGTATCCACCTGACGCACTCTCGCGAAATGCTCCGGCGCGAACGTCGGAATGCCCTCATACTGAAAATGCTTGCCCGGCATGCAGATCGTATCTCCAATGGAATAGATGCCCGGATCAAACACGCCGATGATATCGCCCGCATAAGCCTCATTCACAATATGTCTCTCCTGCGCCATCATCTGCTGCGGCTGGGAAAGTCTCTGCTTCTTATCTCCCTGTACATGGTATACTTCCATATTCGCATCGAATTTCCCCGAGCAGATACGCATAAATGCGATTCGATCCCGGTGCGCCTTGTTCATATTTGCCTGAATCTTAAATACAAAAGCGGAGAAGTCTTCCTTCATGGGATCCACGATTCCGATATCTGCCTTTCTCGGAAGCGGTGAAGTCGTCATCTGCAGGAAATGCTTCAGGAAAATCTCCACGCCGAAGTTCGTCAACGCAGATCCGAAAAATACCGGGGAGAGCTCTCCCTTACTCACCAGCTCCTGATCAAACTCGGCGCTGGCGCCATCCAGAAGCTCGATCTCATCCATCAGCTGCGCCATATGATCCTCGCCAACGAAGTCCCGCAGCTCCTGAGAATCTACAGGTATTTCTCTGGTTTCGCCCTCCTTCGTTCCCTTCTCCGTATTGGTGAATACCGTCACCTTACGACTTCCGCGCTCATATACGCCCTTAAATTCCTTACCGGAGCCGATCGGCCAGTTGATCGGACATGTCGCGATGCCCAGCTCTTTTTCGATATCATCCAGCAGCTCAAAGGTATCGTTGGCATCCCGGTCCATTTTATTGATAAAGGTAAAGATCGGAATATGACGCATCACGCAGACCTTGAACAGCTTTCTGGTCTGCGCCTCTACGCCCTTGCTGGCGTCAATAACCATCACGGCAGAGTCTGCCGCCATCAGGGTACGATAGGTATCCTCTGAGAAGTCCTGATGTCCCGGCGTATCCAGAATATTGATACAGAAGCCTCCGTAATTAAACTGAAGCACCGAGGAGGTCACGGAGATACCTCTTTCCTTCTCGATCTCCATCCAGTCGGAAACCGCATGACGCGCGGTCGCCTTACCCTTTACGGAACCGGCGAGATTGATCGCGCCTCCGTAAAGAAGAAACTTCTCCGTCAGAGTCGTCTTACCGGCATCCGGATGGGAGATAATGGCAAAGGTACGGCGTTTTTTTATTTCATTCGTGATATCTGTCACTGCTTTCTTTCCTCCATATACGATCCGATCAAATGTCATCTATCATTTGATGTGTTACGTCTTTTTATGCACTTTATAAAGTAGCATAGGAACAGGGGACTGTCAACGGTAGTATTGTCTCATTTTTTTCATAAAAAGAGCATCAGACTCCCATCTGATGCCCGGATATACTCTATTCATTTCCCCCGGATGGCGTGATCACAATATTTTCGCCTGCGATCTCCGTCTTTCTCTTCACGATATCCTCGATCTGCGCTCTCTGTGCCTCGGTGATCTGCGCCATGTTGATCACCACGTCCGCACTCTGATCCGTGATGCTCACCACACTGCCCTCAAATCCCTTGGCGTCCAGCAGCAGCTCCGCCGCCGCTTCCCGTTCTGCCTTCTCTGTAAGTGATGTGATGCTGTTGATAGCTTCCTGCTTCTGCTCCTCGCCGATGGCGTCATTATTGATGACTTCCATCAGAGTCTCCTTATTCTGTGCCCGAAGCTGTTCCCTTGACAGCTTTGCCTCTGCCAGAATCGCCATGCTTCCCGTACTCGTCAGGATAGCTTCACCGGGCGTATCCGTCACCTCCTCAGGCTCCTGCGCATCCGACAGCTCCAGACCGTTTTCCTGCAGAATCTGTTCCTCGCCCACCGTATTTTGCGATACGGCCTCCCGTAATCTCGTACTGGAATAATTCAGGTATCCGGCTGCAGCGATCATGATAGCCAGAGCCGTAATGATGATCTGGTTCTTTTTCATAATATGTTTTACCTTCACGACACTTCCCTCCTTATTGCATCTTCATTACTTTGATTTTATGCGCATCCAGCCCAAATAATGCCATGACCGCCTCAGTTATATTTTTTACTACCACCGGATTGCCGCCTCCCTGCGCCAGCACCAGTACTCCCTCGATCTGCGGCGCGATCTCCAGCGTCACATAAGGGATCTCACTTCCATCGCCGCTGCGGGTATAGATCGTACTCTCCTGAACACTTTTATCCGTACTGCTGCGGGTCATACCGCTCTCCTCCTGCTGCTCCGTGCGTTCCTGAGAGGGACTATCCTTTTCCACCACCTTTTCGCTTCCAGTTCTTTGGGTGATCATCACCTTTACCCGTCCCGCTCCCTCCAACCGGCTCAGGATATTTTCGAGACGCTGTTCCGTATCCTCTCCCGTTTGAGCGATTTCTTCCGACTCTCTCTCCTTTTTTTCCGTATTCTGTCCACTTTGCAAGCCACCCGGCAGCGGTACCGTGAGTACCAACAGCAATATCCCGCACAGTAGCGCCAATATCCAGCGATCCCTCGGAATGCTCATAAATTTATCCAGATATTTTTTCCACATGACACTCTTCCCACTATCCATTTTTCACCGCGCCGTCACTCGTTATCAACACCTGCTCTTGTTTCACTCCATAGAGTGTGGAAATCTGCTGTATGATCGTTTCCTTTGCAAAAGCTTCTCCCTGTACTCTCATGATCACATTTTTCAAACGGATATCTCCCTGCGAATCCTCCACCGTCACCTTTGTCCAGAGCGGCTTGGCGCCGCAGCTTTTCGCCAGCTCTGTCATCTGACGCTCCAGCTCTCCCACATACGCTTCCTCGATGCTTCTGCTCTGCAGTCCCTCCAGAGACTGCTTCGCTTCCTCCATACTCTGTACCTGCTCCCGGATAGAGAATTCTCTCAGGGTCTCCTCCAGAGGCTTCTGCAGCTTTGTCACGCTCAGAACCGGCTCCATGACCGTCAGAAGAAAGACCAGTCCACAGAAGAATTTCAGATATTTTCGATAACTCTCCCCCGGGACAATATGACACAGAAGCTCCATCAGACAGATACAGCAGATGATATTTTTGAGCCACCCATAAAAAACCGTCATATTCACCTCACACACGAATCGAGGATGTGACCATTGCCAGTGTGATCAGAAACATCATTCCGGACATAGCCATTACCCGAAGCAGCAGCTCTATCCCGTCCCCCAGACCGCTGATACATTCTGTAATGCGCCGCTCAGCAACCGGCTGTACCGCCGCCCCCAGCAGCTTGTACAAGAAGGTGCAGACCAGAAGCTGCAGGATCGGAACGGCACAGATCAGGAGGATCACGAGCACTCCCGCCAGACCGACTGCATTTTTTAAAAGCACCGCGGTTCCCAGCACCGTCTCCGTCACTGCATTGAGTGTATTTCCGAGCATGGGAATTGCCCCCAGAGAGCGGTGCAATACCGTATTCTTTAGCGAGTCGATAGCCGGAAGCAGCAGTCCCTGTACTGTCTGCACACCGATCACCAGCGCTATCAGCGTCTTCATGATCCAGAGTAATACGGTCTTCAGCAGCTGAGCCAGCCTGCTGAAATATTCTTCTTGGCTGAAATGATCCAGCAGCAGTAAAAGCAGATACCCGCTGATTCCGGGAAGCAGTATATAATTCAGCGCAGTCTGCACCAGCGTAATAAATATCAGAGTCGCCTCATAAAATCCTGCTGCCGTCACGGAGCCGGCCGCCAGAGCAGCCACGGTCAGATAGACCGGAAGTAAAATTCTCATAAAATGCAGCATCTCTCCCATGGTTTCCTTCGCCATCTCCCCGAGTCCCTGATAAGCCTGCATCAAAAGAGCCAGAAGAAGGAGATATATTATATAGAAGGAAATCTCCGAGATCTGCTCCTTGCGAAAAATCCGTATAAAATTGGTAAACACAGCGGAAGCTACCGTCAGGAGCAAAATCTGAACAATGACTATCCGTTGCCTCGACAGCTCCGAGCATACCGCGTCTCTGGCCAGACGCTTCAGTTCCTCCGGATCAAGCGGGATCCTTCCGTGTACCAGCTCCTGTACGACCTCCCGAAATCGAAAACGCCGTCCGGGCACGAGGTTTGTCAGGCTTCGGTCGATCTCGCCCAGATTTAATTCTTTCAAATAAGACTGCAAAAGGGTATCTGCCTCTGTATTTTCTTCTGCACAGACCATCATCTTCCAGAAAAAAGCTACCGCCAGAATGCCTCCCAGTATTAAAAGCCCTGTCATCCTCCGGCGATAGCGCGCTTCTATTTTTTCCACTCGCAGCCCCTCCGTTCTCATCCGAGAAATGATGAAATCGTCTGCAATAATGCCAGCACAATGGGCGTACTCACCGTCAGTATGGAGATTTTACCGAAAATCTCTATCTGTGAGGCGATGGCTGAATAACCGGCATCCTTGCAGATATTTGACGTAAAATCTGCCAGATAGGAAATCCCCACGATCTTCAGCAAAATGCTCATCCATGCTTCCTTGACGGTAATGGATCTGGTCAATCCGGACACCGCCTCTGCTACCGCATAGAGCCGCGCGATGGCATAGTAGCAGATCAGTACGCACACGGAAATACTGATCAACACGGAAAACTGCGGCTTCCACTCTTTCACAAACAGTGACAACAGAATTCCGATAATCCCCAGAACTGCGATCTTTATCATATCCATGGCTCGTCCTCACAGTGCAAACAGATTTTTCATGGTATCAAACAATTCATATATATACGGAAGCAGCCAGAACAACACCAATACCAGCCCTGCAAGGGAAGCCAGCGATGCCATATCCTCCCGCCCGCCATGCTTGAGTACCTGACCGATCACTGAAAGAAGTATTCCCACCGCCGCGATCCGGAATATCAGATTTACACTCATTTGTCCCTCCTTCACAGGAATATGACGGTCAAAAACAGTCCGCACATCACTCCCATACAGCAATACAGCCTTCCTCTGCTGCGATATTCCTCCTGTGCCGCAGTATATTCCTGTTCCAGTTCCTCCAGCGCAAGCTCCACGGTCTTCACCTGCATCTGCAGATCCAGATAACCGAGTCTCCCCATCATCCGGCAGAATCTCTTCTTATCCTCTCTGTATAGACCGCTCTCCTTTACCGTCTGCATAAAGCATTCCTCAAAGATCTCTTCCAGACCTTTTCCATCCCGTTGTCTCATCAGCAAAACTGCAGTTTGCAGTCCTTCCCGAAAAGGCGGCTGTACCCTTTCGGAGATCTCCCCAAAAGCCTCCGCCAGAGGCGTTCCCCCATGCTGCAGCTCTCCCCGCAACATCAAAAACAGGGAACGCAGCTGTGCCAGAGCTTCCGTTCTTTTCTGCAGCTCCGATTTTTTTCCAAAGCCCAGCATCGTACAGGCTCCCAGCACCAGAAGTATTCCTCCCGTCTTCAGCATGCGTTTTTATAAATATCCGTTCCACGCTCGTCGAAGATCTCCCGGATCTGTCCGATCCGCTGACGATTATGTAAGACCACATACCGTTCAAAAACTCTTTCCCGGATCAGCTTTTGGAGCAGCGGCTTATGCTGCACCTCCTCCATGGAGGAGCCATGTACCGTAGTCAGTAATTTGCAGCCGCAGTGAATCACGGATTCAATGGCGTTGATATCCCGATAATCTCCAATCTCATCCACCGCGATCACCACCGGAGACATGGAACGTACCAGCATCATCATTCCCTCCGCCTTCGGACAGCAATCCAGCACATCTGTACGGATTCCCAGATCATTCTGAGGAACTCCCAGATACGACCCGCCGATCTCTGACCGCTCGTCCACGACCCCCACCGTACAGCCGTGGTAAAACGGGGTTCCGTTGGATATCTGCCGGATCAGATCCCGCAGCAGCGTGGTTTTCCCGCACTTCGGCGGCGAGATGATCAGGGTGTGGCAGATCTCGTTTTCCCTGATAATATAGGGAAGCACCTGATCCGCACATCCCATTCTCTGATGCGAAAGCCGCACATTGATAAAGGAAATATGCTTAACGCTTCGAATGCGGTCTCCCTCCATAACGATTTTTCCTGCAATGCCGATGCGATGTCCTCCCTGTATAGTCAGAAAACCCTGCCGTATCTCGTCCTCATAGGCGTACATGGAAAAATTGGAAATATATTCCATTGTCTCCATCAGTTCCTTCTTTTCCACCAGCAGTCCTTCTTCGCAATCCGGCGTGATCTCCCCCGAGGGTCTCACAAAAAACTCTCTCCCATTCCACAGGATCATCAGCGGCCGGTCTACCCGCAGACGGATCTCCTGAAGTCTTTCAAAGTCTATGTTCATCCTGCGGATCACTCCCCGCAGTTTTATGGAAAATATTTTCAGAAATTCTTCTTTTTTCTGCATAAGCACACCCTCTCAAATATCCGTATTTCTCTGACGACGTGATCTTCGCTACACTTAATATATATGTGCATGTCCGCAAAATATACCCTCGCCGTATGACATTTTCATCATCAAAATCGTACAATAAAAATCCCCGAGACTTTCTAAATGTCTCAGGGATTTCCCTATGCTTATTGCAAATAAAAAAATTCATCCAACCGATGCTCTGCGTCAAAGATATTATTCCATTGAACCATACGATATTGATCCACCAGAGGCTTATACGGAGAGCTCTCATCGTTCAGCTCATAGATCACTCCGTCCGCACCCATATATCCGTTAGCCGTAAAAATAGGAATCTCTTTTTGTAAATTCAGCAGGTATTTATCGTATCCCGTCATCTGAGCCTTCACAGTCTTGAGCAGATAGGAGGACAGATAATTCACACTCATATCTTTGGTCTCTTCCTCAATGTCATAGTTCGCCCAGATCAGATACGGCACGCGATATCGTTCAATTGGCGCCGTACCATAGGACGCGCCGTCGGCCGGTAGAAATTTCGGCTGATGGTCACCGAACATTACGATCACCGTAGGCTCCTCTACCTTTGAAAAATAACCGATCAGCTCCTTGAACGCATCATCCGATATCTTCAGCAGATTGATATACTGCTCCATCTCCTCACTCCACTCCTCTTTATTCTCGAGAGTGATCTTTGCCTCCACCAGACCATCCTTCACTTCATATCCCGCATGATTCTGAATGGTGACATTAAAGAAATAAAACGGTTTTTCCGAATCCTTACGATACTCCTCATAAGCATTCTCCAGATACTCATAGCCCGCTTCATCCGAAACATAATTATGTACCAGCGTCGTATCCTCAAATGCTTCCTTTGCCACATGCTTTTCAAACCCAAGCATTGGATACACCCGGTCTCTGCTCCACGAATTCTTCTCTCCCGGATGCAGCGCAATATTACCTCCATAGCCCTGATCCTTCAGTGTCGTAGTCAGGGACGGCAGCTCTGACTTAATATAATTATTATACGGTATGGAACGGAACGGGAAAAACGCCATACTGCAGCCTGTCAGGAACTCAAACTCCGAATTTGCTGTCATAGATCCCCGGATCGAAACATACAATCCTCCTCTGACGGTATTTTCCGTAAGGCTGTTGAAAAACGGAAGTATCTCCTCTGAGGTCTCAACTCTTCCGATCGCCTCCATATCCGCAAAGGTCTCATTCATGATGGCGATCACATTCGGCTGTATCTGTCCCTCAGAGGTCTCTGCCTTGTCCGATACAAATTCGTCTGCAAGCGCTTCTATCTTTTTCACCGAATAATCGTCCGGCTTCTCTACATGATAATAGGAATAGCTGATCGTAAGTGAAAGCAATGCTCCGAGCTTGTTATAATTCCATTCCGGATTCCAGACACTCAATTTGATCTTGTTTGTTTTGAAATATTTTCCGGAGAAAAATTGAGCATTTAGTCCACAGAAAATACACACAAAGCCGATCAGCACCACGATTCGTTTTTTCCATCCGAGCCATCGATAGCTCTTTAAGCTGACCAGCATGATACAAAAGGCCGCTGTATACATCAACGCCTTCGCGGATGCCACATTCAGTACGTAATGATATCCACTTGCAACATCTGCCGCAGTGCCAAGGGACATAAAGTCCGCGATCAAAATCGGCGTACCGCGAAAGGACATGACAAAATAGTTCGCAAGACCCAGTACCGAGGAAGCGATCGTCAGCATCATAGCCGCATACTTTGCCCGATTACATAGTAAATAAAACAGCCAGAGCAAGGATCCGTAAAGGATCAGATTGCAGAATCCCCATATTCCCAGCAGCCTGCTTACAAATCCACTGCTTGTATATCCGCTATAGACCCACACAATATAATACGAAGCCAGCGGACTTGCAAGAAACAGTAATCGTGTCAGCAGACGGTTCAGATCCGGACAGCGTCCGCATTTTCTGCGGATCCATTCCTCCACCTTCTTCCACGGTATCAAAACAAATATTACCGCCAACAACAGCGCCATTGTCGGCAGAATCATTTTTTTCATTAGCTAATTCTCCATTTCTATCTCAATTAAATACCACCACCGGATCCTCCCAGCGCACAATGCTGTAAAGCTCCGCCGCCTTCTCCGGTGGAAGATTGATACATCCGTGAGAGCCAAACTGCTCATAGAGGCTTCCTCCAAAACCATGGGTCTGCCACGGCGCATCATGAAAACCGATGCCTCCGTCAAAATCGATCCAGTACTCTACGGATGTGGTATATTCCGGCATTCCGTCGGATTTCATGGTACCCTGAAGCACGGACGGGCTCTCCATCTTATGTATATCAAAGATCCCCGGGTGCGTGTTATGCTCTCCGTCCGGTTTTCCGGAAATAAAATCACTGTCAAACACCAGCGCTCCGTCCATGTAATAATACATATGCTGCATTCCGAGATCTACCTCAATGTAGGAATCCCCAAGATCATTTTCTCCATGACTGTGGGCTGTCATACAATAGACAGGCTCTCGTTCAATAAAGATATTGCCGGCGATCTCCTGCTGAAGCTTCTGGATCTCTGCCTCCTGATCGATCTGCCATCCATATTCATACGCATAAACCACCTTACGCTCTCCGTTGGTAGAGGTCAGTACACGGTCGGTATCGATCGTGTCATATCGGGACGCAAGCTCCTGCACATATGCTGCGAGCTGCGCATGGAAGGTATCTGCGTTCTTCACGATGGTTCCGTCTGCATTGACCGTCAGCCAATTCTTGATCGTCATACCGTCCAGCGTCTCCCGCTCGTCTCCGATATCGTAAGTTATGCTGGCGTTCGCGTAGGCCTGATAGGCGGTGAGATTCGCGTTCAGAGTCGGATCATCCTGTTTTACCGACGTCGTCAGGTATGCTCCATTCTCATCCAGATCCACCTTTGTCTTTCCAAATCGCACAGCTTCCTCCAGCATCTGTTGTGTTTGAATGCTGTCCAGCGCTGTCCCCTCATCCTCGGGAATGATCACAAATCCATTATCCGCAAATTCGATATGCGCGTCCACAGGCATTCTCTGATTCTCCGCCTTCATGCATGCAAGTCCCTGTATCTGCTCTGCAAGCAGCTTTGCATCATAAGAAGCATTCGCATCTGCCTCCAATTCGCGCGTGCCAAAAAAGCCGCCGATCCACTGCCATGATTTCTGATCCTCCAGAAGCTTCTGCACCGCACCGTCAGACTGATATTGATAGTTGATCGCACTGCCGGAGATCGTCTGCTCTGTCTGTTCTCTTGCATAGACCGTCAGCGAATAATGCTGCATCTGTGACGCAATTTGGGATTCTACCTCCGCCACCGTCTCTCCCGAGACATCCATTCCATTGATCACTGTACCGCGAAAAAAATGTTCATTATAATAAGCAGATACCAGACCATACGCTCCTGCCAGAGCCAGCACCGCGACTCCACCCACGATCAGTGGAAGCTTTGGAATTTTCTTTTTGTGCTGCTCTGCGAGACTTGGCCTGCGTCCGCGTCTCTTTGTATTCTTCAAAACCATGTCCTTCCTTTTTGTAATCCATTTTCTAACCAGAAAATCTACATTATCTCTCAATAGCAAAAAATATTCCTGACTTATTATTATAACCCAAGCAGGAATACTTTGCAATTACTTTGCTTTTTCTTAAAGCTCATTCGCATTCTTCATTCTTTCTATTCATCATATTTACGGATTTTTAAATTTATTTTAACCTCGTCCACGCATGCTCCCTCCTCCCACAAGGAACTCTATTAGCTTCATATCATCCTCTTGTTTTGTCGCTAAAATTTCTAACACAGGAACTGATTCTCCTCCTGAAAAAATAGAAGTCAGACTGAAGTATTTACTCAGCTAGCTTTTTAAATTAATATGCAAACCTTCTCCTATCAAAAACACGTCACCGTCACACGAATCAATAACATCGAAAAGACCACT
>JAUNCG010000067.1 GCA_030526715.1 Eubacteriales bacterium
TTTATCAGGGATACGAGGCTTAATTTAATCTTTAGGTGTCAAAAATCGGATTATAACCGAGGATCCTGTTTTTCTCAATCTCTTTTCATCTTAATATCGGTCAAAGCCATCAGCCTGTCTGCTGCCTATAAAGCAAAAGAGACCGCTCTCATCCGACACGGATAAAAACGATCTCTTTTCTCAGGATTCTATTATCTGATTTTGATATTCAATATAAGCTTATGCTGCAAGCTCCTTTGCCTTCTTAGCTGCGGATGCTGCATCCTCTGTATAAGCATCTGCACCGATCTCATCGGAGAACTCCTGAGTGATCGGAGCTCCGCCAACCATGATCTTGATCTTGCTGCGGAACGGCTGCTCGTTCAGTACAGCTACGGTGTTCTTCAGAGACGGCATTGTTGTAGTCAAAAGTGCGGAGCATACCACGATCTTCACTTCCGGATTCTCGTTCACTGCCTCTACAAACTTCTCAGGCGGAACATCTACACCGAGATCCATTACTTCAAAACCTGCGCTCTCGATCATCATAGCTACCAGATTCTTACCGATATCATGAAGGTCGCCTGCAACAGTACCGATGATTACCTTACCTGCTGCTCCTGCACTGCCTGTAGCCAGATGCGGCTTCAGAACCTCAACGCCCTTCTTCATAGCGCGTGCTGCTACCAGCATCTCCGGTACGAAGATCTCGTTGTTCTTGAACTTCTCACCTACTACGTCCATAGCGCCGATCATGCTGTTCAGGATATCGATGGCAGCGTTGCCCTCATCCAGTGCTTCCTGTACCAGTCCGCCAACCAGCTTTGCCTTACCTGCCTCAACTGTGCTTGCTACTTCCTGTAATTTGCTCATAATATATACCTCCTAATGATATAATGATTTATTTATGAATCTTCCGCTCTCCCGGGTTACTCCGACAGGTCCGCACTCTGTACAGAGGGAAAGCATTCAGATTACATCCTTGTGTAACTTCCGCTGCGCTGTAGTATGCGCATGATACAAGCTCTATCAGTTCTTCGGAAGCGGTCCAAACAGACCCTCTCTGTATGCGCCGATATATTCCATACAGTAATCATCCTGACCAAGCAGCGCCTCGGTAGCATATACCAGACCGAGCATATCTCTGTTGGTCGGATCCATGATTGCGCTGTCCAGACCGGAATTCATAGCCAGCACCATGAAGCCCCAGTTGATCAGCTTACGAACCGGCAGATTGAAAGAAATATTACTGATCGCCGCCGTAATGTGGATCGTCGGATACTGCTTACGGATCGTGCTGATAACCTCTGTATTCAGTGCGATACCATCCTCAGAGGTGCAGAGCATCTCTACCAGCGGATCTACATGGATACGATTCGGGCTGATGCCGTACTCCTTCGCCTTCGCCATGATGGACTCAAACACCTTCAGACGATCCTCAGCGCTCTTCGGAATGCCGGAATCACCGTTTAACAGTGCGATCACTTCCCATTTCTTGTTCTCCTCCTGAGCCATGATCGGGAAGATCTTATCCATCTTGTCGCCCTCACCGGATACGGAATTGAAGATACCCGGCTTATTGCAGAACTTATATGCCTCTACCAGAACATCCGCACTCGGGCTGTCTACTGCGATCGGCAGATCCGTCACTTCCTGAATGCACTCGATCATCCACTTTAAGGTCTCAACTTCCTCCGCCTCCGGAACAGACGCGCAGCAGTCAATATAGGTCGCTCCTGACTCTGCCTGCTTTCTTGCACGATCCTTGATCACTTCCGCATCACGCTCTGCAATTGCCTTCGCAACGCTCGGAATAGAACCGTTGATTTTTTCACCAATAATAATCATAATCTAACCTCCATACATTTCGATCTCAACTTATCGTATATTACTATTTTATCAGAATCCGCGGCCTGTACAAGCCGCAAATCGTATGATATTTTTCATCTTTTTCCTACAACTTGTAGGATAGACATTGCCGTCGGTTTATCACGGAAACAGAACGATCGCAAACAATCCGGTGATCAGGACAGAAAGCAGCATTCTCTCCACCCAGATGATCACCATGTCCTTAAATTTCACGGGAACCTCTGTTGCCATCAGGCACGGAACAAAGCTTGCCAGAAAGATGATCGCGGTTACCGGAATCACTGCCATCATATATCTTGTGCGAAGACTCCACTCACCTACGGTCACCAAAAGCGCCGGGATGGTTACTTCGATGAAGGACACTGCTGCTCCTGTGCATGCTGTGATCGCCTCACTCTTCGGGATGGCAATGCGCATGAACGGATAGAAGATATAACCGATCAGACGGATCAACGGTGTATAGGTGTACAGAAGCACGCCTGCTGTCGCAAAAAATGCGGTTCCGCTGGCTACCGTACCAAGTACGCCGATGGTCTCCTTCATAATATAAGCAATTCTTCTTCCAAGAGACTGCTGATGCTCCGCAATCTCCAGAGCCTCCTGCATAGCTACACGCATTACATTCTGTCTGATCACCGGCTCCGGATCCGGAGTAACTCCCGGATAGAAGTTATCCGCGATTTTGTTCAGAGGATAAATACGTACCCCCACAAAGCTTACCAGAAGTGTGATCAGGAACGCTGTCCAGAAGTAAAGATTCCAGTATCCACGCTCGTTCAAGCCCGTGTTATTCGCCAGTACCAGCAGGAAGCCTACCGATACCGTGGAAAAGCTGGTACCAATCACGACCGCCTCACGCTCTGTCATTCGACCTGTTTTATACTGATCATTGATCGCAATGTGTCCCACAGAAAAATTGCCCAAAAATGCGGATACCATGATGACCGCCGCACGCCCCGGCAGACGGAATACCGGACGCATGATGGAACGCACCAGAACGCCCACGAAATCTACCAGACCGTAATCTACCAGAAACGGCAAAAACAGGGACGCTGCCGGAATAGAGATACAGATAGAGATCAGGATGCTGTTCATGATAAAGGTACAGATGCTCTTATCTCCCAAGGACTGTACCGGGTCAAAGAACCAGCCGAGAAATCCCGGATGCCATCCGAAATAGATCTCAATCACCGCAAAGCAAAGCAGGCAGAAGCCAATGATCTTGAAAATAGCAAATACAGCAGCCACCTTGGTAGTGTGCCAGAATTTGTCCGGCCTCAGCACAAACAGATCCACGATACTGTATACACCGATTCCCCATACGATGGCCGGCATAGCCTTAAAGTTTCCGGTAAACAGTGCTGCTTTTATGAAATTTGTCAAATGCGAAACGATCACGTTCGACTGTCCGGCAACCTCTCCCCAGACCCATCCCCCCAAATGGATCTGGTAGCCCGGAATCGGAACATTGATAAAAAATACAAAAATTCCGATTATTGAAAAAATAATAAATTTTAAGTATGATGATGTCTTATACTGTTTTTTTTCCACCCAACTAATCCTCCTTCTCAATGAGGGAACCGCACGTGATTCCCGCCAGAGTGACAAACGTCTATATTCTGTTCACTATATATCCAATGCCGCGTGATATCCTTCATAGACGGCAAGACAGATATTTGCAGGCCGTACACAGTCTCCGATCTGTTTTATGATCGGCGCCGTATCCAGAAGCTTATCCACCACGCTTCTTCTGGATCTCTGACCTACTGCACAGATCACCGTGCTTCCCGGAACCAGAGCCTCCTGTCCTCCCACGCTGCAGACAACGCCTTCTTTCTCAATGCGGAGTCCGCAGTGCTCCATATGACAGATCACGCCCTGCTTTTCCAGCTCCGCCAGAAGGATCGGACGATGACGGATATTCGCATCTACCGCCAGTGCATCACGCATTTCCACCAAATGCACCTTCTTACCCTCTTTCGCAAAATGGATCGCGCTCTCGCATCCTGCAAGACCTCCGCCCAGCACCACGATCTCATCTCCCTTTACGCGATCCTTTTGACGGTAATAATCGTTGACCACGATCACCTGCTCTCCATCGATTCCCGGAAGCGGCGGCACGATAGGCTCCGAGCCTACGGCAAGCACTACCGCATCCGCTGCCTGTGCCAGTGCGTATTCCTCCGTCACCTCCGTGGAAAGACGGATCTCCACACCCTCTTCTCTTGCCTGATGCTCCAGTGTCACTCCGAGCTCATACATCTCATGCTTGAAATCCACCGCCTGCTCACATCGAAGGATACCTCCCAGAGTGTCATCCTTCTCGCAGAGCACTACCTTATGTCCTCTCTGCGCCGCTGTAATGGCACATTGCAATCCGGCGACACCTCCACCCACGATCAACACCTTTTTCTTTTTTCGCGCCGGCAGAATCTCCATGCCATCCAGTTCTCTTCCGATCCTCGGATTTACGGAGCATCTTCTGGTCTGTGTAGCTCCGCGCTCCGCCATACACACAAAGCATCTCAGGCAGCGGACGATCTCCTCTTCACGATTCTCCGCAACCTTAGACGGAAGCTCCGGATCTGCCAGCAGTGCGCGCCCCATCACTACAATGTCCACCTTACCTGAAGCGATCAGCTCCTCCATCTGCGCCGGATCATTCAATGCTCCGATCGTAGCCACCGGCTTGGATACCTGCTTCTTGATGGCTTCTGCCAGATACACATTACAGCCATGCTCCCGGAACATGGAAGGGTGCGTAATGGAAAAACCGTATTTATAAGATCCTGCCGACACATGAATGAGATCTACCAGCTCCTCTACCGCCTGAGCGATACGGATCCCCTCCTCCAGCGTGTACCCGCCCTCAAACAGCTCTGCTCCGCTCATACGGAACTCTATGGGGAATCCCGGTCCAACCGCATCCCGCACTGCCTGAAGTACCTCCCTCGCCAGACGTACCCGGTTCTCCAGACTTCCGCCATACTCATCCTCGCGATGATTAAAATATGGGGAAAGGAACTGATTGATCAGCCATCCATGACCACCGTGTACCATGATCATCTGATATCCGCACAGCTTCGCAAGCCGTGCGTTCTCCGCATAAGCCGCTACGATCTCGGCGATCTGCTCCTTCGTCAGCGCAGCTACCCGGATACCATCAGGTCTCGTACCCTCACTCGGGCCATATTGTACCATGACGTCCTTCTTCTCCTTATCCAGAAGGTAAGTGCCTGCATACTGTCCCGAATGAGACAGCTCCACGCTAGCCACCGCCCCATGACGCCTGATTGCATCCGCCGTGTAGGTGAAGCTCGGTACAGAGCCGACGGTCTGGGTATTCAGATGAAATGCATGGGAAGCATCGGTCTTCGGATGAACCATCAGCTCACTGACGGTGACTGCCGCCGCTCCGCCTTTCGCTCTCAGCTCATAAAACGCGGTGGAACGCAGTCCGATGTTACACTCCGGCGTGATCTCCGCCCCACTCATCGGTGCGGAAAACATGCGGTTGCGGAAAGTGACCCGTCCCAGAGTGATCGGTTTACATAAATTTGGATATTTTCTTTCCATTACGGTTCTCGTCTCCAATTCTTTTGATTTTCTTCTGTTTCTCTGATAAAAAAAGAGCCGCCACAAACCACAGCCTTCCGACTCGGTATTTTGTGACGGCCCGTATAATCTCTTAGATTCCGTAAACTTCCTTGTTATATTTTGTGATCTCATCATCGATGATCGGATCTACGTGTTTAAACAGGCAGCCCGGAGCACCATAGGTAATGCACGGGATAAAGTGACCGCCCGGTCCGTATTCCTGACACGCTCTTCTTACCTCTGCGCGAATTTCTTCTTCTGTGGAATCTGCACGGTCAACGATCGCTGCATCGATACCACCCATCAGAGTCATTCTGCCTGCCAGCTGTTTCTGAAGCTTCGGGATATCATTGGAAGGAAGCGCTCCCTGCCAGATATCAATTCCGATATCAACCATATCCTCTACGATCTGCTCCATGAAGGAATCTGCATGGTGCATAATGATGATGCCTCTCTCCTTCATATATCCGTAGGTCTTCACATACTGAGGTTTGATGAATTCTCTCCATGTATCCGGGCTGACAAACAGAGAATGCTTGGAGCCCCAGTCATCATGGGAGAGCATCACATCCGGCTTGATATGATCTACGATCAGCTTCATGTACTGATAACGGTACTCACCGATCGCATTACACAGATCCATCATATCTTCCGGCTCCAGCAGGTAGTTCATCAGCATATCCTCAAATCCCATAAGGAAATGAAGTCTCTCGAACACACCTGTCGGCATGAAGGCCATGACCAGCTTCCCCTGAGCGCGAAGCTCCTCCGCCTGCTTGGCGAACGGCTCCCACAGCGCCGGGTCAGAGCAGTTCGCATCCAGATCCGGCATTACCAGCTGCTCTCTCCATTCTGTGATATCCTTAATCACCTTGTTATCCTCCGTAACATGCGGCATTGCTGCCACCTGATCCTTCGGCCAGAGAATCGTTGTACCGAAACGGTCGATCAGAGGATCCATACCCGGATGACGGTTACCACGGATATAAGCTGCCGCCGGGTTTGGCGGGAAAAATGCGGTTCCCTCATACTGGCGGATCAGACGATCCGGTTTTCCATCCACTTTAATGGTCTCTAAAAAATTCTCTTTTGCTGTAAGCATGTTCATAACCTCCTCTATTTCAAAAAAACATATTATTTATTTCTTGCATTGATCTCAGCCTGATACTGAACAACCTTTTCTTTTGTGATCTTGAATCCGCACACAAGAAGAACTAAACCTGCTGTACAGAAAATAGCCGGGATAAGTGCAAACGCAATGGTCATTCCCTGACGTGCAGTTCCTTCCAGAGCAACACCTGACTGCCAGCCTACGGCTACCAGACACGCGCTGAGGATGGTTCCACGAAGGAATACGCCAATCTTTAACGGAAGATTCTGCAGTCCCATAATCCATCCGGATGCATCTTTGCCGTCTTTCCATGTAGCATATACCACGGTATCCGCATAGAGTGCCGGAGATGCCGCAAATGCCATGCCATAGAAGAACTGAGCAACTGTCATAAGTGCAATTACCAAATATGCATTTTTATATGCAAAGTAAATTGCATAAAGGGCAACCGCCATACCTGCATAAGCAATGATCATGGTTGTACGTGAAGAAAGTGCCTTTGCGATGTATCTCATGGAGAATGCTCCAAGAATTGCTCCAAGAGCAACCGCCAGAAGGTAAGGCTTCATAAGTCCCGGATTTCCCATAGCATCACGGAAGTAATAAATCGCTGCTGCTGCGGTTACGAACTTTACGCACCATTTTGCAAGGTCAGCCAGCATCAGAACCATCAGAGGCGGGTTCTTGAACAGAGATGAGAACATCTCGGGAATCGTAACCTTCGTCTTATCTTTGCCCTTCTGAGCATCGGCTGCGGTCTCGATCTCCTCATAGCCGTCTGTCATCTTAAAGTGTGCAAAGTATGTAACTACCATTAAAATACCGAGACAGAACGCTGCTGCTGCGAACTTGTTCTTCTCACCGACATAAGCTGCCAGCAGAGTAGCGAACGGAAGTCCCAGATAAGAGAACAGCAGACCGCCGATGTTATTCCATGTTGCTCTGGAGGATGCAAGCGTTGCTTTCTCCTCAGGAGTCTTACCTACTACGCTGACCAGAGTTGCATTTGCTACATAAGCAAAATTCCATGCAACGTGGGAAGCGATCGCTGCCGCGATAATGATCACTGCAGACAGCATCTCATTGTCGCTCACACGGATGAACATCAATGCATACAGGAATGGTACGATCCACGGGATCATGATCAGCCATGAACGATAGCGTCCCCATTTCTTAGCCTTGGTTCCGTTGATGATACCGCCGTACAGCCATGACAGACATGCATCCACGATTGTAAAAATGGAATTGATCAGTCCGGCAATACCTGCACTGAACTGCGCAAGGTCTGTCAAAAACGTCATGAAATAGAACGTCTCGATGTTACTCATCAAAACAAATCCTGCGTCACCTACACCAAAGAAATACTTCAGTGCATTGCTGAGCCCTTTCTTTTTCGGGGGCTGTTTGTTTTCATTACTCATATTGCTCTCTCCTTCCTTTGACAGGACCCTCTGCTCCTGTCTGTTCCGTATTTGATAATCAAAGTATAATCTCTCTTTTTCCTTTCGTAAATCCTGCATAAAGTTTCATTATCGCTTACACGTTTCCTACATTTTGTACATAGAATATCAGCAATTTATATAATCAATTTTTCATTCTTTTTCTTTTGGGAACGAATTTTTTATGGTATAATTTGATAAATATAACAGACAGTATCGGAACGGAGGTATAATTTTGACTAATAGTAACGCAAGCTCCTCTCAGGAGGTCCTTCATTTTTTTCTAAACGCACAGATTCTTGCCGACGATTTTGCGAACCGCTTTGAGGGAATCATACTTTTTTCCCAAAATGACCCCCAGAGACTGACCGGAATGCGATTCTATCAGCCGGATCGTCCTCTGGAATCTCAGTACGTCTACCTTATGAGCTCTGATATGGTCTCTCAGGCGCTTTGTTCCGCGGAGGATATCACCTTTGTGGTCGCGGGTCATGCCGATATTACCTGCTTCCATGAGAGCTGCACTGTCCTTCAGGTGGGAAGTACGGACGATTTTCTTCCCCTTGCCAATGCGATCTCACAGATTTTCGAAAAATATATCACGTGGGAGCAGCGGCTTCAGCTGGCCGTCAACAGCCCCACCCCTCTGGATGAGATCATGGAAGCCAGCTATGTGATTTTTAAAAATCCGATTTTTGCTCACGACATCAACTTCTATATTCTATCTTGTCCCCATCGCGCACAGGGAATGTCCGTGTGGGAGAAGGAGAGCCGCACAGGCCGTCTCATGGTGCCTCTGAGTCTTATCCATGATTTTCGAACCGACATCGAATATCTGGACAGTCTGAACACACACGGAGCCAATATCTACTCAGAGGATATGCGCGGTTACCGTATTCTATATATCAATCTCTGGCAGGAGGGCAACTATGTAGGGCGAATCTGTGTAAATGAGATCCAGTCTGCGATTCAGCCGGGACAGTTTCTGGCTCTTAAATATCTTGGCTCTTTTATTGAGCTTTGTATTCGTCGTCAAAATCTTTTTCATTGGAATCTCGGAAATGATGCAAGACAGTTTTTTATAGATTATCTGGAAGGGAAAATGAATGATACCCGCAAGATACAGGATTTTCTCCATATTCTGAACTGGAAGCCTCAGGAACGCTACCTTTGTCTTCGTCTGGAGACAGACATGCCCCACGAACGTATGCATTCCTCCGTCGCCACGCTCGGACATATCGAGGCGCAGCTCGGCAGCGGATATGCCTTTTTATATCAGCAGGGAATCGTCGTATTCGTCAACCTCTCCTATGATCATGTCACCCCTGCGGATGTAATCAGCTCTCTGGCCATCATTCTGCGAGAAGGCTTATTTAAAATGGGCGCCAGCTCAGAGCTGGACAGCTTTCACGATTTCCGGCAGGGCTATCAGCAGTCAAAAACAGCTCTGCTTCTGGGTAAAAAAAGCGGCAGCATGATCTGGTGCTACCGCTTTGACGATTATCGACTTGATTACATTTTGAAAAACAGCGTGAATCAGCTGACACCCAGACTGCTCTGCTCCCGCGCACTGATCCTTTTGAAAAGCTATGATAAGAAAAATAATACCAATTTTTACGAAACGCTCCATGTATATCTTCAGCTTGAACGAAATGCCCTGCAGACCTCAAAGGCGCTCTTCGTTCATCGAAGCACGCTCTTCTATCGTCTGGAAAAGATCCAGAAGCTCACCAGAATTGATCTGGACGACCCGCAGGAACGGCTTCTGCTGCTCTTCTCCTATCAGCTTATGGAGCAGGAAACGCTCAATATCTGAAGCATCGGATCACAGACCGAAATAGGTTCGCAATATGCAGCTGCGTTCCTCGGCGTTGCTGCATATGATCTGACGTACCTCCGTCTGCGCACATCCATCCGCATCCATTTTGTGCTTACGGATCGTCAGAGTATCGTCGGTAAGCGCAGCGCTTCCATCCTCTGTACAGAGGTTCACGATACGCTTCTGGGTAAACAGTACCTTCTCGGATTTTGCACAATAGAAATTCATCAGCAGGAAATCCGCCTCCTCTGCCTCCCGATCATCTACACACAGGAGCGGACAGAACCTTCCTTCATGATATCGACTGATCACATACCATCCCTGCTGATTTTTCTCTACAGTAAAGCGATCGCCCCGAACAGTCTGTTCCCGCTGCGCAAGCTCCAGAAGTCCCTTGGGTCCCGGTCCTCCGTACCCGATATCGCAGTAGTATTCTTTTCCCTCCAGCTGTACGATGGCAGCCCGATGGAGTACCGGAGGCGTCACGTTTTTCTGCCACACCACCCGGGCGGCTACAGCTCTGACGGAAAAACCCAGTCCTTTTAACAATTCATAAAACAGACCGTTTAACTCAAAACAGCATCCGCCCCG
>JAUNCG010000068.1 GCA_030526715.1 Eubacteriales bacterium
GGAACAGCAAAGTGAATCTTGTGTGGATAGAACTGCGGAAACTCAAGCTAAATATGTATTGCATAAGGGAGGGCGGATGATGTACGATATATCGATATGGGAATACTTGCTCAAAGCTATATTTTTGTGTATATTGACGAGAATTGTATGGATTGACTATCATACAAAGAGGATTCCGAATAGTGCGGTACTCACTGTGGCTGCTGTGGGAGCTGTGGATATGCTTCTTTGTCCGGAAATGCTTTTTATGGAAAGGATTCTGGGGATGTTTGTGGTCAGTGTGCCGATGCTGGGATTGACGCTGGCAGCGCCGGGAGCGTTTGGCGGCGGAGATATCAAGCTGACAGCTGCCGCCGGGCTTATGCTGGGCGTTCGTCTGAATTTGTTGGCGGGGGTTCTGGCTATATTGATCGGAGGAGTATATGTGATTGGATTGCTGCTGGGGAAGAAGATAGGACGGAAGGGACGGATTGCCTTTGGTCCGTTTCTTGGGTTGGGCATGGCAGTCGCGCTGCTATGGGGTGATCAGATCCTTGCATGGTAGTTGATAAAGCCTCCACAGGTAACTGTATCATATCTAAAGGTTTAAAAGGAAATGATACTGTAATGTATGGATTTGCCCATCCGGTAGTGGATGAGTATGATGAAATGTCAGCGCCTAAAAATGTTGAGGGACGAAGGATACCTTGTGGAGCGTCTAGCTATGCAGGTCCGTTTACTGTGAAATATACAGAGCAGCAGGATGACTATAATGTTTTTAGAGATGATGTGCAAATGTACAGTTACTGGTGGCAAAAATCAGCTAACTATAAGATTCAAAGCATTTATGATAACGGGATTCTGTTTATATGTGGTGAAGCAGGATGCTTTTTCCAATGAACTATATGATGCAACTAGTATAGCTACTAAAGTAATAACGATGGAGGAATATTTTGAATCACAAAAGCAATCGGTTACTAGCGTAAATATTGGAGATATCGCTGCACCGCATTGGATATAACTGCCAGCTGCAGCGCAGAGAGAGTGAAGGTATCCCCGGTAACCTATGATCCTGTTACGAGCAATGGACAGGTAGCGTATGAAAGGAGCTATAAGACAAGTGTGACATTAACTGCAGATGAGGATCATATATTTAATGATAAGATAAAAGTAACGGTTAATGGAAAAGATGCTGTCGTAAAGAAGAAGGATGACGGAACCTTGACTGTGACCTATGAGTTCCCTGCAACGACAAAGAAAATAGAACCGGTCGCACCGTCTACGCCGACTACAGTAGAAGATGCAAGTAAGAAAAACTCCGTAGCCCTGCTTTCCAAATCATCAGTTACATGGAACAAGAAAAACCAGTTGATGGTAACATGGGGAAGAGTGAAGGATGCAGACGGTTATGATCTGTATGTGCGCCAGTGTGATGAAAAGTTGATCAAAAAATCTCTTGCATATACAGCGGATAACAATACGACGACCTCCATACTGTTAAAGAAATTAAACGGTAAGAAGTTCAATGGTAAGATGAATTATAAGTATCAGGTGTACGCTTATAAGATGGTGGACGGCAAGAAGACCTGCATCGGTAATACGCTGCCTTGCCACTTTGTCGGACAGAACAACAAAAAGAACACGAACCCGAAGAGTGTGTCTGTCAATGCAGGGAAGATTACCCTGAAGGCAGGAAAGAGCGCTAAGATCAAGGCGGACGTTAAGAAAGAAGAACCGAAGAAAACGATCATGCTCCACGCAGCGCTTGTGCGATTTGTTTCAAGTAACGAAGCATTCGCAACGGTTGACAAGAACGGAAAAGGGACTGCAAAGGCAGCAGGAACATGTAAGATTTACTGTGTATTACTGAATGGTAAGAATGCGGCAGTGAAGGTCACAGTTAAATAATAGCTGATATAGTAAAATGGGAAGAATTCATCATGGACATGAAGCTGAAAAATTCGTTGATTTTATTTCTGACCGCTTTTATCTGGGGAACCGCTTTTGTGGCGCAGAGTGTGGGAATGGATTATGTGGGACCGTTTACCTTTACCTGTGTCCGGTCGATCCTTGGAGGGGTGGTACTCCTGCCGTGTATGGCAGTCTTAAAAAGAATAAACCCTCCGAAGGACGTGAGGGTATCGGAAGGAAATCGCAGCACGCTGCTATTGGGCGGTGTCTGCTGCGGTATTGCGCTGTGCGTGGGGAGCAATCTGCAGCAGATCGGTATCATGAGCACGGCCGTGGGGAAATCGGGATTTATCACGGCGTTTTATATTATTCTGGTACCGGTACTCGGCCTGTTTTTCGGGAAACGCTGTAAGCTGACGGTCTGGATCGGAGTACTGCTGGCGATCGCCGGTCTCTACTTCCTGTGTGTGACAGGAGATATCACTGCGATCGAGCGCGGTGATATTATGCTGTTTTTCTGTGCGCTGACGTTTTCCGTACATATTCTGGTGATCGATCATTTTTCTCCCATGGTGGATGGGGTGAAGATGTCATGCATTCAGTTCTTTGTCTGCGGAATCCTGAGCGCGATTCCGATGCTGCTGTTTGAACATCCGCAGACGCATCAGATCCTGAATGCGTGGATGCCGATCCTGTATGCAGGCGTGCTCTCCTGCGGTGTGGGATATACCCTGCAGATCATTGGACAAAAAGGAATGAATCCGACCATCGCTTCACTGATCCTGAGTCTGGAATCCGTCATCTCGGTTCTGGCCGGTATGGTGGTGCTGCACCAGCAGCTGACAGGACGTGAAATTCTGGGATGTGTCCTGATGTTTGCAGCAATATTGATGGCACAGCTGCCATAAACTATATGTTCTGACGGAATCAGACAGATGATGAAAAGGAGTGCGGATATCCGTTTGTCAATGAATATCACCGCTCATCAGCCTGACGAACGTGATCGCATTTTCCAGTCTCTGACAGCTGGTATAGATGCCGATGATCGGATGCTCTGAGTAGCCGCCGTATGTTTGATACAGCCCGCTGTCGGTCAACTGAATACCTCTGGGAAGGGGATCGTAGGTTTGCACGACATTGCCATCCGTATCGAGCTCCTCCTCACTGGCTTCCAGAAGCATCCCCTTTTGGTCAAAGGAGCTATAGAGCTGTGCCGGAAGCACGGTGTGAAGATCCGCGAGAAGACCGGAGGCGGAAGCTGTCAGGAAATAATCCTCGTCACAGATGAGCGCGTCCAGATCGCCGGCAGCCATGATAGCGGTGAGAGCCATCTGCTGTTGATAATCATCGAGATTATAATTGGAGATGACGATGGTCTGATCCTCGCTGGTGAGTTCGAAGGCATCCCGAAGCTCCTGCGCAAGTCCCTCCGTATCCGAGAGATACCCCTCTCCGACGACGGCTACGCGAAGAATGGACTGCTGGGGATGAAAGATGATATTGTACAGAAACGAACCGAGAAATATCAGGATCGCAACGACGATCAATACGGTCTTCAAATAATAATCTTTAAAATATCCCAGCTTTTGTCCGGCACTAAGCCCCGACAGGTCTTTTCTTTCGAAATGATCTTCCCGCTTCTGATAGAGGATGGCATCATCCTTCAGAGCGGTTTTTTTATGTTCAATATCCATTACATAGTCCTTTCTCAGTATGTGATTGATGAGATCCACGGCTGCGGTATGCACGCAGGGCAGGCGACGTTCCCCGGACGCCCCGTGAACAGTAATATTAGTATACCATGAAGTGAAAAAAAGTGTATTAAAACTTTGTGAAGTATGTTATACTGTCCACAAAGACAGCGCGCGTGGGCGTGCCAGTATCGAACAGAGGTGGGAATATGAAACGAGTATTGTTGAAACTGAGCGGAGAGGCGCTCGCAGGGGAGAAAAAGACAGGGTTTGATGAGCCGACAGTAGTGAAGGTGGCCGGGCAGGTGAAGCAGCTCGTGGATGACGGAGTAGAGGTCGGTGTTGTGATCGGCGGTGGCAATTTCTGGAGAGGACGCTCCAGCGAGAATATTGACCGGACGAAGGCTGATCAGATCGGCATGCTGGCTACCGTGATGAACTGTATTTATGTGTCGGAGATCTTCCGTTCCGTTGGCATGAAGACAGAGATTCTGACTCCGTTTACCATCGGTGCCTTTACAGACCTGTTTTCCAAGGATAAAGCAAACCGCTGTTTTGCGGAAGGAAAGGTAGTCTTCTTTGCAGGAGGCACAGGTCATCCGTATTTCTCTACAGATACCACAACGGTGCTTCGCGCTATTGAGATCGAGGCAGAAGTGATCCTGCTGGCGAAGTCCATCGACGGTGTATATGACAGTGATCCGAAGTCGAATCCGGATGCGAAGAAGTATGATGAGATCACCATTCAGGATGTGATCGATCATCGTCTTGGCGTGGTAGATCTGGCGGCGTCCATTCTCTGTATGGAGAATAAGATGCCTATGCTGGTGTTTGGACTCAATGAGGAGAACAGCATTGTGAATACGGTGAGCGGTAGGTTTACCGGTACGAAGGTCACGGTATAAGGCGGTCGCGTACACGAAAGCGTACCCTCTGCGGTCAGGAACGATGCGGATATTCATAGTATCGTAAGAAATAAAACTTATAAGAATGAAACATTATGGAGGATATAACATGGACGAGAGAATGAAGATTTATAACGAAAAGATGACGAAGACCTTTAACAATCTGCTGAATGAGTTTGGCACTATCCGTGCAGGCCGCGCGAATCCGCATGTACTGGATCGTATCACGGTAGACTATTACGGCACACCGACTCCGATCCAGCAGGTGGGAAATGTGAATGTTCCGGAGCCGCGTATTTTGCAGATCGCCCCGTGGGACACCAGTCTTCTGAAGGCTATCGAGAAGGCGATTTTGACCTCTGATCTGGGGATTAATCCGACCAATGACGGTAAGGTGATCCGTCTGATCTTCCCGGAGCTGACGGAGGAGCGCAGAAAGGATCTCGTGAAGGAGGTCAAGAAAAAGGGTGAGGCTGCGAAGGTTGCAGTCCGCAATATCCGCCGCGATGCCAATGATGTCTTCAAGAAGCTGAAGGGCAGCGAGGTTTCCGAGGATACGATCAAGGATCTGGAGGACAAGATGCAGAAGCTGACAGATAAGTATATGAAGGATATTGATGCAGCTGTTGACACCAAGTCCAAGGAAATTATGACAGTTTAACCGAATCAAACAGTGAAACGGATTGCGAATATTCGTTTGATGGAGGAGAGATAGTGCAGCCGGTAGGAAACGCCGGCTGCTGTTCGTATGTATGGAATACGAAGGTTTGCATAAAATACAGGAGGATATCTATGGAGATGGTGATACCGCAGCACGTCGCGATCATTCTGGATGGAAACGGTCGCTGGGCGAAGAGCAAGGGAATGCCGCGCAATTACGGTCATTCTAAAGGAGCCAAGAATCTCGAGGTGATCTGTGAGGATGCCTACAATATGGGGATCAAATATCTGACGGTCTATCTGTTCTCAACGGAGAACTGGAAGCGATCGCAGGAAGAGGTGGCGGGATTGATGAAGCTGTTCCGCAGCTACACGAAGACCTGCATCAAGACGGCACAGAAGAATAATATGAAGGTGAGGCTGTTGGGAGATCCGACGGGGCTGGAGCCTGATCTGCAGGAGAGCCTTGCAAAGCTGGTGGAGAGCTCAAAGAATAATACGGGACTGAATTTCCAGATCGCGATCAATTATGGAAGTCGTGATGAGATCGTTCGCGCGATCCGCCATCTGGCACAGGATTGTGTGGAGGGCAGCGTGAAGCCTCAGGATATCACGGAGGAGATGTTTTCCGGGTATCTGGATACCCGTGAGGTTCCGGATCCGGATCTGCTGATCCGTACCAGCGGAGAGCAGCGGCTGTCCAATTATCTGATGTGGCAGCTGGCCTACAGCGAGTTTTATTTTACAGAGGTTCCGTGGCCGGCATTTACCAAGGATGATCTGTGGAAAGCAATCGAAAAATACAATGGCAGAGAGAGACGCTTCGGCGGTCGTCTGGAGGAGTAAACATGTTTTGGGTAAGATTACGAAGCGGAATCATTCTGGTGGTCATCGCGCTGCTGACAGTGATCTCCGGAGGATATATCCTGTTTGGAACGACACTTGCGATTTCCCTGATAGGTCTGGGCGAGCTGTACCGTGCAGCGGGGATCGCACCGACCGAATTACGGGAAAAGGATCAGAAACCGGGATGGGCGCTGGCGCTGACCGGTTATCTGTCCACTGTGAGCTACTATGCCTGCCTGCTGTTCTTTGGCGGGAGATATAGTATGATGCTCATGATTTTGATTTTAACAGCATTTCTGTTTGTGTATGTGTTCACTTTTCCGAAGTATCATGCGGAACAGGTGATGGCGGGAGTTTTCGGGGTGCTGTATGTCAGCGTGATGCTGTCCTACCTCTATTTGACAAGGCAGATGCCGGACGGAGCCTTTATCGTGTGGCTCGTGGTGATCAGCTCATGGGGGTGCGATACCTGTGCCTATTGTGTGGGAATGCTGATCGGTAAGCATAAGATGTCTCCGATCCTGAGTCCGAAGAAGTCCATAGAAGGCGCTGTCGGCGGAGTGCTCGGCGCGGCGCTTCTTGGCGCGCTGTATGCGGCTATTGTGGGAAAATATCTGCAGGCCGAGGATCAGATATTGATCTACGCGCTGATCTGTGGCGTGGGAGCTCTGATCTCCATGGTAGGAGATCTGGCGGCGTCCGCGATCAAGAGAAACAGGGGGATCAAGGACTATGGTACGCTGATTCCGGGACATGGAGGGATTCTGGATCGTTTCGACAGTATGATTTTTACAGCTCCGATGATTTATTTTCTGGCGACGGCGCTGGTGCGCCTGTAAGGGGGATATTATGAAGACAATTGCGGTACTTGGCTCGACCGGTTCTATCGGAACGCAGACACTTGAGGTGGCGAGAGCCAATGGTGATTTAAAGATTGCGGCACTGGCTGCGGGAAGAAATGTGAAGCTTCTGGAGGAGCAGATCCGGGAGTTTTCCCCACGTGTAGTTGCCGTATGGGAGGAAGAGTGCGCGAAGGAGCTTCGCACTCGTGTCGCAGATCTGGAGGTGAAGATCGTCACCGGTATGGAAGGACTGATCGAGATTTCCACACTTCCGGAGGTGGAGATTCTAGTGACGGCTATTGTCGGCATGATCGGTATCCGACCGACCATTGAGGCTATCCGGGCCGGCAAGGACATTGCGCTGGCCAATAAGGAGACTCTGGTGACGGCCGGACATATTATCATGCCTTTGGCGAAGGAGCGCGGAGTCAGGATCCTTCCGGTGGACAGTGAGCACAGCGCGATCTTTCAGTCATTGAACGGAGAAGCTCCGGAGCGTATAGCAAAGCTTCTGATCACGGCCTCCGGCGGTCCTTTTCGGGGACGCACGGCAGAACAGCTAAAAGAGGTGAAGGTGGAGGATGCGCTGAAGCATCCGAACTGGGCTATGGGCCAGAAGATCACCATCGACTCGGCGACGCTGGTCAATAAGGGGCTGGAGGTCATGGAGGCAAAGTGGCTGTTCGGTGTAGAGCTTGACCGGATCGAGGTGGTGGTGCAGCCTCAGAGCGTGATCCATTCCATGGTGGAGTTTGTGGACGGCGCTATCATAGCGGAGCTTGGGACGCCGGATATGAAGCTGCCAATCCAGTATGCGCTGTATTATCCGGATCGCAGATATCTGGGCGGAGAGCGTCTGGATTTCGCGAAGCTTGGACAGATCACCTTTGAGAAGCCGGATACAGAGGTATTTCTTGGATTGCCGCTGGCCTATCGGGCAGCCCGGGAGGGCGGCTCTATGCCGACGGTATTTAATGCGGCAAACGAGCATGCAGTGAGCAGGTTCCTGCAGAGGCGCATCGGGTTTACGGATATTTATGAGATTATCACGACATGTATGGATGCGCATAAGATGATACAGAATCCGACGGTGGATGAGATTTTGGCGACAGAGCAGGCAACCTATGAATTAATTGAGAGCAGGTGGTAATTTGAGTATTTTGATCTCAGTGCTGATTTTCAGTATTCTGGTACTGTTTCACGAGCTTGGTCATTTTTTGCTGGCGAAGCTAAATAAGATCACGGTTCTGGAGTTTTCCCTTGGGATGGGGCCGAGGTTGCTGAGTCATGAATGGCATGGCACCAGATATTCTGTGAAGCTGCTGCCATTCGGGGGCTCCTGTATGATGCTTGGCGAGGATGAGGCGAATGGCGAGGAAGGCTCCTTTGGAAGCAAATCGCCTCTGGCGCGGCTATCCGTGATTGCCGCCGGTCCGATATTCAATTTTATTATGGCCTTGGTGGCATCCGCGATCATCATCGCAAGTCTCGGATATGATCCGGCCGTTTTGCGAGATGTAGTAGACGGATATTCTGCACAGGAAGAAGGAATGCAGGCGGGAGATGTCATCACGAGGATGAACGGGAAACGGATTCATCTTGCACGTGAGGTGAACATGTATCTGCAGTTTCATTCTGCTTCTGAGGTGGAAATAGAGTATCAAAGAGACGGTCGGACATACAGCGCTGTCATTACGCCAAGGCAGGATGAACACGGAAGATATCTGCTGGGTGTTGTGCTGGATCCGAGCTATCACAAAGCGAATGCTCTGCAGGTACTGGAGTACAGCGCTTTTGAGGTGAAATATTGGATCGATTTGACGCTTCAGAGTCTGAAGCTGCTTGTGACAGGCCGTGCGGGAGTGAAGGATATGGCAGGACCGGTGGGCGTGGTAGGCATGATCGACGATACCTATACCGAGAGCGCAAGAGTAAGTCTTTTTGCAGTCTGGATCAATATGCTGAATATAGTGATCCTTTTGTCGGCGAACCTCGGCGTGATGAATCTGCTTCCGATTCCGGCGTTGGACGGAGGACGTATCGTATTTTTGATTTTGGAGCTGATCCGAGGCAAACGGATCGATCCGGAGAAAGAGGGCATGGTTCATTTTGCGGGACTGATGCTTTTGATGGCGCTGATGGCGGTAGTGCTGTTTAATGATGTGATGAAGCTGATCTGAGGAAAGCGATTCTCTCAGACCGGAAGGAATAATATACGGATTCCCCGCATAGATTTTATGAAAAGAATCTATGTGGGGATTTTATGATTGAAGAGAGAGGAAGGCTCCTGAATGTCGGTGAGAGATCTTGGCGCAAGGATCTGCGCATGCAGGAATTGACAGATCGGGGCCAACTTAGGGTTCGCGTGGTGTCGCAGGGAAGAGAGATTCCTGTGGAGAACGCAGATATTGAGATATCTTCCACGGGGGAAACGGGGCAGACGCTGGAGCAGCTGCAGACGGACAGTAGCGGCAGAACGGAGACGGCAGAGCTTAGTGCGCCGCCTTTGGAGTATAGTCTGGAGCCGGGAGAGCGGCAGCCCTATGCAGAATATACGCTGAGGGTTCGCGCGGAAGGCTTTGAGACTGTGACGGTCAGCGGGACGCAGGTACTGGCGGGGGAGACCGCGCTGCAGACGGTGCGGATGCGCGCGCTATCAAAAGGGGAGGCGCCTGAGGTGGTAGATATTCCGGCACATACACTGTACGGGGACTATCCGCCGAAGATCGCGGAGACAGAGCAGAAGCCTACGAATCAGTCAGGGGAGATCGTACTGAGCAGCGTAGTGATTCCGGAGCTTGTGGTGGTACACGACGGAGCGCCGCGGGATACCACCGCTGCGAATTATTATGTAAGATATCGTGATTACATCAAAAATGTAGCCTCCTGTGAGATTTACTCTACGTGGCCCACGGCGACGATCCGGGCAAACGTGCTGGCTATCATGTCTTTTACCTTAAATCGCGTATATACGGAATGGTATCGCAATCGAGGATATGCTTTTACCATTACCTCGTCCACGGCATTTGATCAGAAATGGACCTATGGAAGAAATATCTACAGCAATATCGATGCGGTGGTGGAGGATCTGTTCGACCGGTATCTGTCCCGTCCGAATGTCCGCCAGCCTATTCTGACGCAATACTGTGACGGCAGTAGGGTCAGCTGTCCCAACTGGATGACGCAGTGGGGATCCAAAAATCTGGGAGATCAGGGGTACACGGATCTGGAAATCCTCAGATATTATTACGGAGACTCGATTTATGTAAATCGCGCCAAAGAGGTGGCAGGGATTCCGGTATCGTGGCCGGGCTATACTCTGCGGGAGGGCTCTTCCGGGAATTCCGTCCGTCAGATGCAGGAGCAGCTCAACACGATCGCCAACAATTATCCGCTGCTGCCGAAAATCGCGGTGGACGGTATCTTTGGGCCGGCTACCAAAAATGCGGTGGAGGTATTTCAGGGGATTTTCGATCTGGAACAGGATGGTCTTGTGGGAAAACGGACATGGAACAAGATTCAGGAAATCTATGTGGGAGTGACGAGGATCG
>JAUNCG010000069.1 GCA_030526715.1 Eubacteriales bacterium
AAAAAATATCTTGTCAAGAAAAAACACTTGACAGATCCGTTTTCATGAGATAAGATAGCAAAGGTGATGGAAATGGAGAAAATAGTTGAGCAAACTTTGCTGTATGATTTTTACGGCGAATTGCTGACAGAGCATCAGAGACTGATCTATGAGGATGTAGTGTTGAACGACTGTTCTTATACGGAGGTCGCACAGGAACATCAAATCAGCCGACAGGGTGTACACGATCTGATCAAGAGATGTAATCAGACTCTGGAAGGCTATGAGGCGAAGCTTCATCTTTTGGAGAAGTTCCTTTCTATCCGGGAAAAGGTCGAACAGATTCATGTGCTTGCACAGGGACATCCGGAGATCCAGCAGATTTCCAATGAGATTTTAGAGGAGTTGTAAGTATGGCATTTGAGAGCCTTTCCGATAAATTACAGAATGTATTCAAGAATCTTCGCAGCAAGGGTAAGCTTTCCGAGGCGGATGTGAAGACAGCGCTGAAGGAAGTCAAGATGGCATTGCTGGAGGCGGACGTAAGCTTTAAGGTGGTGAAGCAGTTCATCAAATCCGTGCAGGAGCGTGCGGTCGGCGCAGAGGTCATGAACGGATTGAATCCGGGGCAGATGGTGATCAAGATCGTAAATGAGGAATTGGTCGCGCTGATGGGTTCTGAGACGACGGAGATTGCGTTGAAGCCGGGTAGTGAGATCACGGTCGTGATGATGGTTGGTCTGCAGGGTGCAGGTAAGACGACCACGACGGCGAAGATCGCAGCAAAGCTGAAGTCAAAGGGCAGAGTTCCGCTGCTGGCAGCCTGCGATGTATATCGTCCGGCGGCGATACAGCAGCTGCAGATCAATGGTGAGAAGGTCGGCGTAGAGGTATTCTCCATGGGGGACAAGCAGAACCCAGTGAATATTGCAAAAGCGGCGGTAGAGCATGCGAAGAGCCACGGTATGAATGTAGTGCTGCTGGATACGGCAGGACGTCTTCATGTAGATGAGGACATGATGAACGAGCTCGTTCAGATCAAGGAAGCGGTTCATGTAGATCAGACGGTGTTGGTGGTGGATGCCATGACCGGTCAGGATGCGGTGAATGTTTCCGAGATGTTTAATAATAAAATCGGCATTGATGGAGTGGTTTTGACAAAGCTCGACGGCGACAGCCGGGGCGGTGCAGCGCTTTCCATCAAGGCTACCTGCGGTAAACCGATCCTTTACGCAGGTATGGGCGAGAAGCTTTCGGATCTGGAGCAGTTTTATCCGGATCGAATGGCATCGCGGATCCTCGGAATGGGGGATGTGATGACTCTGATCGAGAAGGCGCAGGCGAATCTCGATGAGGCGAAGGCGAAGGAGATGGAGCAGAAGCTGAAAAAGGCAACCTTTGGCTTTGATGACTATCTCGACAGTATGGAGCAGATGAGGAATATGGGAGGTATTTCCAGTATCCTCAGTATGATGCCGGGTCTCGGCGGAAGCAAGATGAAGGACATCGAGGGAATGATCGATGAGAAGGCACTTGCGAGAAATGAGGCCATTATCCTTTCGATGACTCCGCAGGAGCGGTCGAATCCGGATATTTTGAATCCATCCCGTAAGAAGCGAATTGCAGCGGGCTGCGGTGTGGATATCAGTGAAGTGAATCGTCTGGTGAAGCAGTTTGAGCAGACCCGTAAGATGATGAAGCAGTTCCCGGGTATGATGGGAGGCAGAGGTGGTAAAAGAGGCAAGTTTCGACTTCCCTTTTAACATATAAGTCAGTTATTAAATTAAGGAGGTGAAATACAATGGCAGTAAAGATCAGATTAAGAAGAATGGGACAGAAGAAGGCTCCTTTCTATAGAATCGTAGTAGCAGATTCCAGATCCCCGAGAGATGGAAAGTGCATCGAGGAGATTGGTACTTACAATCCGAACACAAATCCTAGCGAATTCAAGGTAAACGAGGAGTTAGCTAAGAAGTGGCTTGCAAACGGTGCTCAGCCGACAGAGGTTGTAGGCAAACTGTTCAAGTTAGCCGGCATCGAGAAATAAATAAGAGGTGACGGTGATGAAAGAGTTAGTAGAGGTCATCGCAAAATCTCTTGTGGAGCATCCGGAAGAGGTAGTTGTGACTGAGAAAGAGACTGGCAAGGCGACTGTGATCGAATTGAAGGTAGCTCAGTCCGATATGGGCAAGGTTATCGGAAAGCAGGGCCGAATCGCGAAAGCGATCCGTTCTGTAGTGAAAGCAGCTGCGTCCAGAACTGACAAAAAAGTGATTGTAGACATCATGTAAAGGGCTGGGAACAGCCCTTTTTGTCGTTCAGAAAGCTTTGTATCTATATATAATAATGGAGAAAGGTGTATGGAGAAATATTTGCAGGTGGGTGTCATCACATCGACCCATGGAGTACATGGAGAGGTAAAGGTATTTCCGACGACGGATGACCCGAGACGTTTTAAAAAATTAAAAGAGGTTCTGGCAGAGGGCAAGCGGGGGAATGTTCCGCTGGAGATCGAGCAGGTGAAGTTCTTCAAAAATATGGTGATCGTGAAGTTTAAAGGGATTGATACGCCCGAGCAGGCTATGCTATACAAGAGCTGGCCGCTGCTGGTGACCCGTGAGAATGCTGTGAAGCTCAAGCCGGGAGAGTATTTTATCTGTGACCTGATCGGGCTTGAGGTAACGGAAGATACAGGGCGCTATCTCGGAAAGCTGACGGAGGTTCTGCAGACCGGTGCGAATGATGTGTATGTGGTTCGTATGGAAGATGGAAAAGAACTCTTGATACCGAACATAAAAGATTGTATTATAGAGATATCTTTAGATGAAAATAGTATGAAAGTACATTTACTGGAGGGCTTGCTGTGAAATTTCACGTATTAACGCTTTTCCCTGAGATGATTGAGCAGGGAATGAATACCAGCATTACCGGGAGAGCCATGGAGAAGGGACTGATCTCGCTCAATGCTGTGAATATCAGGGATTTCGCCGGCAATAAGCACATGAAGGTAGATGATTATCCTTACGGCGGCGGTGCGGGTATGGTGATGCAGGCGGAGCCGGTTTATGCGGCCTATCATTCCCTTGAGGAACAGGCCGGACATAAGCTGCGCGTGGTATATCTGACGCCGCAGGGAAAGACCTTTCATCAGAAGATGGCAGAGGAGCTTGCACAGGAAGAGGAGCTTGTATTTCTGTGCGGTCATTATGAGGGAATCGACGAGCGTGTACTGGAGGAAGTGGTAACAGATTTTGTTTCCATCGGGGATTACGTGCTGACCGGGGGTGAGCTCCCGGCAATGGTGATGATGGATGCGATCTCGCGGCTCGTGGGCGGTGTGCTGAATAATGAGACCTCTGCGCAGAGTGAATCTTTTCAGGACTCGCTGCTGGAATATCCGCAGTACAGCAGACCGGAGATCTGGAGAGACAAGGTAGTTCCGCCGGTACTGATGTCCGGACATCACGCGAATATTGAAAAATGGAGACGTGAGCAGTCTATTTTGCGCACTGCAAAGTGGCGGCCGGATCTTCTTGAAAAGGCGGAGCTGACGAAGAAAGAACGGGAGTTGCTGAAAGGAGAAGTGGGTAATGTTTGAAGATTGGGGAAAAAAACTAACAGATATCGGACAGACTGTCATGAGAAAGACCGGTGATATCGGGCAGACCGTGATGAAGAAGACGGGTGAGGTGGCCGAGGTAGCCAGCCTGCGTACGAGAGTGCTGAGCAAGAAGAAAAAGGTGGATGATGAGCTGCTGGCTCTTGGCAAGGCGTTTTATGAAGCGCATAAGGACGAGACCTGCGAGTTTTCTGAGCGGATTACGGCAATCAATGATCTTCATGTAGAAATCGAGGGACTGGAAGAGGAAATCAGGCTTCTGAAGGCGAAGATCGCTGAGGAGAAGAGCGCTTCGGATGTGCAGGAAGAAGACATCTTTGAGCCGGAAGAGACGGATGATGAGCCGACCGGGGAGGCTGTTACAGAGGACGAGACAGCAGACGACGCAGAGAAAGAAGCACCGGAGACAGTAGAGGAAGAGACACAGGAAGAGGCGACAGAGCCTGAGGATGCGCAGACGGAAGCATGTGACTGTGTCAGGCAGGATACACAGGAGGAGAGCGTGGAGGAAGCGCAGGAATCCGTGGAAGAAGCGGAATAGATAAAATGATTTTTTGCTTGCATTTTGCAGATCCTTATGATAGAATAAAACACGTTGTGAGAAAGAGATGGTCCTCTGTTACGTTATTGTATTAAGAACATCCAAAGAATAAGGAGGCGCACAATGCAGGAGATTATTAAGAACATTGAAGCAGCTCAGCTGAAGGCTGAGGTACCGCAGTTTAATGTGGGTGATACCGTTAAGGTATACGGTAAGATCAAAGAGGGTAACCGTGAGCGTGTACAGGTATTTGAGGGTACCGTACTGAAGAAGCAGGGCGGAAGCTCCAGAGAGACTTTCACCGTAAGAAAGAATTCCAACGGCATCGGTGTTGAGAAGACATGGCCGCTGCATTCCCCGAACGTTGAAAAGGTAGAAGTAATCAGAAGAGGTAAAGTAAGACGTGCTAAACTGAATTATCTGAGAGACCGCGTTGGTAAGAGTGCAAAGGTAAAAGAGTTAGTAAAATAATGGAATTCAAAAGGGCTGTCTTCGGACAGCCTTTTCATTTATCGGAGACTAAGAGATGAAAAAAGAGCGCAGGTCTGTCAGACGCAGGCAAAGAGAAAAAAAGAGTATCCGGGAGCGTATCGGCAGCTTTCTTTTGTGGGTGTTTGAGATAGCGGTAGTCATTTTGTTCGCGTTTGTGATCGTGTATTTTTTTGGTCAGGTGCGGACGAATGTAGGACAGTCTATGGAGCTTACCCTGTCGGACAATGATCAGGTGCTGATCAATACGCTGGCTTACCGTGCTGGTACGCCTAAGCGCAATGATATTGTTGCATTTAAGCCGAATGGCAGCAGCTCGGCGCAGACATATGTGAAGCGTGTTGTAGGATTGCCCGGAGAGACGGTACAGATCCGGGACGGAATGATATATATTAACGATAAGGTGCTGCTGGAGAAGACTAATTATCCGGCGATCAATGATGCGGGACTCGCATCAGATCCGATTACTCTCGGAGTGAAGGAGTACTTTGTGCTGGGGGATAATCGTAATAACAGTGAAGATAGCCGTCATGCGGACGTAGGATTGGTGAATTCGGATTATATTGAAGGAAAGGTATGGTTCCGTATATCGCCGTCGGAGTCCTTAGGATGGATCAAATAAAGGAGTTTTAGATGAATTATCAATGGTACCCCGGTCATATGACAAAGGCCAAGCGTATGATGCAGGAGGATATTAAGCTGATCGATCTGGTGATCGAGCTGGTGGATGCGCGAATTCCGCTCTCCAGCCGGAATCCGGATATCGATACTCTGGGACAGGGCAAAGCACGTCTGGTTTTGCTGAATAAATCGGATCTTGCCGATGAGAGAGCGAATCGTGCGTGGACAGAGTTTTTTCAGAAGAAGGGATTTCACGTTCTGCAGGTAAATTCCAGAAGCGGTGAGGGGATCAAGCTGATCGACAAGACCGTTCAGGAGGCCTGCCGTGAGAAGATTGAACGGGATCGCAGGAGAGGGATCAAGAATCGTCCTGTGCGTGCCATGGTGGTCGGCATCCCGAATGTTGGAAAATCGACGTTTATTAATTCCTATGCAGGACGAGCGGCGGCGAAGACCGGTAATCGTCCGGGTGTGACCAAGGGGAAGCAGTGGATCCGTCTGAATAAGAATGTGGAGCTGCTGGACACACCGGGTATTTTGTGGCCGAAGTTTGAGGATCAGGCGGTGGGGATGCGTCTGGCCATGATTGGCTCCATCAATGATGAGATTTTGAATATCGAGGAGCTTTCACTGGAGCTGATCAGATTCTTGTGTGACAATTATGGGGGAGCATTGAACGAGCGGTATCGTTGTGAAGAGCAGGAGGAACCTCTTCAGATCCTGACACAGATCGCGAAAAACAGAGGATGCCTGTTAAAAGGGCAGGAGCTGGACTATGCGAAGGCAGCAGGGATTCTGATGGATGATTTCCGCAGCGGCAAGCTCGGCAGGGTGACTCTGGAACAGCCGGAGGAATAGGTCATCTATGGAGCGGGGGAGAATAAAAAGGGGATGTTTTGTGCTGATGGCAGTGCTGGGCTTGGCGCTGCTGATTCCGCATGTTTTGATACAGCGTACCAGAGTCCATGGAGATTCCATGCTTCCGACGATGCAGGAGGGAGATACGCTGCTGATAGATAAGCTGACGTATCGATTTCGCAGACCGAAAAGATTTGAGATCGTGGTTTTTCCCTATCAGTATCGGGAAAATACGTACTATATCAAACGCATTATCGGGCTGCCCGGAGAGACGATCCGGATTGAGGATGGAGTGATCTATATCAATGGCAGCGCATTGCAGGAGCATTTCGGAAATGCGCGGATCAGAGAGGCCGGTCTGGCAGGTAAAGAGATGACGCTGGGACGGGATGAATACTTTGTGCTGGGGGACAACCGCAATTTCAGTCTGGATAGTCGGGAACCCAGTGTTGGAAATGTCAAGGCAAAGGAGATTGTGGGACGGGCGGCGTTCTGCCTGTTTCCGTTGGAAAGATTTGGAGTATTAAAATAATGGCAAAAAGTATTGCGCAGATAAAACAGGAGTTTGAGGAGACGGCTTTGAGCGGTCTTCCTCAGCTTTTTTTACAATATGAAGATGACGGACGGGCGGGGGTTGCCGCTTTGATCCGCAGATATCAGAAGAGGCTGGAGGCGGAACACAGAGAGGATCTGCGTCTGGAGGAGATGCTGTGCTATGAACGCGAGTATCCTCAGACACAGTATATCTGTGGAATCGATGAGGCCGGACGAGGACCGCTGGCGGGTCCGGTGGTAGCGGGAGCAGTGATTCTTCCAAAAGAGTGCAAAATTCGATATCTGAATGATTCTAAGCAGCTCTCTGCGAAGCGAAGAGAAGAGCTTTATGAGGAGATCATGGAGCAGGCAGTGGCTGTGGGTGTCGGCATCGTATCTTGGACGAGGATCGATGAGATCAATATTTTGCAGGCTACCTATGAGGCGATGCGCATGGCGATTGCAGACCTTGGCGTTCTGCCTCAGGTTCTGCTGAATGATGCGGTACGGATACCGGGAGTGGATATTTTGCAGAGACCGATCGTTCATGGCGATGCGAAGAGCCTGTCTATTGCGGCAGCCAGTGTGATTGCCAAGGTGACGAGGGATCGTCTGATGGAGGAATATGATAAGGCGATGCCGGAATATGGATTTGCGGGACATAAGGGTTATGGTTCGGCGGCACATATTCAGGCTATCCGTACTTATGGACCGTCGCCGATCCATCGTCGGTCATTTATCAAAAATATCTGATGACGTATCAAAGGAAGGACATGAATAAAAGGACAACGGGGGCGCAGTATGAGGAGCTGGCGGCTGAATTTCTCGAGAAGAAGGGATGCCGCATTATAGATAAAAATTTTCGCATCCGCTCGGGTGAGATTGATCTGATCGTGCGTGACGGCAGATATCTCGTGTTTGTGGAGGTGAAATATCGGAAAAATGTACAGAAGGGCTCTCCTCTTGCAGCGGTAGATGCTCGCAAGCAGAGGGTGATCCTGCAGACTGCCCAATATTACCTGCATAGAAAGGGGTATCCGGAGGATATGCCCTGCAGGTTCGATGTGATCGGAATCTGTGGAGAGGAGATCGTACATGTGAAGGATGCGTTCTGGGCGGGTGATTTTTGAAGAAGATACGATGCCGGGAGGTATTACGCTGCAAAAGACGGATTTCGATGCTTGCATTAGAAAGGAGCGGGGATGGATTTCATAAGAACGGGAGAAAAGAAGATAGTTCGTGTACATAAGAAGAATGAGGTGGTTTATCTTACGTATCCCATACTGGATGAGCTGTCGGGGATTCGGCATGGATTTTCTACGAGACTTGGCGGGGTGAGTGAAGGGCACTTATCCTCTATGAATCTCAGCTTTTCCAGAGGAGACCGGGAGGAATGTGTGAGAGAAAACTATCGTCGCATGGCGGAGGCGCTGGGATTTGACACGGAGGCTATGGTCTTTACGGATCAGACGCATACGACGAATGTGAGGAGAGTGACAGCTGCGGATCTGGGAAAAGGCTGGAATAAGGAACGGGATTATCAGGATGTGGATGGGCTGATCACAGATGATCCGGAAGCGGTGCTGGTTACCTTCTATGCGGATTGTGTACCGCTGTTTTTTGTGGATCCTGTGCGTCGGGCTATCGGGCTGTCGCATTCCGGATGGCGCGGAACCGTGGGTAAGATGGGAAAGGTGACGGTGGAGGCCATGCAGACTGCATTTGGCAGCAATCCTGAGGATATCGTCGCTGCGATCGGACCGTCGATCTGTCAGTCGTGCTATCAGGTGAGTGAGGATGTGATCGAGGAGTTTCGCAGGAATTTTCGGGAGGAGCGTTGGAGGGAGCTGTTCTATGGAGAAGGAGACGGAAAATATCGTCTGAATCTATGGAGAGCAAACGAGCTTGTGCTGGAAGAAGCGGGGATCCTGCCGGAGCATATGCAGGTGACGGATATCTGTACCTGCTGTAATTCGGAAGTGCTGTTCTCGCACCGTGCATCTCAGGGAAAGCGGGGGAACCTCGCGGCATTTCTCACGATGCAGTCCAAAGCTGCGTGGAGATGATCAAGTGGGTATTCGCAATCCGCTTCGCTACCTGCTTGCTTCGGTTAAATTACGAATCTCGAAGAATATCCGCTATTAAAATGGTATTTTAAGACGAAAAGTATAGATTTTCAGAAAATAAAAACAGATTATCGAGAGCATTTCTTTCGATAATCTGTTTTGTCGTTGTATCATACCGCTTTACTGAAGGCGGCTCAGAAGCTTGTGGATCTTTTCTGTCGGAGACATGATATGCTCGATGGAAACGTCATGATTGAGGGCATCAATGATGCTTGCAAGGAAGGAGCTCATATCTGCCTCAACATAATAAGGCTTCTCGTAGATGACCGGATCGTGATAGTTCAGATTGGTAGTGATGATACGGTCGATGTATCCATTTTCATAATATTCATCGAATTTACTGAAGCCGTCAGTGAATAGACCAAAGGTGGTGCAGACGAATACGCGCTTTGCATGACGCTCCTTGAGCTGTTTTGCAACATCCAGCATACTCTCACCGGAGGAGATCATATCGTCCACAATGATCACATCCTTTCCGGCTACGGAATCGCCGAGAAATTCGTGAGCAACGATCGGATTCCGTCCGTTGATGATCGTAGAATAGTCACGACGCTTGTAGAACATACCCATATCGACACCGAGAATGGTGGAGAAATATACGGCGCGTCCCATGGCGCCTTCGTCCGGACTGATGATCATCAGATGATCGCTGTCGATCTTCAGATCCGGTGTGGACTGTACCATCGCCTTTAAGAACTGATAAGTCGGCATAAAAGAGTCGAAGCCGATCAGCGGAACGGCATTCTGCACACGGGGATCATGAGCATCGAAGGTGATAATATTGCTGACGCCCATATCCGCCAGCTCCTGAAGCGCAAGAGCACAGTCAAGAGACTCTCTGCCGGAGCGCTTATGCTGTCTCCCTTCGTATAAGAATGGCATGATGACATTGATACGCTTAGCCTTGCCGTTGCTGGCGGAGATAACGCGCTTAATGTCCTGAAAATGATTGTCCGGAGACATGTGATTTGTATATCCGCATACCTTGTAGGTCAGACTGTAGTTTGTAACATCGGCAAGAATAAAAAGATCTGTACCGCGCACAGAAGAGTGCAGGATACCTTTTCCTTCGCCGGAACCAAAACGGGGGCAGGCACAGTCGGCGAGATAGCTGTCCTGTGCATAACCCTTAAATGCCAGATTTTGAAGATCGTGCGTTGGATTGTCATGGCGGTAGGACACGAGATGTTCGTTAACCTTAGCTGCAAAATCGCGGCAACCCTCCAAAGCGGCCAGCTTTAGCGGAGCATAGGGGATTGCTGCACGAAGAGAATCAAAATTATCAGACATAGAGACCTCCAATTTCTAATTAAACAATGTAAATGAAATTTACTGCAGAAAACGATCTGCAGTCATAGTAAATCAGTATCAGTATAGAATGTGAATCTATCCGCGTCAAGAAATTTGTCGAATGTATTGTAAAAAAAACGCAAACGATTGAAATTTGCGTCGGAAAAGCGAGATTGCATTTTTGTCCGGAATTTAGTATGATGGGAGCGAAGAAGGAGTCGGGAGTTTGACACTTCTTTTTTGTTTTACACCCTCTAATGCCAGTAATGGCCT
>JAUNCG010000070.1 GCA_030526715.1 Eubacteriales bacterium
GAAATGTAAAGAAAAATAGCACTTGTCAAAAGTGAGCGACTGTGATATTCTGAATTAACATGGGCTAATTATACAGAAGGAGAGTATACGTGTCAGAAGAAATGAAAACGGAAGAAGAACTGATCGACGTATCCACTGAGGATACAGAAGATCAGGAGGAAACCGATAAATACCAGAAAATCTGTTGTATGTGTCACAGAAGCGAGAGTAAAGCAGGGAAGATGATTCCGCTGATGAAGGATATGATGATCTGTACAGACTGTATGCAGAAGTCCCTGAGCAGTCTGAGTCAGCTTGATAACAACGGTTATCAGGAACTGATGGAGCTTTCCAAGAAGTTTCCGAATATCCAGATGATCAATCTGTCGGATTTTCCGACACAGCAGATACCGCAGAAGCAGAAGGTAAAGAAGAAAAAGAATGAACCGGCGCCGACATTTGATATCAAATCCATACCGGCACCACATAAGATCAAGGCCAGTCTGGACGAATATGTGATCGGTCAGGAATATGCCAAAAAAGTGATTTCCGTCGGTGTATATAACCACTATAAGAGAGTAGCTACAGGAACGATGGATGATATTGAGATAGAAAAGTCCAATATGCTGATGATCGGACCGACCGGATCCGGAAAGACCTATCTGGTGAAGACATTGGCGAGATTATTGGATGTTCCGCTGGCCATCGCAGACGCGACCTCATTGACAGAGGCAGGTTATATCGGAGATGATATTGAGAGCGTGGTGTCAAAGCTGCTGGCAGCAGCAGATAACGATGTGGAGAAGGCTGAGCGTGGTATCATTTTTATAGATGAGATCGATAAGCTGGCTAAGAAGAAAAATGCAACCCAGAGAGATGTCAGCGGCGAGTCTGTACAGCAGGGAATGCTGAAGCTTCTGGAGGGCAGTGAGATCGAAGTTCCGGTGGGGGCGAACAGTAAGAATGCCATGGTTCCATTAGAGACCGTGAATACCAGAAATATCCTGTTTATTTGCGGAGGAGCTTTCCCGGGACTGGAGGATATTATCAAGGAACGATTGAACAAACAGGCATCTATCGGATTTCAGGCAGATCTGAAGGATAAATACGATGACGATCCCAACATTTTAGAACGTGTAACGAACGAGGACATCCGCCGTTTTGGCATGATCCCGGAGTTTATTGGGCGATTACCGATTGTATTTACCCTGAGAGGGCTGGATCAGCAGATGCTGGTGAAGATATTGAAGGAGCCTCGCAACGCGATTTTAAAGCAGTATCAGAAGCTTCTGGCGCTTGATGAGGTACAGCTGGAGTTTAACGACGATGCTTTGGAGGCAATTGCCGCACGCGCGTTGGAGAAGAAGACAGGAGCGAGAGCGCTCAGGGCCATCATTGAGGAAATCATGCTGGATATCATGTATGAAATTCCCAAAGATGACAATATTGGTAAGGTAACGATCACCAGAGAGTATATCGAACATACCGGTGGCCCGCAGATTACCTTGAGAGGAGATATGGTAATTTATGGATGAACAACAGCAGGAAATACAGTTTACAAATGCCCTGAACGGTTTGGTACAGAATGCTAAGACAAAGAAGAATGTACTGACCTTCAAAGAGGTAAATGATGCGTTTGCCGGTCTTCAGGTGAACGAGGAGAAGATGGATCTGATCCTAGAATATCTGGAGAAACAGAATATCGATATTCTCAGAGAAGAGAATATGGAGGATACGACGGAGCTTCTGCTTGACAATGAGGATGCGATCTTGCTCTCTGATGAGGAGGAGGTCGAGATCATCGACGATACGGATGTGTTGGAGGGTGTGAGCACGGAAGATCCGGTGCGTATGTATCTGAAGGAGATCGGCAACGTGCCTCTGCTCACCACAGAGGAAGAGGTCGCTCTGGCACAGAAGGTAGAAGAGGGTGATGAGGAGGCAAAGAAGCAGCTGATCGAGGCGAATCTTCGTCTTGTTGTCAGCATTGCAAAAAAATATGTCGGAAGAGGTATGCCGTTTCTGGATCTGATCCAAGAGGGAAATATGGGGCTGATGAAGGCGGTAGATAAGTTCGACTATGCCAAAGGCTTCAAGTTCAGTACCTATGCGACATGGTGGATCCGTCAGGCTATTACCAGAGGTATTGCGGATACGGGACGTACGATTCGTGTGCCGGTGCATATGGTCGAGACCATCAATAAGACACTTCGGATGACGAGAACTCTTTTGCAGGAGCTTGGCCGTGAACCGACTCCGGAGGAGGTAGCAGATCGTCTCGGAGTTCCGGTTTCCAGAGTTCGCGAGGTGTTGAAGATATCCAGAGATCCGGTGTCGCTGGATACGCCGATCGGTGAGGAGGATGACAGCCATCTCGGAGATTTTATTGAGGATGATTCTGCGCTTTCTCCGGCAGACTCCGCTGCCTTTTCCATGCTTCGGGAGGAGCTTAGTACGGCGCTTGAATCCTTGACAGATCGTGAGCGTCAGGTAGTGCAGCTTCGTTTCGGCCTGATCGATGGAAGAGCAAGAACGCTTGAGGAAGTAGGTAAGGAATTCAATGTCACACGTGAGCGCATACGTCAGATCGAAGCGAAGGCGCTGCGTAAGCTGCGTCATCCGTCGAGAAGCAAAAGATTGAGAGATTTTCTCGTATAGTGCATGGTAGAACCGGACGCGACATATATTTAGGTAAGGGCGTCCGGGAGTGTGCCGTATGGAATGGTCTGCCGACAGATATCGCTGGCTTCGGAAGCATCGAGGAATGGGAATCCTGTTTCTATGCTTGATGATGCTGTTGCTTGGTGGGAGAAGAATGGAGCAGTATGCTGTAGAGACAGGAAGTCGTGTGGGTACCGGCGAGGTGCCGATATACAGTGTCAGGACACGGAAAGAACAGGTAGCTCTGACGTTTGACGTTGTCGGAGATGGAGCGAATATAGAGAAAATACTGGAGATTTTAAAAAGGTATCACGTTAGTGCTACCTTTTTTGTTACCGGAAACTGGGCGCAGGAGCATCCGGGACTGTTGCGACGGATTGTCGCACAGAAGCATGATCTCGGCAATCGGGGCGTCAAAGCGGAGGTCATGACAGATCGGAAGATGGCAGAGAGTATGGAGAATATTTCCCGGACAGGTACTCTGGTAAAGGAGCTGACAGGCATCGAGATGGAGTTCTTCCGCGCTCCATATGGGATGTATGATGATCCATTGATCCGTGCTGCCTCGGCTGACGGGTATTATACCATACAGTGGTCTGTTGATTCGGATGACTGGAAGGATTATGGCGCTGATCGAATGGTTCGGGGAATGCTGCAGAGCAAGGAAATGAAAAAAGGAGCGATACTTCGTCTTCACAGTGGTGCAAAGTATACTTTGCAGGGACTTGGCTCGTTGATTGAAGGAATCACAGAAGAAGGGTATGAGATTGTTCCGGTTTCCGCTCTGGTGGAGCGAGAGAGCTATCATATGAGCCTTGGAGGCGTACAGATAAAGAATTATGCAAAATAGAAAAAAGCCATGATTTTGAGAGAAAAATCATGGCTTTTTTCATGCAGACAGATCACCTGCGAACAATATGGGGGATCTGTCACCATCCATTTGCAATATGGTCGGCATAATCATCGGATCCAAGCCATAGACCACAGTATGGACACTGAGTATAGGTGCCGTCATCGAGAGTTGCGGCATAGGCTGATTCCTGCGCAACGTGCTCCGAATAGGGAGAATAACCACTCTCGTCCGCTGCGGTGGAGAAGGACTGGAAACAGTACGGGCACTGTGCGTACTGAGCACCATCAGAGCCTGTATAATAGCCTGAGGAATCATACGCGCTGTCATCCCCCGCATTCTGCTCATAATATACATGGTTGGAGTACTCTGATGAACCATCTGCAGTGATTGCAGAAGAAAACCATTGACCGCAATACGGACACTGACTGGAAGCAGGCGCCTCCGTCTGAGCAGTGGTCTCGGACTGTGGTGTCTGCGAGGTAGTGATCGGGGACTGCGGTAACGTCTGCGTGGTGGTCTTTGGAGCTACGGTAGTCTTTGAGGACGCTTTCTTCTCAGTCTGTTTTACGGTTTCTTTTTCTGTCTCGGTCTCTTTTTTGGTCTCGGTTTCCGTCTCAGATATAGTTTCTGTCTCGGTCTGCGCTTCCGTTTCAATAGGTCTTCTGCGGCAGCCGGACAGCGCCAGAGACACAGTGAGCGCGAGCAGTAGAATACATACTCTTTTCTTCATATTCCCCTCCTGTTTACGATGAACTTCGTAAATCATTTATATTCAGTATAATGCAGTTATGAGTGGAAATCAAGAAAAGTTCTTGCCAAATTTATAGCTCCGTTTTATAATTTGAGTAAATATGACTGGGAAAATTGAAAAATTGAGGGTCTTTTTATGAATAAACGTGAATTTTTAGATACTTTACGGGCACAGCTTACGGGAAGTCTTTCTCCGACTGAAATCGAGGGGCATCTGCATTATTATAACGAATATATCACGGAAGCAGTCGCTTCCGGAAGAACAGAACAGGAAGTTATGGACGAGCTGGGAAGCCCCGTGTTTATTGCAAGGACGCTGATGGATGCCGCAGAGGTGACGGCAGATGAGCAGGAGACGACACAGGCAGGGTATGCGCAGAGCGATGATGATTTTGTACGACAGAAGCATAGTGGTTTTCGGATATTTGAGATATATCCGCCTGTTTTAAAATGGGTGCTTCCGATCGCACTGGTGTTGCTGCTGGTGCTTGCGATTTCACTTTTGAGTTCCGTGGTGGTGTTGGTGACAAGATTCTTTGTGCCGATCGTACTGGTGATTCTGGTGATCAAGCTTTTTCAAAGGCATGATGACAGATAGGCGTTTAGCTTTGAATTGTACAAGGTTGAGGGGAATACCGAATTGTAGTTTGGTATTCCTTTTCTAATAGATGAAAGAATCTGCTTTGTGAAAGGAAGAGGTAATCCGGCAGATGCTTATTCGGGAGGAATTATGGGGCAGTATGGGATAAATGAGACAATATCATATAAAGCGATGGTGGACAGCATTCAGCAGGCGGCCATGATATTTATTGTCGGCCATGAAGACGATCTGAAGATACGCTACTCCAATCGTTTTATATGGCAGCTTTTTGACTGCAGAACGGAAGAAGAATTCATGAAATTCTGTGACGGCAATTTTATGAATTTGATTTCTATGTCTGACAGAGGCGTAATGGAAACCGTGGTGAAAGAATGTAGGAGATTGAACAATCAGCAGGAGCACAGAAGTACATATCGTATCGTAACCAGAAAGGGTATCGAAAAGAAAATCGAAGATTCCGGTACGATTCTTCAGGTGGTTAACGGAGAGGGCGTTGTATTTACTATCTATACGGAAATCGACAGTCAGGAGACGGAGGTTGAGCGGGATCGGGTGACAGGAGCATTGAATAAAGACAGCTTTTATGTCTATGCAGACCATATACTGCGTCAGGCGGAGACCGAAGGAGATGAAGGACAGTATTCTTTCGTGTATACCAATATCCGTAATTTCAGATATTACAATATGAAATTTGGACGTCATGCCGGAAATTTGCTGCTGCAGAAGGTTGTCAGTATAACAAAAGAAAGAGAAGATGTGCTGCTTGTAAGCAGGGTCAGCAGCGATCATTTTCTGGTAATGTCTAAGTCACCGAATATGCATGAGACAGTGGAAATGTGTAATTCGTTATTTGATAAGGATTACGACGGTACTGGACTAAAGCTGCAGTCCGGCGTGTATCATATAAAACACAGAGATATGGATGTGGAGCTTGCCTGCGACTATGCAAAAATTGCTTCGGATACCATACGGGATACCAACAGATCCGTGGCTCAATATGATGAAGCGTTGGAAAAAAAGCTGGAGATCGAGAATTTTATTGACGCTCATTTTAACGATGCTATTGAGAATGAGCATTTTCAGGTGTATTATCAGCCGGTGATCCGCACGTTAAGTGGTGTTCTATGTGGGGCGGAGGCACTGACGCGCTGGGTGGATCCGCAGAGAGGATTTTTGACGCCGGGAGATTTCATTCCTGCGCTGGAGCGAAAAAGACTGATTACAAAGCTGGATCTATATACTGTGCGGAAGGTCTGCAGAGATATTCGGGATACCATTGCCGCCGGCAGAGCTTTGGTTCCGATTTCCCTGAATCTCTCAAAGCTTGATTTTATAGAATGTGATGTTTTTGAAGAAATAGAGAGTATTATCTGGGAATATGATATCCCGAGAGACATGATTCATATCGAGCTTACGGAATCTGTGGTTATGAGTGATCAAGGACGTCTGAAGAAAATCATTGCACAATTTCGGGAGGCCGGCTATGAGGTGTGGATGGATGACTTTGGCAGTGAGCTTTCCTCACTGAATATGCTGGATGAGTACAATTTCGACGAGATTAAGCTGGACATGCTTTTCATGCGCACCTTTGACCAGCGCTCCAGAGACATCATCATGTCTGTGATCCAGATGGCAAAGAGACTGGGGATCCATACACTGGCGGAGGGAGTAGAGACCAGAGAACAGTATGAATATCTGAGGGAAATCGGCTGTGAGAAGGTACAGGGCTACTACTATAGCAAGCCATTGACAAAGGAAGAATTCTGGCGATATCCGTCAGAGCATGAAATAGCAGTGGAGTCAAGAGCCATGCACAAATATTATGATCAGATCGGTAAAATTGATCGGATCACAGACCGTACACTGGCATTGGTGGAATCCGATAAAAAGAGATTTCGATTTTTATATGTGAACGACGAATTCGAAAGAATCAGCCGGGAGATCGGTGACGGAAGCTTTATTTTTACAGAATTTATTCTGAATTCACCGGCTTCCACACTTAGCCGTAAATTCTGGGCGCTGCAGTCTGAAACGAAATACGGCGAGGGCTTTAAGGAGATGGATTATTCCGTCAACGGCAAGTATTTTCGTCTGCGCTCCAAATGCATCAGCACATATGGAGATTATTCGGCAAATCAGGTGGAGATAGAGAATCTTACGATCGGAGAGCTGGATGAGAAGAAGGAAAAATTGGACTACATTTTCCGAATGATGTACTCTATGTATGATGATATTTTTATACTGGATGAGGACAGCTCATTTAAAAATGTGATGAGCAATCACTCAAAGCGTGAGGAGCAGTCCGAGCGTCCGTATGATGAACGCAGTTACATTACAAGGACTGAGATCTGCAGAAGATATGTATATTTGGAAGATCAGGATGAATTTATGCGATTTACGGATCCGCTGTTTTTGAAAGAGCGGCTGAGATCGGAACCGAGAGGATATGAGACAAGGTATTTCAGAAACAGAGTAAGTAATGGCGCTTATGTGTGGAAGGCAAATACGATTCAGTACATCTCGGATACAGATATGCTGATTTATTCTACGAGACCGGCTTTTTTTGAAAATAAAGAATTGCTTGATAAGATCGCGTCGGACTGCTTTGTGAAATACGAAAATAACGAGGAAGCTTTTTTGTGGCGCAGCCTGCAGCATTCTAATACCATAAATCTGTATTGGAAAGATACGGAGCGCAGATTTCTGGGAGTAAATAAAAAGTTTTTAGAGACCTTTGGTCATGATTCGGCTGATTTTGTGATTGGAAAGACGGATGAGGAGATGCGTTGGCATATCAATGATGATCCCTTCCGTGAGGATGAAATACGGGTTCTGGAAAAGGGAGAGCGTATTATAAATCACATCGGCAAATGCATTATTAAAGGAGTACTTCATACGGTGATGACCAGCAAGGAGCCTATGTATCAGGATGGTCAGATCATCGGTCTGGTAGGCACATTTATAGATCTGAATGAAACGAACATTCAGTTCAGTAATCCACATATACTGAGCGTGACGGATCCGATTACGGGATTGCTTTCGACGCAGGGAATTGCCTATGCTCTTACGGAATATATGGAGGCATGGACGACAAGGAAGGAATGCTTTGCGGTCATTCATTTGTCATTCAGCGAATACGAGAGAGCGTTAGGTACTTACGGAAATGTGATCGTACATCGGATGTCGATAGAGATAGGGGAAATTTTAAAGCAGATCGCCGGAAATGACAGTTCGATAGCACGTCTTTATGCCGGGACATTTGTATTGCTGCAGAAATATACGGACAGGGAAGAGATCCGGGAGGTTGCAAGAACGATTCAAAAAAGAATGCGTGAGATAAAGACTCTTGCGGGTGTCTCTGCAACCGTAAATCCGAATATTCGGATGGCATTTTCGGAGGATGATCCGCAGCTGGGTATTTTGATCGCACTTGCAACGGAGAATATGGTTTCAGATCAGCAAAGACTCCTTCCGGTCAATATGGAGCATTTGAACTATAAAAGGGCTGACCGACGCGGGAAAGAAAAACGGTATTCGGAGCAAAAGCCGGTGATCACATACCTTGAGGAAGAAAAAAACGAGGGCTTTTGCTTTTCGCTGTATGATCTGATTGAAAAATATGAAGAGGCGAAAGAATGGATTTATGTAGTGGATCTGGAGAACCATCATTTGGTTTATATTAACCGCAGGCTTCGGGAAGTTTATCGCAGTATCCATAAGATTAGCAATGTATCCATGGAGTATTTTATCGGAAAAAGATGTTATGAGGTGCTGCATCAGTCGGGAGTGCCGTGTTCCGTATGTATGGAGCATGAGCTTCAGTATGGGCATTTTAAGGAAAGAACGATCAATGATGAGCAATTCAAGGGAGAAATAAAGCTGAAGAACCGGCTGATTGATGTGAACGGAAGACGATGTCTTTTGCAGATTGCTCATTTTATTCCGTCTAAAGCATTGGAATATCAGGAGCTTGAGAAGGTCGGTCCGGAGCATGCTCTGCTCAATAATCTGTTGAGTAAGGCAGTGTATGATCATGACCCGCAAAAATCAATTGCTATTCTTTTGGAATATTTCAGCAGATATTTGAAGGCGGATCGTGCGGAAATTGCGGAATTGGAGGGAGGAGAATATTTCAGTACGGTCTATGAATGGTGTCGGGCAGGCGTCGCACCTGAGAAGGAGAAGCGGCAGCACTTGTCTATAGATCTTATGTTTTTCTGGAGAAAACATATATCCTGCGGTCAATCGGTGTTGATCAAAGATATGGAAGATGTTCGAGAGAAGCACCCTGAGGTATATTATTCCATGAAGAAAATGCAGATAAACTCGTTAGTGGTCTATCCGCTCTGGAAGGATGGCAAAATCGGAGGCTTTTACGCTTTTGAAAATCCCGCTCCGACACTGATAGACACGGTGGTTCCGATCCTGCGGACAGTGGGATATTATATGGAGTCTCTGATGGTCAGCCGAGATCTGATTCGACAGCTGGAGTATCTCAGCTTTTCAGATCAGATGACAGGGTTGGGGAATCGGTTTGCACTGGAGCGCTATAAGACTGCGATCAAGTCCGGACAGAGTCTGGGCGTCATATTCTGCGACGTGTCCGGTCTTAAAAGAACAAATGACACGCTTGGACATGAAGCGGGTGACCATTTATTATACTGCGCATCGGAAGCTCTGATGGAAGCGCTGGGTGACTATGAGCTTTTTCGCACGGGTGGAGATGAGTTTTGTGCGATCGCAACAGATATTTCGGAAAAGGATTTTAATCATCATATGGAAGATCTTCGGAGTGTTTCTGATAAGAAAAAGGTTCCTCTTGCCATCGGAGGCGAATGGATAGCAAGAATTACGGAAGAAGACATCGAAACAATGTTTGATGCTGCTGACAAGCAGATGTATCAGGACAAGGAGGCATACTATTCTCAAACCGGGATAGAAAGAAGAGAAAACGTGCTGAAAAATATATAATTCTGAAACGGATACCCATAAAAAATGAAACAGCCGGTAGGGGAGCTACCGGCTGTCTCGAGGGGAGTATAAATAATTAATAAGGGGTCGTAAGAGGAATGACCTCTTACGAAGAGAATTATAATATAGAATGGAAAAAATTGCAATACATATTTTGAAATTGCCGTGGAATACT
>JAUNCG010000071.1 GCA_030526715.1 Eubacteriales bacterium
CTGGCCATCACGATTACCGCCACGGTTATCGCGGTCGCCGAAGCTTCTCTGGCCGTCGCGGCTACCGCCACGATTATCGCGGTCGCCGCGGAAATTGTTATTGCGGTTCTGCGATCCGCCCTGTCCCTGCTGTGCCGGTCTTGCGTTATTCTCTCTCACAGCCGACGGCTTTGCTGCTGCCTGTACCGGCTGATCATGCTTTGCTGCCGGCGCCTGCTGCTGTACCGGAGCTTCCGTTTTTACCGTCTCTGCCACAACCGCAGGTTTTACCGTCTCTGCCGGTTTTGCGTTCTCGACCGGCTTCACACTCTGTGCTGCCGGCTTTGCTGCAGGCTTAACGCCTGCCGGTCTGCTGCCGGACGGACGAGCTCCCGCCGAATGCTCCGCAGATGTGCGCATACCCGCCGGCTTCTGAATGCCGGTACGGCTGTTCTGAGAACGGAACACTCTGGAAATATTTTTCTTTTTCGGAGCCTCTGTTCCCGCCGGATGCTCACTCTGTGCTGCTGCCGGCTTTGCTGCAGGCTTCGGTGGTGCTACCGGACGCGGCGCCGGTGCTACATTTTTGCGCACCATCGCTACCTGATCGTCCTCTAATACACTCATATGACTTTTGACTTCTACACCCTTAGAGGTAAGAAATCCAATAATGTCTTTATTCTCTTTACCTAATTCTTTTGCTATCTCATACACTCTCATTTTCGACATACTCGCTACCTCCGTTAGTCTTGGTTAACAGTTTTACAATGGCATCAGAAAAACCCGGATCGGTCACTGCCATGGACGCTCTGAATTCTTTTCCCATGGCTGTGCCAAGCTCCACCTTCGTTCCATAAATAAAAATCGGCACCTCATAAAAGCTGCATTTATCCTGAAACTTCTTTTTGGTATTATCGGAGGCCTCCTCAGATACGATAACCAGACACGCCGTGCCAAGCTTTACCGCTTTTTCCGTAGAAAACTCTCCGCTGACGGTCTTTCCTGCCTTTGTCGCCAGCCCAATGAGAGACAGTACTTTATTTTGATTCAATCTGTTCTATCTCCTTTTTTAAAGTATCATATACATCTGACGGAATGCCCATCTTCAGTGAGCGCTCCAGTCCCCTGCTCTTGACTGCCTTGTCAAAGCATTCCTTTGACATGCACAAATATGCGCCTCTTCCATTCTTTCTGCCGGTGGTGTCAAGGACAAGCTCATCCTCAGGAGTCTTCAGAATTCGCATCATCTCTTTTTTATTTTTCATCTCCTGACACCCAACGCATTTACGCAGAGGAATCTTTCTTGTCTGACTCATAATTTGTCTCCCGATTCTATTCTTCGACTACCGGATCGCCATCCTCTGACGGCTCTTCGTAGGATTCTCCTTCTTCTGCTGTACCATCCTCATAGTACTCGTCATAGCCTTCCTCTTCGTAGTACTCTTCTTCATCGAAATCACCTGCCTCAATAGCCTGTGTTTCGCTCTTGATATCGATCTTGAAGCCGGTCAGCCGGGCTGCCAGACGGGCATTCTGACCTTCCTTACCGATGGCCAGAGAAAGCTGATAGTCCGGAACCACTACCTGCGCAGTCTTCTCATCATTATCTGCCGCTACATAAATCACCTTCGCCGGGCTCAGGGCGTTCTCGATCAGAAGCGCCGGATTCTCATCCCAGTTGATGATGTCGATTTTCTCGCCGCGAAGCTCGTCAACGATGCTGTTGACGCGGGCGCCGTTCACACCGACGCATGCTCCCACCGGATCTACATCCGGATCGTTGGACCATACCGCCATCTTGGTGCGGTTTCCGGCTTCTCTGGAAATACACTTGATCTCTACGGTACCGTCTCGAACCTCTGTCACTTCGCTCTCAAACAGGCGCTTTACAAACTCCGGATGTGTCCGGGATACCAGAACCTTCGGTCCCTTCGGAGTATCCTTCACCTCCAGAACGTATACCTTCACACGCTCAGTTGGATAGAATGTCTCGCCCTTCACCATCTCATTTTCATTCAGGATCGCATCCACCTTACCCAGATTGATGCTGACATTCTTGCCCAGATACCTCTGTACGATACCGGTCACGACCTCACGCTCCTTGCTGTAATACTCATCATACAGCACCTTGCGCTCTTCCTCGCGGATCTTCTGCAGGATCACGTTCTTGGCATTCTGGGTAGCGATACGTCCGAATTCCTTGGATTTGATCTCTACCGGAACGATATCCCCGATATCATATCTCACATCGCGCTTCTTCGCATCTACCAGACTGATCTCCGTCACCGGATTCTCCACGCTCTCAACTACCGTCTTATCTGCATGTACCGCAAAATCGCAGGTATCCGGATTGATCTCCACTCTCACATTGTCAGATGAACCAAAATGATTCTTGCATGCCTGAAGAAGAGACTGCTCGATAGCCTCCAGAAGAGTCTCCTTACTGATATTCTTTTCCTTCTCCAGAATCTCCAATGCTTCTTTTAATTCGCTATTCATTTTCCCTTTTCCTCCTTAAAAATCAAATGCCAGCCGAATCAGAGCAATATCAGCTCTTGCAAACTGCATGGTACTCTCGTCTTCCAGTTCTATCGTTACGGTTTCTTTATCAAAATCACGCAGAATACCCGTAAACTCCTTCTGCTTCTCAATGGGGCGGAAGGTGCGGATCTCCACCTCTTCTCCAAGACTGCGTTTAAAATCCTTCTCTTTTTTAAGCGGTCTTCCGAGTCCCGGGGAGCTGACCTCGAAAATGTAGGAGTCGTCGATAAAATCCTGCTCATCGAGGATATCATTCGCAATACGGCTCACCAGCTCACAGTCATCCACCGTGATTCCGCCCGGCTTATCGATGTAAGCTCTCAGATACCACGTGCCGGCCTCCTTCACATATTCCACATCCACCAATTCAAACTGATTCGCATCAATGATCGGCTGCAGAATCGCTTCCGTTCTCTGCTCATACTCTTCTCTCTTTGTCATCCGTTCCGCCTTTCTCTCAAACATATCTTGAACAACAAATATGAGTGGACGTCTCTGCCCACTCATACTCTAGTAACATATATTTATCATGTCAAATTATAACACCGTAATTTTAGAATTACAACCCCCAAATTCTATTTTTTCCTGCATTGTATCACTTTCTAGGAATTTTTTGCCTCTTCACGAATCTTTTCATCCAGCTCCGTCAGATACTCCCAGCGCTCCATTTTATGTTCCAGCTCCTGCTCTGTTTTCTCTTTTTCTTCTGTCAGCTCCTGCAGCCTTGCGTAGCTGGATGCCGCAGCCAGCATCTCCTCTTCCAGCTCCTCGACGCGCGCTTCCAGCGCTTCGATATCCGCCTCGATCGTCTCAAACTCTCTTTGCTCTTTATAGGAAAACTTCAGCTTCCGCTCATGGGTTCTTCCGGCATTTTTCTGTCCGGCGCGTTCCGCATCGCGCGTACCGCTTCCTCCCCTCTCTGCGTCGGCCTCCTTGGGATGACGCAGCTCACAGGCAATCAGATAATCCGAATATCCACCCTCATACTGCCGGATATGTCCGTTTTCCTCAAACGCAAAAATTCTGCGGACAATACGATCCAGAAAATAGCGGTCATGAGATACCGTGATGACGATACCGTCGAAGCTGTCCAGATAATCCTCCAGAATCGTTAATGTCTGAATATCCAGATCGTTGGTCGGCTCGTCCAGAATCAATACATTCGGCGCAGACATCAGCACTCTGAGCAGTTGAAGACGTCTGCGTTCTCCACCGGACAGCTTGCCGATCGGGCTCCACTGCATCGTGCCATCAAACAGAAAACGTTCCAGCATCATGGCCGCTGTGATCTTGCCGTCCTTCGTTGTCACATATTCGCCGACCTCCTTAATGTAGTCGATCACCCGCATGGTCTCATCCATCTCTCTGGAATCCTGCGCGAAATATCCGATCTTCACGGTATCTCCGATCACCACGCTTCCGGCATCCGCCGTCTCGTTCCCTGTGATGATCTTCAGCAGGGTACTCTTGCCACAGCCGTTTTCACCGATAATACCGATCCGTTCTCCCTTTAAGAAAATATAGGTATAATCACGGAACAGCACCCGTTCTCCATACGCTTTGCAAAGACCTTCCACCTCAATGGTCTTGCGTCCCATTCTGGTGCTGACCGAGCTCATCTCCACCTGCGCGTCGCTCACCGGTGCGGATCTGGCCTGCATTTCCTCGATACGCTGAATATGCGCCTTCTGCTTGGTGGATCTCGCTCTAGCGCCTCTCGCCAGCCACTCCAGCTCTGTGCGGAGGATACTCTGACGCTTTCGTTCCGTGGCGATCTCCATATTTTGTCTCGCCTCCTTCAGACGGACAAACTCCGAATAATTTCCCGGATAAGAATAGATTTTTCCGTGATCCAGCTCCACGATCCTGTTGGATACACGGTCCAGAAAATAGCGGTCATGCGTCACCATCAATACCGCTCCGCGGAATTTCTGCAAAAACTCCTCCAGCCACGAAGCCATTTCGTTGTCCAGATGGTTCGTCGGCTCATCCAAAATCAGAATATCATATTCCCCCAGCAATACTCTGGTCAGCGCCACACGTTTCTTCTGACCGCCGGATAACTCCCTCACCGGCTGCGCAAAATCCGGAATATGCAGATGATTCAACATCTGCTTCGCATCGCTTTCGATCGTCCAGCGGTTACGTTCATTGACGTTTCCCTCCAGCACTGCCTCCAGTACCGTGTGTCCGTCCTCAAACTGCGGCTGCTGAGGCAAAAATCCAATGGTGACGTTATTCCCCTTGGTTACCGTTCCCGCATCCGGATGCTCCAGTCCTGCCACGATACGCAGCAACGTCGTCTTACCGGTACCGTTTACCCCGATCACCCCAATCTTCTCCCCTTCATGAATGGAGAAATCCGTATCATCCAGAAGCTTCCGCTCTGTAAATGCTTTTGTTAGATGTTCTATCGTCAATAAATTCATACGCGAATTTTCGTCCCCTTTGTGTCTCTGTTGCCGATTTTCAATTTATCAAGGTGTACTTCTTTTTCACGATAAAGAATCGTATTATCCCAACTGCTATCCGGATAGTAGATATTCTCCACACGATCCCCCTCATTCAACCGGATTCCCCGCACGCCGATCGCGCCTTTTTTCTTCTGCGGAATGTCCTTTATCTGAATGCGCAGACACATCCCCTGTGCCGTCCTAAATACGCACGTCTGCGCTTCTCCCAGACAGCTGACTGACAAAAGCCTGTCCTCCTCCTGCAGCTTCGTCGCCGCAATGGTGCGCTTTGCCACATCAAACTCCGAGCCTTCCACCTGCTTCACCATACCCAGCTCTGTACCGAACACCAGCACAGACATCTTCACCTTCTGCATACTCTGCGCATAGACGATCAGCTCCTTGCTTCCGTCATAGTTGCAGAAATTGTCGATAGGCTTCCCTTTATCCCGGAACTTTCCGAACGGAACATCCAGAACCTTGATGATGTGCTGATTTCCCAGATCAGTAAACACACAGATCTTATCCGTATTCATACAGGAGATCACATATTTGCTCTCCGCAAGTGCAGCCTCGCGGTTACGCTCAAAGGTTGGCGCATCCACACAACGTGCATAGCCGAAGCGATCCATGAGGAAAAATACCTCCATCTCCTCGACCTTCTTCTCTTCGAAGACAGCCTCCGCCGCATTCTCTACCAGCGTTTTGCGCTCCCGCGCGTACTCCTTTTTCAGCGCCTTGAGTTCCTTCACGATCAGTTTCGCCATAGAATCATAGTTGTTGAGCAGATCCTGATAGGTGGCAATATTTTTCAGCGTCTTCTCATGCTCCTTCATCAGCGCCTCGATCTCCAGACCGATCAGCTTATACAGACGCATTTCCAGAATCGCCGTTGCCTGTGCCTCCGTAAAATGAAGCTGTGCCGCCTGCTTCTGGGAGGCACGGGATTTGAACTTAATGTCCTCCGTAATTCCGTTGATCAGACATTCCCTCGCCTGCTTCTGATTTTTGCTTCCCCGCAGGATCTCAATGATCAGATCGATCACATCACATGCCTTGATCAGCCCCTCCTGAATTTCCTGCCTCTGTAGCTCTTTTTCCAGAAGTGTGCGATATTTTCTGGTGTTGACCTCAAACTGAAAATCAATGTGATGCTCAATGATCTTCTTCAGGCTCAGAGTCTCCGGACGACCATCGACAACCGCCAGCATATTCACGCCGAAGGTATCCTCCAGACGTGTTTTCTTATAAAGCATGTTGATCAGGTTCTCCGTATCCGCATTCTTACGAAGCTCCAGCACAATACGGATACCATCCTTAGAGGACTGATTCGAGATATCCACGATGTCCGTGGTCTTCTTGCTCTCCACAAGCCCTGCCACGTCATTGAGGAATTTGCCGATATTCGCCCCCATCATAGTATATGGGATCTCGCTGATCACCAGATTCTCCTTGCCGCCCTTTGCCTGCTCTATACTTACCTTTCCCCGCAGACGGAGCTTGCCTGTACCCGTCTCATAGATCTGCAGCAGATCGTCCTTATTCACTACGATGCCGCCTGTCGGAAAGTCCGGTCCCTGCACATACTGCATCAGCTCCTGTGTCGTAAGATCTCCCTTGCCGATGGTGGCAATGACCGCATCCACCACCTCACCGAGATTGTGCGGCGGAATACTGGTCACCATACCGACCGCGATACCCTCCGATCCATTCACCAGCAGATTCGGCAGACGTACCGGCAGTACCTCCGGCTCTTTTTCTGTCTCATCAAAATTCGGAAGAAAATTCACGACGTCTTTATCGAGATCTCCCAGAAAAGCCTCCTGCGTGATCTTCTGCAGCCGCGCCTCCGTATAACGCATGGCAGCTGCGCCGTCTCCCTCAATGGAGCCAAAGTTGCCATGTCCGTCTACCAGCGGCAGCCCTTTTTTAAACTCCTGCGCCATGACTACCAGCGCTTCATAGATCGAGCTGTCTCCGTGGGGATGATATTTACCCATCGTATCGCCCACAATACGCGCGCATTTGCGGTAGGGTCTGTCAAAACGGATTCCCAGCTCATGCATATCATAAAGTGTACGACGCTGTACCGGCTTCAATCCGTCTCTGACATCCGGCAGCGCACGGGAAATGATGACGCTCATGGCATAGTCAATATAGGATTTCTGCATGATCTCGGAATATTCCGTCCGAATGATCTGTTCCGAATTCTTTTCCATTTCTTACCTCTCCAAATAGCTCTATATATCCAGTTCCGCATCCTGCGCATGCTCATAGATAAATGCGCGTCTTGGCGGAACCTCATTCCCCATCAGCATTTCCGTCACGGAGGACGCCATACGCGCATCTTCGATCTCTACGCGCTTGAGTACTCTGGTCTGCGGATTCAGAGTCGTTTCCCAGAGCTGCTCCGCATCCATCTCACCCAGTCCTTTGTAACGCTGCAGGGTAAAATTCTTATGTGTTTTTCGATATTTTTCCAAAGCCTTATCATCATATAGATACTCTTCACTACCGCGCGCCGGCATCGCCTTATACAGCGGCGGCATAGCGATATAGACATGCCCCTCATAGATCAGCTCCGGCATAAAACGGTAAAACAGTGTCAGCAGCAATGTACTGATGTGCGCTCCGTCCACATCCGCATCCGCCATAATGATGATCTTGTCATAGCGCAGCTTCGTAATATCAAAATCGTTGCCATAGCCTTCCGAGAAACCGCATCCGAATGCATTGATCATGGTCTTGATCTCCGCATTCGCCAGCACCTTATCGATACTCGCCTTCTCCACATTTAGGATCTTACCTCGGATCGGCAGGATCGCCTGATAATTCCGATCCCGGGCAGTCTTTGCAGATCCTCCGGCAGAATCACCCTCTACGATAAAAATCTCACATTTCTCCGCCTTGCGGCTCTCACAGTTTGCCAGCTTCCCGTTGGAGTCAAAGGAATACTTCTGCTTCGTCAGCATATTTGTCTTCGCTTTTTCCTCCGTCTTACGGATCTTCGCCGCACGCTCCGCACAAGATAACACCTTTTTCAGAGTTTCCAGATTGCGGTCAAAAAACAGCACCGACTCCTCCGCGATGACCTTCGCCACGGCCTTCGCCGCATCCTGATTGTCCAGCTTTGTCTTCGTCTGTCCCTCAAAGCGCGGCGCCGGATGCTTCACGGAAATCACTGCCGTGATGCCGTTGCGGATATCTGCTCCCGTAAAGTTCGAGTCCTTTTCCTTTAAGATACCGATCTCTCTTGCATAGGTATTCATCACACCCGTAAAGGCCGTCTTAAATCCCGTCAGATGCGTGCCGCCTTCTGCATTATAGATATTATTACAAAAGCCGAGCACATTTTCATGAAACTCATTGACATACTGGAACGCACATTCCACCGCAATGCCGTCCGCCTCTCCCTTCAAAAAAATCGGCGACTCATGGATCGCTTCTTTATTCTTGTTCAGATCACGTACAAATCCCACGATCCCCTCCGGCTCATGGAATTCCAGACGAATCACCCCGTCTCCCCTGCGATCCTCGAAGATGATCGTCAGCTCAGGATTCAGATACGCGGTCTCATGCAGGCGGCTGCGGATCTCATCGGATGCAAATCTCGTCTTTTCAAAGATCTCAGGATCCGGCAGAAAGTTCACGCAGGTTCCCGTCTCCTTTGTCTTCCCCAACTTCGGAAGAAGCCCGTTCTCCAGCTTGATCACCGGCACACCGCGTTCAAAGCGGTCGTGATGAACATAGCCCTCCCGGCTGATCTTCACATCAAGATACACCGACAATGCATTTACCACAGAGGAACCTACGCCGTGAAGACCGCCGCTGGTCTTGTAGCTGTCGTTGTCGAACTTGCCGCCCGCATGCAGCGTTGTAAATACCAGACGCTCCGCCGGAACTCCCTTCTCATGCATCCCGACCGGTACGCCGCGTCCGTTATCATTGATCGTTGCAGAACCGTCCTTCTCCAGAAACACTTCGATTCTGGAGCACGCTCCCGCCAGATGCTCGTCCACTGCATTATCTACGATCTCATAGATCAGATGATTCAATCCCTTGCGGGAAGTACTTCCTATATACATACCGGGTCTTCGGCGAACAGCCTCCAGCCCCTCCAATACTGCTATACTTGAGGCATCATAGCTAACTTTTTTTGCCATAGTTTTTCCTTTCCAATCACTTCACACTTTCCCCGAGTATTACGGAAAAAGACTATCAGAGCTTTATTATTATATATGTTTGTTTCGATTTCCTCAATAGCAATTTTAAACGAAATCCTCTTGTTTTGTTTTATTCTGAACTATTTTAAAAAAGGATCCGATCTAAACTAAAGAACCTGATGGGTATGTAGAGAAGCTGAAGCAATCTTCAGAAGTACAGGTGAGCTATATGAGATATGAGGATCTAATGTGGGAATATAAAAATGAGGGCAGAACCGAAGGTAGGATTGAGGACAAGATCGAGGGAAACCTTGAGGGCAAAATTGAATACATCATAGAACTACCGGAAGATCTTGGCACCGTTTCTGATGAGCTGTCCAAAAGACTTCGTAAGGAAACAGATCTTGCCACGTTAAAGAAATGGCACAAGCTTGCTGCCAGAGCCACTTCTGTCGAGGATTAGCAAAAGCGAACAGGATTGCTATAAATACAAAAAAAGCCAGATATCATATCTAGCTTTAAACAGTTCCTAGGGGAATCGAACCCCTGTTTCCGCCGTGAGAGGGCGGCGTCTTAACCGCTTGACCAAGGAACCATATGAAATTTTAAACTGTATGAACTTCATACAAAACAGTTCCTAGGGGAATCGAACCCCTGTTTCCGCCGTGAGAGGGCGGCGTCTTAACCGCTTGACCAAGGAACCATATGTAATTTAAACTGTATGAACTTCATACAAGCAGTTCCTAGGGGAATCGAACCCCTGTTTCCGCCGTGAGAGGGCGGCGTCTTA
>JAUNCG010000016.1 GCA_030526715.1 Eubacteriales bacterium
AAGGTGTACCGGAGGAGCAAATAGTCAGTTACCGCTTCGATTCTATGGAATACGAGGATATGACTGCGAAGGAAATGTATGCGGAGCTGAAGGGCAGACTCTCAATCAAAGGAAGAACCTATCTATTCTTAGATGAGGTGCAGGAAATTAAGGGTTGGGAGAAGGTAGTAAATTCTCTTGCATCTGATTATGATGTGGATCTGTATGTCACAGGATCAAATTCCCGCATGATGTCATCGGAGATTTCCACATACCTGACAGGGCGATATGTTGCATTCTGCATATACACTTTATCCTTTGAGGAATATCTGACTTTTAAAGCGCATTATACAGAAGTTGGTGATCCGAAAGCGGAACTTGTAAATTATATTCGCTTGGGTGGCTTCCCGGTAACACACCTGCAGGCTTATTCGCAGGATGAAGTTTATACGATTGTCCGAGATATTTACAATTCCACGATCTTCTCCGATATTGTGAAGCGAAACCAAATCCGGAAAATTGATCAGCTGGAACGAGTTGTAAAGTATGCGTTCAACAATGTAGGCAATACCTTTTCGGCAAAGACCATTTCTGATTACCTAAAATCTGAGAATCGGAAGCTGGACAATGAAACGGTGTACGGTTATCTGGAAAAGCTGGAAAAAGCGTATTTGCTGCATCGCTGCTCCCGGTATGATCTGCAGGGCAAAGAACTTCTGAAAACACAGGAAAAGTTCTATCAGGCAGATACCGCATTACGATATAGCGTGCTGGGATATAACGAGGATAGCGTAGCATCCAGTTTGGAGAATATAGTATATTTAGAGCTTTGCCGAAGAGGATATACGGTTCAGATTGGCAAGACTGAGGGTGGAGAGATTGATTTTGTTGCCACAAGGCAGAATGATAAGATCTACATTCAGGTAACACAGGAAATAGCTTCCGAGAAAACAGAAAAGCGTGAATACGAACGCTTGCTGGAGATTCGTGATAATTATCCGAAGTATGTGCTTTTGACCAATGCTTTTGCCGGTGGTAACTATCAAGGCATTCACACGATGCATATTGCGGATTTCCTGCTTAGTAAAGACTTCTAAAACGAAATAGGGCAGCTGTATTCCCATAAAAGGATGTAGCTACAACACTTTAACAAGAAACGGGTTTTAAATGAGCATTTTAGTCGTGATGTTTTTCTTTCAGCAGAAAGTATGCAGGATATCGCATACCGATGGAAGTAGAAAATATTATAAAAAACATGAACCAATAATCTTAAAAAAATAGTGGAGTAGTTGCAGCCAGAGTGTCACATCCTCCTGAGTAACTCAGGAGGATGTTTTTATCACAGTTTATCCATTACATTGTTTTATTTTTATACGGTTCCGGATACCACCAAAGTAGTATAGCCCGGAGCAATCGAACATACGCCGCTGGTCTGGTCGGTCATATAGGACGCTGCAGGGACGGTGATGGAGCCCGGAGTGGTAGTAAACAAACCGGTCTGCTCATTGTAGGTGTATGCGCTGAAGGCCTTTCCGTCCAGCGTTACATTGATACCGCTCAGAAGCGGATCGAAGGTATCTGTCAGAGAAACGCGATCGGTTGCGTCAGCTTCCGTGTTTCCGTAATTCTGGATCAGGAAGGTGTAGGTCAGGATTCCGTTGCGGGTAACCGGAACCGGCTCCATGGTTTTGGTAATTGTGAGCTCCGGCTCTGTAGATACAGGCAGCTTCAGGGAGGTCGTAAAGGTCGTGATGTCGTTTGCGCTGATTTCTGCCGTATTGGTGATAGAAGAGCCGGTCTCCAGAGGCGCTTCATCAGTGACAAGCGCTTCATAGATCAGGGTCGCGTGACTGTTTCCGGGAAGATTCAGACCGGTGATGTTGAGCGGCTCTTTGCTGGCAATGGTTGGCGTCGGCTGTGGCATACTTTCGATATAATAGACGAGCGTCTTATCCCGATACTGAAGGGGATAAGTGGTGACGCCCTGATCTACGATAGCGCCGAGGTCATCCGTGATGTTGATCCCCAGAATCGGGGAGGCACCGCTATTGACGAGATTGATCACATAGGTGATGGAATCGTCATGAGTGTAGTCGGTGTTGAGAGAGGTCTTCGTAGCTGTCAGAACAGAGACGAGTTCTCCCACCGCGACATTGGAACTGGTGGTCTGGTCGTTATATGATAATTGTGCCTGATTCGTAAATACCGACATTATTTTTTCCTCCAATTTTATACAATACTAATTTATGTATATTAATAAAATTGGTGAAATATTCGATTGTGTGCAAGTATGCAAGTATTAAAACAGATGGTAAATATCCGCTTGAGAATTAATCCTTGACGAGCTCGATTCCGGTGATATCGGAATCTATGATCATGGAATAATTGGTGTGATAGATCACAAATCCCGGTGCAGCGCCGTTGACCTTGCGTAAATGCTTTTTTTCCACATAGTCGATCTCTACCTTATCCGCGCCGCGCTTCTTAGAGTAATATGCGGCGAGGCGGGCAGCCTCCTCAAAGGTATGATCCGGGAGCTCTTTCCCCATGGATTTTACGATAACATGGGAACCGGGACAATCCTTCGCATGGAACCACCAGTCGTTTCCGACCGCAAATTTGAAGGATAGCTCTTCATTCTGCAGGTTGTTTTTTCCGACATAGATGTCAAAGCCGTCGGAAGAACGGTAGTGGAAGGGATGTGACGTGATCTTTACCTTCTTGCCGGTGTATCTGCGGCGAATATATCCGTATTCCGTCAGCTCTTCCTTGATCTGTACCAGATCCTCCTCCAGAAGTGCAATGTCCAGTGAGGTGCTGATGGATTCCAGATGTCGAATTTCATGATCGGTCTCGCGGATCAGATCTGTGAGCGCCTCATAGGTACGTTTTAATTTGTTATATTTATCAAAATATTTCTGCGCATTCTCCTGCGGGGTTTTGTGTTCATCCAGAGGGATCGTGATCTCCTCATTGGTGTAATAATTCAGTGCGGTCAGCTTCTTTGCCCCGGGCTCCAGCCCGTAGCCGTAGGTGTTGATCAGCTCGCCGTAGACACGGTATTTCTCCCGTTTATCCGTATCCTTCAGCTGCTTGAACTGAAGCTCATATTTTTTATGATTGCGATCCAGAGCCGTCTGCACGATGCGGCGCAGATCCACGGATTTCTGACGGATACGGGTGATGGTATTCTTCATGGCATAGTACTGCTCCAGCATGGAAGATACGGTATCACAGCTGTGAGCCGTCATATCCTGATACTGCGTCAGCTCAAGGACGGCAAATTCTACGGGGACGTTTCCGTCGTAGATGATATTCGGTGTGAATTCTCCCTGTCGTACAGCATCCATCAGGAGTGTGAACTGTCGATACAGGTGAAGATATTCGTTCTCGGTAAAGCTGTTTGCGCTCTGGGCGGATTCCAGAGAGGCGCGATGGCAGAGCTCCTCGGCGATCAGAGGACTGAAGCCGGTGAGGGTGGAATACAGCGCCTTTGCCAGAGGCATGGGTTTGCTGCCGACATTTTGAATAAAAGCATCGCAGGTCACGGTAAGAGGATCCAGCTTATTTTGCGTCTCCGGAATAAAATAGGTACGTCCCGGAAGCACCTCCCGGACAGAGCTTACCTGTGCGGAGATATGCTTGATGCTGTCGATGATCGTGCCATCCTCACGGCAGAAGATGATATTGCTGTGTTTGCCCATGATCTCCACGGTGAGAGTCTTGTGACAGAGATCTCCGAGCTCATCCAGATGCTCGATCTCAAAGTGGATGATACGCTCCAGACCGGGCTGTCGGATGCCGATGATCTTTCCGCCGTTGATATGCTTACGCAGAAGCATACAGAAGTTGGGGGCAGTCATAGGTCCCGGTTTGTTATTTTCAGTGAAGTAGATGAGGGGAAGACTGGCGCCGGCAGAAATCAGCAGGCGATATTGCTTTCTCTCATTTTTTATGGTAAGCATCAGCTCGTCCGTCTCGGGCTGTGCGATTTTACTGATCCGTCCGCCGAGGATGCAGGTGTTGAGCTCCTGCACGATGGCAGCGATCACGGTTCCGTCAAAAGCCATGGTTATTCTCCTGTGTATTCTTATTCATCCGAAGAAGATTCCGGACATGTACAGTATTATATCAGACATTTCCCCCTTTGTTAAGGAAAGATTGTTGACGGAAAATCCGATTTGTCTTATAATGATTTAGCGTGGATACTTTTGCCACAATATCAAAAAGGTGAGTAGATAAGATGATTAAAAGTATGACTGGTTTCGGCAGATGCGAGAATCTGCAGGGAGACCGTAAGTTTACGGTAGAGATGAAGGCCGTGAATCACAGATACTTTGATGTGAGCATCAAGATGCCGAAAAAGCTGAGCTTCTTTGAATCGGCGATCCGCACGCTGCTGAAGGAATATATTCAGCGGGGTAAGGTGGATGTGTTCGTTACCTATGAGGACTTTGCGGAAGAGAATGTCTCACTGAAGTATAATGAGAAGTTAGCAGGAGAATACCTGAAGTATTATCGTCAGATCGCGCAGACCTATGGACTGGAGGATGACACGAAGGCCTCCGGGATCGCGCGCTGTCCGGAGGTTCTGACCATGGAGGAGCAGACCGTGGATGAAAAGGAGATCTGGGCAGTGCTTGAGAAGGCGCTTCGCGGTGCCAGCGAGCAGTTTGTGGAGGCACGTATCCGAGAGGGCGAGTCTCTGAAGGCAGATCTGTTTGACAAGCTGGACGGTATGCTGGGGGATGTAGACGCTATTGAGACCCGTTTTCCGGAGATCATGAAGACATATCGTGAGAAGCTGACAAACAAGGTGAAGGAGCTTCTTGGCGATGCACAGATGGAGGAAGGGCGGATTGCCGCGGAGGTGATCCTGTTTGCGGATAAGATATGTACAGACGAGGAGACGGTGCGTTTGCGCAGCCACATCGAGAGTATGCGCACAGAGCTCGAGAAGGGAGGCAGTGTCGGACGCAAGCTGGACTTTATCGCGCAGGAGATGAATCGTGAGGCAAATACGATTCTTTCGAAGGCGAACGATCTGGAGACCTCGAATCTGGCCATTAACCTCAAGACAGAGATCGAGAAGGTCAGAGAACAGATACAAAATATTGAATAGGTGGTATTTAAGTGGCTAGATTAATGAATATCGGCTTTGGCAACGTCGTCAATACCGCAAAGGTGGTTGCGGTAGTTGGACCGGATGCCGCTCCGATCAAGCGTATGGTGCAGAATGCAAGGCAGGCCGGACGTGTGATCGACGCAACTCAGGGACGCAGAACAAAATCTGTGATCATTACGGAAGAAGACCACATTGTATTATCGGCGCTTCAGCCGGATACACTGGTGAAGAGATTTCGATTGAATGTGGAGGAACTGAAGGGAGAGACAGATGAAGCGTAAAGGATTATTGCTGGTGATTTCCGGATTTGCCGGTACCGGTAAGGGAACCATCGTGCAGGAGCTGTTGAAGAAGTATGATAATTATGCACTGTCCGTATCTGCGACAACGAGAGATCCGCGTCCCGGTGAGGAGAACGGAATCCATTATTTCTTCAAGAGCAGAGAAGAATTTCAGCAGATGATCCGCGAGAATGCACTTGTGGAGTATGCAGAGTATGTGGGGAATTTTTACGGGACGCCGAGGGCTTATGTGCAGGAGCAGATGGACGCCGGGAAGGATGTGATCCTTGAGATCGAGATTCAGGGAGCGCTGAAGATCAAGGAACAGTTCCCGGAAGCTCTGCTGATCTTTGTGGCTCCGCCTGATGCGCGGACACTGGAAGCGCGACTTACCGGAAGGGGGACGGAGACTGCGGAGGTGATAAAGAAGCGCCTGAGCAGAGCCGTTGAGGAATCGGAGTTCATGAGCCGCTATGATTATGTGATCGTGAATGACGATCTGGATATTTGCGTGGAGCAGACGCATCATCTGATTCAAAGTGAGCATTTCAGCACACTGCGCAGCAGAGAATTTATTGAGACATTACAGAAGGATTTGAAAATTTTTGAATAACAGGAGGAATTATTATGTTACATCCGTCTTATGCAGAACTGATCAAGGTAGTAAACAGTGAAACTGAGGGTACCGATACACCGGTAGTCAACAGCCGTTATTCCATCGTACTTGCTACAGCCAAGAGAGCAAGACAGATCATCGGTGGAAGTCAGCCGCTGACGACTGCGAAGGTGAATAAGCCGCTGTCCATTGCGGTGGAGGAGCTGCGCAAGGGTCTGATCAAGATCAGCCCGGAGCTGGAGGAGGATGAGGATGAGATCCTCACAGGATCACAGGAGAGCGCTGCAAAGGTGGAAGAGAACGCAGCTGCACAGGCTTTGGAAGCACCGCAGGAAGAGAGTGAAGAGCAGAACGAGGCAGAATGAGCTTCTATGTGATTTGGAGGTGGCTCTATGGAGCAGGTCAGAGAGATTAAGAAAAGCTTCTGTATTCTGTCCGTAGCGTATATTGTGATCGGAATCGTACTTCTGGTGTGGCCGGATATTTCTGTCAGGACGCTGTGTTATGTGTTTGGCGTAGGTATGCTGATCTTCGGCGGCGCATATCTGATCATTTATTTCACCAAGGACAGATTGCTGAGCGTTATGCAGCCGGATCTTGTGATCGGTGTAGTGGGAGTTTCTACCGGTGTTTTTATTCTCCTGAAGATGGAGTATATGCTGGAGATCATCCCGTTTGCACTCGGTATCGTTTCTCTGCTGGGTGCGGTAGTGAAGGTGCAGCATGCGCTGGATCTGAGACATATCCGTTCGGGACACTGGTATGTCATGCTGCTTTGGGCGTTGATCCTTGGGATCCTCGGCGCATTGCTGGTGGCGAATCCGTTTGAGAGTCTGGAGGTCATCGTGGTATTGATCGGCGTCGCTCTGATCATAGACGGTGTTGGCAATCTGATCAGTATTTTCTGGATCAGCGCGTTGATTCGCGGATTGAAGAAAATGATGACATCTTCCGAGCATCATGATGTCGTATCGGTGGAGACGCCGGACGATTATGAGGTGGAAGAGGAATACGGACTTATGAATATGAAGGGAGATGCTTCGGATATCGGAGAGTCTTCCGGGACTGATGAGGAGTAATGATATGAATGTAATGTTCGTGTCTTTGGGATGCGATAAGAATCTGGTGGATTCCGAGAGAATGATCGGCATGATGTCTCGGGCCGGGTATACGCTGACGAATGTCGAGCAGGAGGCTGACGTGATCGTGGTCAATACCTGCAGCTTTATCGGGGACGCTAAAGAAGAGAGCGTCAATACGATTCTCGAGATGGCGGAATATCGACGGGAGGGACGCTGCAAGGCGTTGATCGTCACAGGATGTATGGCGCAGAGATATCGGGAAGAGATCATGCAGGAGATACCGGAGGTAGACGCTGTGATTGGTACCTCCAGCTATGATGAGATCGTGAAGACGGCAGATACTGTACTGGGAGGTCAGAGAGTACAGAGCTTTTTGGATCTGAACCGTCTGCCTGCGCTGAATCAGAAGCGCGTGGTGACTACGGGAGGTCATTATGCGCATCTGAAGATTGCGGAAGGATGCGATAAGCACTGTACTTACTGTATCATTCCGAAGCTTCGGGGCAGCTACCGCAGCGTTCCCATGGAGAGCCTGATCGCCGAGGCGACACAGCTTGCACAGGACGGGGTGAAGGAGCTGATTCTGGTGGCGCAGGAGACGACGCTGTACGGTGTGGATCTGTATGGCAAAAAGAGTCTTCATGAGCTTTTGCACAAGCTTTGCGAGATTAAGGGGATTCGATGGATCCGTGTACAATATTGCTATCCGGAGGAGATCTATGAGGAACTGATCGAGACGATCCGGGATGAGAAGAAGATCTGCAAATATCTGGATCTGCCGATCCAGCACGCCAGCGACCGCATCCTGAAGCGTATGGGACGCAGGACCAGCAGAGCGGATCTGGAGGAGATCATATCCAGACTTCGTAAAGAGATTCCGGAGATCGCGCTGCGTACTACGCTGATCACGGGATTCCCGGGGGAGACGCAGGAGGATCACGAGGAGCTGATGGCTTTCGTGGATGAGACAGAGTTTGATCGCCTCGGAGTATTTACCTATTCACAGGAAGAGGATACGCCGGCGGCCGAGATGCCGGATCAGATTCCGGAGGAGATCAAGAAAGAGCGTCAGGCGGAGTTGATGGAGCTTCAGCAGGAGGTGTCTCTGGATAAGAATGACCGTATGGTAGGAAAGACCGTACTTGCGATGGTGGAAGGCTATCTCAGTGATGAGAATGTCTATGTGGCACGCACGCAGGCAGACGCTCCGGGAGTGGATGGATATCTGTTTATCAATACGGGAGAGACTCTGGTGTCCGGCGATTTTGTGAAGGTGAAGATTACCGGTGCGTTGGAATATGATCTGATAGGAGAGATAGAAAATGAATGTACCGAATAGTCTGACTATGGCGCGGATGATACTCATTGTGCCCTTTGTTATCATCCTGTTGAACAATACCTCCGGGAACGGCAGATTTGTCGCACTGGCTATTTTTATATTGGCGAGTATGACGGACTGGCTGGATGGATATCTTGCGAGGAAGAATCATCTGGTGACGAATTTTGGAAAGTTTATGGATCCTCTGGCAGATAAGCTGCTGGTGAGCGCGGCTATGATCAGTCTGGTTTCCATGAACCGGCTGCCGGCATGGGTCGTTATTATCATCATCAGCCGCGAATTTGCGATCAGTGGATTTCGTCTGATCGCGTCGGATAACGGGATCGTGATCGCTGCCGGATGGTGGGGCAAGTGTAAGACGGTATCCCAGATGATCATGATCATTCTTTTGATTGCGGATCTGGGCGGTGTATTTACTTTACTGGAAGAGATATTTATCTGGCTGGCGCTGGCACTGACGGTGATTTCATTGATCGATTATATCTGGAAGAACAGACAGGTGCTGAATATGCAGTCATAGACAGGCGGGAGGACATAAAATGGTTGCAGAACTGATTTCTGTAGGAACAGAGATCCTACTTGGCAATATTGTAAATACCAACGCGGCATACCTTGCGGAAAAGTGTGCGTTACTTGGTCTGTCTATTTATTATCAGACGGTTGTTGGGGATAATGAGAAGCGTCTGGAGGCGACTTTGCGCGCGGCTCTGGAGCGTTCGGATGTGGTAATTCTCTGCGGAGGTCTCGGACCGACGCAGGACGATCTCACGAAGGAGACCGCAGCTAGAGTGCTTGGACGCAAGCTGGTGGAGGATCCGCATTCAAAGAAGGTGATCGAGGAGTATTTTAAGAATTCTCCGATGAAGAAGATCACAGAAAATAACTGGAAGCAGGCGATGGTTCCGGAGGGATGTATCGTAGTAGACAATCACAACGGCACTGCGCCGGGCATCATTATGGAGGCGGATCATAAGACCGTGATCCTTCTGCCGGGACCGCCGGTAGAGCTGGAGCCTATGTTTGAACACGATATTTTTCCGTATCTAAGACAGAAGCAGCCGGAGGTGATCCATTCGGTAATGGTGAAGCTCTGTGGCGTCAGCGAGAGCGCTGTGGAAACGCAGATCCGCGATCTGATCGATCAACAGTCTAATCCGACGATCGCGACCTATGCGAAGATCGGTGAGGTGCATCTGCGTGTGACTGCTCATGCGGCAGACGAGAAAGAGGCTAAGAGACTCATGAAGCCCATGCTGAAGGAGCTGAAGAACAGATTCGGTAATCAGATCTACACGATGGACGAGCATATGACACTGGAGGAGTCTGTGCTGGATATGTTGCGTGAGCGTGAGCTGACGCTGACCACCGCGGAATCTCTTACGGGAGGTCTTGTGGCGGCGCGTCTGACGGATATTCCGGGTGCGTCCGATGTTTTCCGTCAGGGCTTTGTCACCTATAGCAACCGTGCGAAGCGCAAGCTGCTGGATGTGAAGAAGAGTACTCTGAAGGATTTCGGAGCAGTCAGCGAGAAGACGGCCAAGGAGATGGCAAAGAACGGCGCCTTTATCAGCGGATCGGATATCTGTATCTCCCTGACGGGTCTGGCAGGGCCGACTGCGGAGGAGGACAAGCCAGTGGGTCTCGTCTATATTGCATGCTCCTATAACAACCGTATCACCGTCAGAGAATGCCATTTTAAGGGCAATCGTGCTAAGATTCGCGAAAGCGCTGTGGTGGGCGTACTTACGCTGCTGCGTGAATGTATACTTGAGGACGCTTGATCTCCGATGCTTATAAAGGAAGGAAATCACACGGTTTCAGCGCCGCAGAGTGCGCATAAGAGAGCAGAGGCGGTCGATCTTGGAGGATTCCTCAAGAGATGTCCCCTGCTTTAATACCTGAATGATCAGGTCGGTTTCCTGAGTGTCGAAGGAAGTCCCTTCTGATTTTGATTTAGAGGCTGCTGCCATGAGAAATGGGAGCAGCTCCTTTTTTGACATTTTTTGCCCCTGCTGTGCCAGAGAGAGCAGCGTCTGAAGCTTTTCGGAATCAATATTTTTTAACGCCGGATGTGTCATCCAAGAGCTATTGTGTTGATCCATGGGTGATCTCCTTTCTTACAGCAATTCTTTACAGGTCTGATACATTTTCAGAGTATGCAGCAGCTGGAGCAACTGTTCCACAGATTCCTGCTGAGATTTTGTTCCGTATTTTTTGATCTCGCTTAACATATCCTCCGGATCCTGTTCTTCATTCGATACGGCGCACGCCTGTATCGGATTTTGATAGTAGGAGAGGACATTTTCTACCTCTATCAGCTTAATATAGAGGGAGAGTGACCGTTGAAATCCGATGGGAAAATATGGAATAGAGGCTTTGAGCATTTGCAATCCGCTGCCGTCTGCAATTCGATCGAGTGCGGTCATGGGGGTAAATTCTTCCATAATAACTCCATATCACTTTTTTCATAGAATATCATATGACCGTAGGGTCTGAAATATGTGAAGGGGGATGGAAGCAGTGGAAAAACATCTTGTGATAGATGGCAATGCGTTTTACGAATTGGATGAGGAGTGTATGAAGCGAAGGTGCGGACAGAAAAGGGCGTATGGGAAAGGCGACTGCCACTTTGAAGAATATGATGGTAAAGCATCCGGTCGGGAGGCGGGAAGAGAAAATACAGGATGGGGCAACAGCAGAACAGGGGAGTCTCGGTAATGAGGCTCCCCTGTTCTGTGGCGATACGCCATGTAGAATTTCCGGAAAATCGGGATACTTAGAAAATGGAACCGCAGCCACAGCCATTTCCGTCTCCGCTGCAGAATAACAGCAGAAGGAGAAGGATCCAGCTGGTATTCTGACCGGTACCGCATCCTCCGCAGCTGTTGCAGCTATTGCCGCAGCCGCATCCATTGCCGCCATTCAGAATGGTCAGGAGAAGGAGGATCCAGAGAACAGAGCAGCCGCCGGTTCCGTTCAGAATGGAATTATTATTGTTGCCGTTGTCGCATCCGCATCCACAGTTTGTTGCAGTTAAATCACTCATGAGAATAACCTCCGAGATTGTTCTTTACACTTCACTCTATGCATTTACATAGAAATGTGTTACTAAGAGATGAACTTTAAGGAATCTATGCTCATAGGATATAGCATAGGAGGGAGGTGGAAAGCTTGAATCGGGCGGTCAATACGTTGCGGGCGCAGGAGGCTTGGCGAGCTGGTATAACGGGAAAGGGGATCACGGTAGCAGTTCTGGATACTGGGATGGTCATGCATCCGGATCTGCAGGGGCGATTGATCGGATTTTATGATACCTTATCCGGCAGAAGAACGCCCTATGATGATTGCGGACATGGGACGCATGTCTGCGGGATCATGGGAGGAAGCGGCAGGATGTCGGAAGGATGGTATCGGGGAATTGCGCCGGGGGTCTCTATTGTGGAGGTGAAGGTACTGGATCGGATGGGAAAGGGCAGGAGACAGGATATGCTGACCGCTATTCAGTGGGTACTGGATAATCGAGAACGGTATCAGATTCGGATATTAAATATATCTGTGGGTACTGTACGGGAAGGAGACTATAGAGATAAAAAACTGGTCGAAGCGGTGGAAAAAGCATGGGACGCAGGACTTGTGGTCGTCGTAGCGGCAGGAAATATGGGGCCGCAGCCACAGACCATCACCGCGCCGGGCAATTCGAGAAAGGTGATCACGGTGGGCTCTCTGGAGGAGAGCAGGAATCTGTATTCCAGTCGGGGTCCGACAGCGAACTGTGTCTGCAAACCGGATATTGTAGCGCCGGGAACAAATATTATATCCTGTAACTATCATTTTCAGAGAAATGGAGAGAGTGCATATTGCAAAAAGAGTGGAACCTCCATGGCGACACCCATGGTATCCGGAGCGACAGCGCTTCTGTTGCAGAAGGAGCCGTGGCTGACGAATGTGGAGGTGAAAATGAAGCTGCGGGAGGCAGCGTTAAATCTGGGACTGCCCCACGCAAGACAGGGGTGGGGACTGTTGAATATCCCGAAATTTTTAAGCCTGTACATTCAGCCTGTAAATTATGGGATAAAAATAGCGGATGGAAGCATCCACCCGCCGAAGGTCTAACTATTTGGATTTCACCTGATTCCAGAGCTCGTTATAGATGCGATCTACGTCATCTCCTAGAAAGCTGTAGGTTTCACAGTCGGTCAACTGATCCGATTCCGGAAAAGCAATGACGCTGTTGCGGATATCTTCGTCCTCAATCAGTGCGCGTGCGGCAGCATTTGGTGTGGAGTAGGTGATGTAATCAAAGTTCTTTAATGCAATTTCCGGTCGGCATAGGAAGTCGATGAATTTCTCGGCATTCTCCTTGTGTTCCGCATTTTTGGGAATGACCATAGAATCGATCCAGATGTTGGAGCCCTCCTTGGGAATCACATATTCCAGATCCGGATTCTCCCGCTGTGTATAGATCGCCTCGCCGGAGTAGATGACGCCGATGGCGGCTTCATTACCGATCATTTTGTCACGTACCTGATCGACGACATAAGCCTGAACCAGAGGCTTTTGCTCTATGAGCAGATTCCGTGCGGCGGTCAACTCATCGAGATCCGTGGAATTCAGCGAATATCCCAGATATTTCAGCGCTACACAGAAGGCATCGCGCACACTGTCCTGCATCAGAATATTGTCCTTGTAGCGTTCATCCCAGAGAACACTCCAGCTGTCGATGGGCTCCTCCACCATAGTTTTGTTATAGAGGATACCCACGGTACCCCAGCAGTAGGGAAGCGAATATTTATTCTCGGGATCAAACTGTCTGGACTGCTCCATATAGGTCGGATCGATATTCTTCAGATTCGGTATATGATCAAAATCAATCTCTGCAAGAAGATCGTTTTCAATCATGCGCTGGATCATGTAATCGGACGGAATCACCACATCATAGGCGATTGCGCCGGAATTTACTTTTGGATACATGATCTCATTAGTCTCAAATTCCTCGTAGATCACCTCAATACCGGTCTCCTCCGTGAACTCATCGAGGACATCCGGATCCAGATATTCTCCCCAGTTGTAGACGATGACCGTGTTATCGGAGTTCAGCACGCCCTGAGAGCTGTAGTAAACGCCGCCGGCGATCACAACGACGATCAGCAATGCAGGAAGAACCCGTCGCACCATGGCGGTACGGATCCGAAAGCCTGTAGTGATGGTCTTCTTAACCGGAGAAGCTTTTTTCTCAGGCTGATAATTTACTAGAATCAGGAGCAGGAGCACCGTGACGAAGAGCAGAGTGGAGAGCGCATAGATTTCAGGCTTAATACCTTTGCGCACCTCGGTATAGATCTTCGTGGAGAGAGTGTCGATTCCGGGACCCTTAGTAAAATGGGTGATCACAAAATCATCCAGTGACATGGTGAAGGCCAGCAGAAATCCGGAGAGTACTCCGGGAAGGATATCCGGAAAAACGACCCGGAAAAAAGCATGCATCGGGGAAGCGCCCAGATCCATGGCGGCTTCGTAGGTGCTGCGGTTGGTCTGCCGAAGCTTAGGCATGACACTGAGGATCACGTAAGGGATGTTGAAGGTAATATGAGATATCAAAATGGTGTGAAATCCCATATTCATGCGGATCGCAATGAAGATCAGCATGAGAGAAACTGCGGTAACGATCTCCGCATTTACCATCGGTATATTCGCGATGGAGAGAAAAAGAGAACGACTGCGCTTACGCATGACCTGCATGCCGATACAGGCGGCAGTGCCGATGATCGTCGCGATGAATGCGGAGAGCAGGGCAATGATCAATGTCGTATAAAAAGCATTCATGATGGCTTCGTTATCAAAAAGACTTCGATACCAGCTCAGTGTGAAGCCGCCCCATTTCGAACGTGTCTTTGATGAATTAAAGGATAGTACGATCAGGGTAACAATAGGTGCATAGAGCAGGATGAGGATCAGTCCGAGGTAAATCTTTTTTGCTGCATTTTTCATCAGAAGGCTGCCCCCTTTCCGTTTTTATCATATTTTGAGACGATACCCATGCTGGCTATGACGAAGATCATCAATACCAGAGAAAGACCGGAACCGAGATTCCAGTTGCTGCCCTGCTTGAAGGTCTGCTCGATGACATTGCCGATGAGCAGGATCTTGCCGCCGCCCAGCAGGTCGGAAATGACAAAGGTCGTCAGCGCCGGGACAAAGACCATCGTGATTCCGCTGATAATCCCCGGGATACTCAAGGGCAGTATAATGCGGATAAAGGTCTGCAGTCCGTTTGCGCCGAGATCTCTGGCGGCATTGACCATATCACGGTCCAACTTGCTCAGAACATTGTAGATCGGCAGAACCATAAATGGCAGGAAATCATAGACCATGCCAAGAACTATGGCATAGGGCGTATTGATGATATCCAGAGTAGGAAGGTGCAATACGGTCAGAACCAGATTGATCACACCGTTTTTTTCTAGCAGGGTCTGCCATGCCAGCGTCCGCAGCAGAAAATTCATCCACATGGGAAGAATGAAAATCAGCACGATAAAGCTGGAGCTGTTCATGCTGGAGGTGCTGAGGATCATAGCCAGCGGATACGCCAGTATCAGACAGATCACGGTGCAGATGAGCGCCAGCAGCAGAGAGAGCCCCAAAGCCTTGAGATTTTCCTGTGTCGTGATGGCGGCGATATTCGACAGCGTAAATCGCCCCTCCGGATCTGTCAGACCGTAGTAGACGATCATCAGAAGCGGAATAATTATAAAGGATACGGACCAGAAAAGATAAGGTCCGCTCAAAAGTCTGCGGTTATTCTTCAATGTTCACGGCCTCCTCATCCTCAGACAGCGGCTTATTCATGATCTGGATATCAAAGGGAATCACGCGGATACCTACCTCGGTTCCTACAGGGAACATATCGGTGCTGTGTACCAGCCACTGATAATTATTCGCAGTGACCTCCATCTCATAGTGTACGCCCTTGAAGATCAGGTGCGTCACGATACCGCGGATCGTACCCTCCTCCGGCTTCACCAGATCCACATCCTCCGGGCGGATAACGACGTCCACCGGCGTGTTGTGACCGAAGCCCTCGTCCACGCACTGGAAGGGAGCACCGAGGATATTGACGAGTCGATCCTCCACCATAATGCCCGGAAGAATATTACTCTCACCGATGAAATCGGCTACAAAAGCGTTCTCGGGCTCGTTATAGATCGTCTCAGGCGTGCCGATCTGCTGAATATAGCCCTGATTCATGACCACAATAGTGTCGGACATGGTCAGCGCCTCCTCCTGATCGTGCGTGACATAGATAAAGGTGATACCCAGTTCATTTTTCAGACGGATCAGCTCATACTGCATGTCTTGACGGAGCTTCAGATCCAGAGCTCCAAGAGGTTCGTCGAGAAGAAGCACCTTAGGCTCGTTTACAATAGCGCGGGCGATGGCGATACGCTGCTGCTGACCGCCGCTCAGAGATTCCGGCGTGCGGTTCTCGTATCCGTCCAGATTCACTAGCTTGAGCGCATATTTGATTTTATCGTCGATGTATTTTTTGCTCTTATGCTTGATCTTCAAACCGAATGCGATATTTTCTGCGATACTCATATGAGAAAACAGCGCGTACTTCTGAAAAACAGTGTTGAGCTGTCGCTTATTTGGCGGAAGATTAGTGATATCCTGTCCGTCAAAAATGACTTTTCCGCTGTCCGGGGTCTCAAAGCCCCCGAGAATACGAAGCGTGGTCGTCTTGCCGCAGCCGCTCGGGCCTAACAGAGTGAGAAACTCATTCTCACGGATATATAGATTCAGGTCATCCAATACGGTATTTGAATCGTAGGTCTTGGATATATTTACCAGATCGATCAGTTTATTGCTCATAGTGTTCCTCCTTCGGACATTTTCAATATAATAATACTTATATAAGAAGTATTGTCAATATCATCAGAGAAGAAAACCGACTTTGCTTGAGAAAAATAATCATTTTTAAGCCAAGCTATTATACTCAGGGCTGAGAAAGGTACGGCTGTGCTTACTGTAACACTTGCCAGCGATCTTCAGAAGACCGTAAACGTCAAGGTACAGAAAACCACAGTCAAGACGGAGAAGATCACGGGTCTGAAAAAGAAGATGACCCTGAAGGCAGGGAAGCATAAGAGGCTGTCCCCGATTACATCGCAGGAAAAAGTGACGTATGCTTCTTCGAATAAAAATGTGGCGACGGTAAACAATAAAGGAGTTATTACAGCCAAGAAGGCTGGAAAGACGACGATTACCGTGCATTCCGGAAAGAAGACCTTCAAAATAAAGGTGACCGTGAAAAAATAAGGTTAACAAAAACCGTGGTGTATGGTATGATAAAAATAACTTTTTTACGGAAAGGATGTATGGCAATGGCGAAAGAAAAATACGTTGCATATGTTGGTACCTACACACACGGAAGCAGTGTCGGCGTACATGTTTATGATCTGGATATTGAGAACGGATACATGACAGAGCGGGCGGTAGTGCCGGTCAATAATGCCTCACATCTGACGAAGTCTACGAATGGGAAATATCTGTATTCTATTGCGGATGAGGGCGTGGAAGTATTAAAGATTGATCCGAAGACCGGCGATCTGACAGCGATCAATAAGGTAGGGATCGATGGGATGAGAGGGTGCTTCCTCTCTACAGATCAGGCAGGAAAGTTCCTGTTTGTCGCAGGCTGGCATGATGGTAAGGTGACGGTAGTGCATACACACCGCGACGGAAGACTTGGAAGCGTCATGGATGGGATTTTTCACAAGGGACTGTTCAGCGTCGCAGAGAGAAATTTCCGTCCGCATATCAGCTGTGTGATGCCGACACCGGAGGGGAAGTTCCTTTGCGTGGTGGATAGTGGCATTGATCATATCAATATTTATAAGGTCAATCCGACGACCGGTAAGCTGAAGCTGTTGGATATTGTGCGTTGCAAGCTGGAGTCTGGCCCCCGTCTGATACGTTTTAGCAAGGATGGAAGGTTTGCCTATGTAAACTGTGAGCTGAGCAATGAGATTCTGGTATATGAATATGATGGGAGTGGAAGTATTCCGAAGTTTGAACTGATTCAGACCGTGGATCCCAGAATGGATCCGGATGAGATCGGATGCGCCAGCTCCGGGCTTCGCATTTCTCCCAGCGGAAGATATCTTTATACATCTACGGCAGGAGAGAACAGTGTGGCGATCTATGAGATCGATCAGGAGACCGGTATGCTGTCACAAATCTGTGTGCTGCCTATCAGTGGTAAATATCCGAAGGACATCGAGGTATTTCCGGACGAGCGAACACTGGTCACATTGAATCATGAGTCGAATGAGATTCGGTTTTTCACGATACATTATGACAAGAAGATCATTGTTATGAAGGGGAAGCCGATCAAGATCGATACGCCGAATTGTATTTTGATTTCGAAGCTGGAAGAAGAGTAACTATTTATTTCTATCTTAATCACTTGGACGGCAGAGGATTTTGTGGAGAGCGCGGCATCGATGAAAAGCCATGCTTATACGCTGCGCGAAAGGACGGCATTTTCGATCTACCGGTTTGACCAGAGGGATCGAAATGTGGCTCTCACTCTGTTTTTCTTCTGACAGTGCTGTGGGCGGCATGGGTCTTTGACCAGACGGACATCAGCTACAGTCCGCAGATCGTAGGAGAATGGAGGTTTCAAAAAAGGATGAATCTTAACATTACGTCATACCGCTCCATGAATCTTCCGATCACCTCTTAAAATCTTGCATATTTTAAAAACAGCCGGGCGCTGCGGGATTTTTATGAGGGGTGTGGGCTGACGGGACTTGAGGTGATTCGCACATGGGATCCGGATGAAGGGAAAATAGAGCCGGGAATACGGCAGTCCTGATGAATATGCGCAGATGGCGAAAATGCAGAGCAGGGAATTGGGAATTGTAATGGAACACCGTAAATAACAAACCGCAGTCAGTGTCTACAGGAAGATCTGACTGCGATTTTGTATACTATTTCAAATATTTGAAAGTCTATGCTCTGCGATCGTAAAAGCTCTCAATGGAGGACAGCTTCGCGTGCATATTCGCAAAGAGCGCATCCACAATGGTCAGAGCGGTCATGGCTTCGACCACGACGACGGCTCTTGGCACTACCACGGGATCGTGCCGTCCCTTGATATTTATCTCGATGGGCTCACCGGATTTATTCACGGTCTGCTGAGTGGCAAAGATAGAAGGAGTCGGTTTGATACCTACGCGAAGGAGCAGGTCGCTGCCATCGCTGATACCGCCGAGAGTGCCGCCGGAATGGTTGGTAGCTTTTCGAATACCATCCTCGGTGGAGCGAAAAGCGTCGTTGTTCTCACTGCCTCTCGCCCGTGCAGCGGCAAGCCCATCGCCCAGCTCAAAGGATTTGACAGCGCCGATGGAGAAGATAGCCTTCGCCAGATTAGCGGAGAGCTTTTCGAATACGGGATCGCCGAGTCCCGGGATCATATGGCTCACGATACACTCCACGACACCTCCGGAGGAATCCTGCGCGCTGCGGCATTCGTCCAGATAGGCGGCGGCACGCTCTGCAGCGGCAGCATCCGGCATGTTCAGAGGATTCAATGGAATCTGCGCTGCATCGAAGCTTGCGGGATCGATCGATACCGGACCGATTGCCTGTGTATACGTGGTAAAGTCGATACCAAGCCGGTTTAACAGCTTCACGGCAATGGCTCCGGCGGCGACACGTCCGATGGTCTCGCGGGCAGAGGAGCGTCCTCCGCCGCGATAGTCGCGGAAGCCGTATTTTAGATCGAAGGTATAATCTGCATGACCCGGACGATAGTAGCCGGCGATCTCGCTGTAATCTGCAGAACGCTGAGATTTATTGAATACGATCATGGAAATCGGAGCGCCGGTAGTGTGTCCTTCAAAGACGCCTGAGAGGAGCTCCACACGATCGTCCTCCTTACGGGGAGTGGAATAACGACTCTGTCCGGGCTTTCTGCGGTCGAGGAATTTCTGAATATCTTCTTCTGTGAGAGGAATGCCGGCGGGACAGCCGTCCACGACGACGCCGAGCGCTTTGCCGTGGGATTCACCCCAAGTCGTGATTTTAAAATAGTTGCCGAATGTAGAACCAGCCATGGTACGTTGCCTCCTGAGTAGAATCATAAACACAGTATAGCGAATTGTGAAAAGATTGTAAAGTTCTTTGGCTGCGTTGACAAAAGAGACGTAAAATTATAAAATAGGAAAGATCATAAAAGAAACGAAAGAAGGCACAGGTGATTAAATTGATGAAATTTCTCAATAATATGGAACGAAAATACGGCAGGTACGCGATTCGCAATCTGTCGGCGTATATTATAGCATTATATATTGTCGGATATATCATTTCGCTGTTTTCACCGAATCTGATGTCCACACTGGCTCTGGAGCCGGGATATATCATGCGGGGACAGATCTGGAGGCTGCTGACGTGGCTGCTGGTTCCGCCCACGAGCAGACCGGATCTCTTTACGATCATTATGCTGTTTTTCTATTATTCCGTCGGGAATTCTCTGGAAAATCAGTGGGGCACGTTCCGATATAATGTCTATATTTTTTCGGGTGTGATATTTACGGTGATTGCCTCCTTTATTCTGCACTTTGCTATGGGGCAGCCGCAGCATTTCTGGTCCTATAATCTGTTTGCGGGAGTATTCAGCACACCGTTCAGTACGTATTACATCAACATGTCCATTTTTCTGGCGTTTGCCGCGAGCTTTCCGAATGCGGAGGTATTGCTGTACTTCTTTATTCCAGTGAAGATCAAGTGGCTGGGAGTACTTTACGGAGCCATGCTGATGTATCAGTTTATACAGGGAAGCATTGTGACCAAGGTGGTGATCGTGGCCTCCTTGCTGAATTTTATCCTGTTCTTCCTGCAGTCGAGAAATGTGAGAGCTTATTCTCCGAAGGAGCAGAAGCGCAGGCATGATTTCAGAAAGGCAGTTCAGCGTGCGCAGGGAGAGCGTCCGAAGTCATCAGATGGCAGAATCACACGGCATAAGTGTGCAGTGTGCGGACGGACAGAGCTGGACGGAGACCATCTGGAGTTCCGTTTCTGCTCAAAGTGTGATGGCAATTATGAATATTGTCAGGATCATCTGTTTACACATGAGCATGTACATCATCATTGAGGCGTGATACTATGAAAAAGTTTTTGCATTGGAAGTGTAATTCGAGAATCGCCAATTTGGCTATGCTGATCCTGATTCCGATCATCGCGCTGTGTTTGCTGGAGTTTTACACACATGTGCCGTGGGATCTGTCAGTACCGATTTTTTTGCTGAATATGGTATTTTACTATTTGCTGTATTGTTTATGTACGTTTATGATGGGAAGCAGCAGCCGGGGCTATACTTTGGCTACGCTGGTTCCCATGCTTTTCGGTCTGGTGAATTATTTTGTGGTGGCTTTTCGCTCCTCACCGATCGTTCCATGGGATCTGTATTCTCTCAAAACGGCAGTGTCCGTGGCGGGCAACTATGAATATAAGCTGTCGCCCCGTCTGCTCTGGGTGATTCTGGGATTTCTGTGTTTGCTGTATCTGGGGAGCCGGACGGAGCTGAAATGTATATTCAGACGACGCGGCGTATCCTCCGGGCAGGAAGCGGCAGAGATGGCGGAGGTGGCTGCGGTACGGGAAGCAGGCAGATCAAAAACGCACCGGATATTATTGCGGATTGCGGGATTGATACTGGCGGGGCTGTGTATTTTCGGATATACCAAGGGGATCGCCACGGATGAGGCGGTGAAGTTCTTCGGTCTTGACACCACCTTATTTACTCCAAATGTATTGTATCGCAACAACGGGCTCACCGCAGGGTTTCTGCGCAACATGAAATATCTGTATGTGGAAAAGCCGGATGGATACTCTCCGGCAGCAGCGCAGGAGATCGCACAGCAGTTGCAGGATGGCGCAGCAAAGCCTAACGCTCAGAGCGATCACGACAGGACGGCACAGGATATCGAGAAGCTGCCGAATGTGATCGTGATCATGAATGAAGCTTTTTCGGATCTGTCGGTGTTCGGAGATTTTGAGACGGATATAGACTATATGCCGTTTATCCGATCCCTGCAGGAGAATACCGTGAAGGGGAACTGCTACGTTTCCGTGAAGGGCGGAAATACGGCAAATTCGGAATACGAGTTTTTGACAGGCGATACCATGGCGTTTCTTCCGGCAGGCAGTGTTCCCTATCAGCAGTATATCAAAGCAGATATGCCGAGCATCGCCACCTATCTGAACGGATTGGGCTATGAGACGCACGCGATCCATCCCTATCTTGCTTCCGGCTGGTGTCGTGATAAGGTGTATCCGTGGCTTGGCTTTGACACGGCCACCTTTAGAGATGAGTTTGAGAACCCGCAGCTGATCCGCAAATATATCAGTGACAATTCCGCATTTCAGAAGATCATTGAACAGTATGAGCAGAAGGAAGCACCGATGTTTACCTTTGAGGTGACCATGCAGAACCACGGGGGCTACAGTAAGGATGTGGATGGCTTTGAGGAACAGGTGCATCTGACGGATCTCACCAACAAGACCACCGGTGTGCGTGCTGCCGAGAAGTATCTGACCTTGATTCTGGAATCGGATCGCGCCTTTGAAGCGCTGGTACATTATTTTGAAAAACAGGAGGAGGATACGATCCTTTTGATGTTTGGAGATCATCAGCCATCGGATTATATCACGAATACGATCCTTAAGCTGACCGGACAGGAGCGGGAAGGAAATGATGAGGTCTATTTTGACAATTACATAGTACCTTTCGTGATGTGGGCGAACTTTGATATCGAAGAAGAGCAGGTGGATGCCATCAGTCTGAACTATCTTTCGGGGCTGCTGTTTGAAAAGGCCGGGATACCCCAAACACAGTATCAGGAATTTCTGACGAAGCTTAGGGAGCAGTTTCCGGCGCTGACAGCAAACATGGTGATGAGCGCGGACGGCAGCAGAGTACGGTATGGGGAGGCAGACGCAGAGGAGTCACTGAAGACCTATCATATTCTCGACTACAATCATCTGAGCGACGTGTCTCACAGATTGAAAGATTTTTTCTGAGAATCTTATGATATAAAATGCTTGCAAAATAGATGAACATATGCTAGAATAGCATTCGGTTGGTTAACCGAATGCCGGCGTGTCGGAATGGCAGACGAGGCAGACTCAAAATCTGTTGTGGGCAACCACGTATGGGTTCAAGTCCCATTGCCGGCAGTTACAAATGATAAAGATAGGGGAATGGTTGAGCTGAAGCTGCTCTCCATTCCCCTGTTTGCATATCTATGTTTTTGTAGATATCTATGACTCAGGAGGGATTTTCGTGGACTGTAAGACCGCACAGCAGAAGATCATGCCTTACATTGAACGACAGCTGAAGCCGGACGAGATGGAGGACTTTATTGAGCATATTCAGACATGTAAGACTTGCAGTGAGGAGCTGGAGGTCTATTTTACGATTTATTATGCGTTGGAGACGCTGGATCAGGACGATCAGGGTTCCTTTAATATCAAGGAGATGCTGGAGCGTGATCTGAAACGTGGAAAGGCGCAGATCGAGCGACGAAATATGGTTACGTTTGTGAGCAGAGCATTCAGGATCGTTACGGCAGTACTGGCTGTGCTGTTTCTGGTCAGCTCCGCAGAGGCGGCGCTCAGAGGAGGATTTGAGGAGACAACGCTCTATCGTTTTCTGGCAAAGGAGCCGGAGGAGACAGAGATGATCGTTGTGACGGAGATGTCTGAGACAAAAGAGGAACAGACGGAGCCGGAGACGAACCGCAAACGACAGGTGATCGTGAAGATACCTGAGACAGAGGCAGCATTAAAAACGGAAGAAACGGGAGGCGGACAATGAGTGAAAAACTGGTATTGATCGACGGACACAGTATTTTAAACCGGGCATTTTATGGTGTGCCGGAGCTTACGAATTCCGAGGGATTGCATACCAATGCAGTGTATGGATTCCTGAATATTATTTTTAAAATTCTGGATGAAGAAAAGCCGGATTATTTTGCGGTGGCCTTTGATTTGAAGGCGCCGACCTTTCGACATAAGATGTATGACGCATATAAGGGGACACGCAAGCCCATGCAGCCGGAGCTGCGGGAGCAGGTACCGGTGATCAAGGAGGTACTGACGGCAATGCAGGTGCCGCTGATGATGCTGGAGGGCTACGAGGCGGACGACCTGCTGGGTACGGTGGCTAAGAAGGCGGAGAAGGACGGTCTGATCGTTTCTGTGGTTTCCGGAGACCGGGATCTGTTGCAGCTGGCTACGGATCGGATCATGATTCGTATTCCCAAGACAAAGGGCGGCAGGACGGAGATTGAGGACTATCATACAAAAGAGGTGGTGGAGCGATATCAGGTGACTCCGCAGCAGATCATTGAGCTGAAGGCCTTGATGGGGGATTCTTCAGACAACATTCCCGGTATCCCCGGGGTCGGTGAGAAGACGGCAACGAAGATCGTGGTCGAGTATGGCAGCATTGAGAATGCTTATGAGCACGTGGAGCAGATCAAGCCGAACCGGGCCAGAGAGTCTCTGCGGGAGCACTACGAGCTTGCACAGCTGTCAAAGACGCTGGCAACGATCAACATTGAGAGTCCCTTTACGCTGGATATGGAGCAGGCGCGGTTGACGGATCTGTATACGCCGGAAGCCTTTCAGTTATTTAAGAGATTGGAATTTAAAAATCTGCTTTCCCGTTTCACACAGGATATGGGGGGCAATCGTATGGAAGAGAGCTTTCGGACGATCACGGAATTTGCAGAGGCAGATGCATGCTTTGCCAAGGTGAAGAAGGCAGAAAGCTTTGGCTTTGCTGTTCTTGCACAGGAAGAGCGGATGTATGGTCTGGCGCTGTGCTGGGGACAGGAGCAGATCTGTTTCCTTCCGGTGCAGGGATTTTTGACTGCCGGATATCTGCAGGAGAAGCTTGCAGAGCTGATTGCTGACGGAGCGAACGTCTCTACGCTGGATCTGAAGGAGCATCTTGACTGGGTGAAGATTTCAGCGCAGGATCGTGAAAAGGTGAGAGATGCGGTCATCGGCGCGTATCTGTTGAACCCGCTGAAGGGAAGCTATCCCTGTGAGGACATCGCAAAGGATTATGCGGGACAGATGATTCCGGGGCGTCAGGAGCTGATCGGGAAGCTTGCGCTTTCGAAGGCTTTTGCAGAAGAAGAGTCAGAAAAAAAGGCAATACAATATGGATGCTATCTCGCATATACCGCGTATGCGGCGATGCCGGTGATTCTGGAGAAGCTGCAGGAGCAGGGAATGAAAAAACTGTATGAAGAGATCGAGATGCCGCTGGTGTACACGCTCTATGATATGCAGAGAGTGGGAATCCGGGTGGCTTCGGACGAGCTGGCAGAATATGGCAGAGAGCTGGGAGAGCGTATTGCGGCGTTGGAGCAGGAGATCTATCAGGAAGCGCAGGAGGTGTTTAATATTAATTCACCGAAGCAGCTGGGAGTGATCCTGTTCGAAAAGCTGGGACTTCCCGGAGGAAAAAAGACGAAGAGCGGTTACTCTACGGCTGCGGATGTGCTTGACAGGCTGGCGCCGGACTATCCCATCGTCTCCAAGATTCTGGATTATCGTCAGGTGACGAAGCTGAAATCCACCTATGCGGACGGATTGGCCGGCTTTATTGCCGGGGACGGCAGGATCCACGGAATCTTTCATCAGACGATCACGGCTACGGGGCGAATCAGCAGCGCAGAACCGAATCTGCAGAATATACCGATCCGCACAAAGCTTGGCCGCCTGCTGAGAAAGGTATTCATACCGGCGCAGGGTGAGGTATTTATCGATGCAGACTATTCCCAGATCGAGCTGCGGGTACTGGCGGCTATGGCAGGAGATGAGGCGCTGATCGAAGCTTACCGCAAAGGACAGGATATTCATAGAATGACGGCTTCGCAGGTGTTTCATATACCGTTCGACGAGGTGACGGAGCTGCAGAGAAGAAATGCGAAGGCGGTAAATTTCGGTATTGTTTACGGAATCAGCGCATTTGGTCTTTCTCAGGATCTGAATATTTCGCGTAAGGAGGCAACGGAATATATCGAGAGGTATTTCCAGACCTATCCTAAGGTGAAGGAATTTCTGGATCGTGCGGTGGAGACGGCAAAGGAGCAGGGATATGTCGATACGCTCTTTGGACGACGCCGTCCCGTGCCGGAGCTGAAGTCCGGGAATTTCATGCAGCGTTCTTTCGGAGAACGTGTGGCGATGAATTCTCCGATTCAGGGAACTGCGGCGGATATTATCAAGATCGCCATGATTCGGGTGAATGAACGTCTGAAGAAAGAGGGGCTCCGGGCACAGCTGATCCTTCAGGTTCATGATGAGCTGTTGGTGGAAGCTCCTAAAGAGGAGGCGACGCAGGTGGAGCATATTCTCCGTGAGGAGATGATCGGTGCGGTAGATCTCGCTGTGAAAATGGAGATTGATTTGAATATAGGAAGTAACTGGTATGAAGCACACTAAGATACTTGGCATTACCGGCGGAGTCGGTGCGGGAAAAAGTACGATCCTGAATTATCTGGAAAGGCGATACGACGCCAGAATCATGGAACTGGATGCGGTTGCACACAGGCTGATGGAGCCGGGACAGCCCTGCTATGAGAAGATCGTGCGGGAGTTCGGAAAAGAGATATTGACGGCGCATGGAAGCATTGACCGACGTGTACTCGGCGGAATCGTATTTGAAGATCCGCTGCGGCTGAAGGCACTGAACGCGATCGTGCATCCTGAAGTGAGATCCTATGTGGATGGGGAAATCGCAGGGGAGCGTGCCTGTGGGGAGCGTGCTCTGGTGGTTCTGGAGGCGGCACTTCTTCTGGAGGAGCACTACGAAAAGGTCTGTGACGGTATCTGGTATATCTATGTTCGCGAATCGGTGCGCGCCAGACGTCTTATGGAATCCAGAGGCTATTCTATGGAAAAAATAGCCGGGATATTGCAGAACCAGAAGTCGGACAGTGAATTTCGCAGGGCGTGCCAATTTGTGGTTGACAACAGCAGTGATATTTTAGAAAATACATATGAGCAAATTGACAGAGGATTGAAGATATATGGTTTTTTGTAGTATAGCAAGCGGAAGCAACGGTAACTGTATTTTTACCGGAACACAGCAGACGAGTCTGCTGATCGATGCCGGAATCAGTGGAAAGCAGGTGGAGAACGGACTGAAGAGTCTGGATCGCTGCGGAAGAGATATAGATGGTATCATGATCACCCATGAGCATTCGGATCATGTGAAGGGGCTGGGGGTGCTTTCCAGAAAATACGGCATTCCCATCTATGCTACCAAAGGAACGATACAGGCGCTGCGGAACATGAAGCAGTTGGGGAAGGTTGATGAGGAGCTTTTTCACGAGATACAGGCGGAACAGTCCTTTTCAATAGGTGATGTGGAGATTCATCCCTTCGCTACCTCTCATGATGCGGCTGAGCCGGTTGCCTATCGTATGAATGCGGGCGGGAAATCGGCGGCAGTCATTACGGATCTCGGTATTTATGACGATACAACGGTAGCTCATCTGCAGAAGCTGGACGCAGTTTTACTGGAGGCAAATCATGACATTCGTATGCTGCAGGTAGGAGGATATCCCTATTACCTGAAGCAGCGCATTCTTGGAAATCGCGGGCATTTATCCAATGAGAACGCCGGCCGTCTGCTGTGCAGGATTCTGCATGATCAGATGGAACATATATTCCTTGGTCATTTAAGCCGTGAGAACAATTATGAAGCGCTGGCCTATGAGACGGTATGCTCGGAGGTGACCTTGGGGGACAATCCCTACAAAGCGAGTGATTTTCGAATTCAGGTAGCGGGACGGAGTGAAGTGAGTTGTCCGGTCATTTTATAAACACAGGAAAAGGAGAGGCTATGAAAAAGACAATTATTACCGTAGTTGGAAAGGATACTGTAGGAATCATTGCGAAGGTATGTACCTATCTTGCGCAGAACAATGTGAACATTCTTGATATTTCACAGACCATCGTAGACGGGTTCTTTAATATGATGATGGTGACAGACACCGCGAATGCGTCTAAGGAATTCGGAGCGCTGTCTGCGGAGCTCAAAGAAGTCGGAGATCAAATCGGTGTCGTTATTATGTGCCAGCATGAAGAAATCTTTGACATGATGCATCGAATCTGAAGTGGGGGAAGAATAGAGGTTTTCGGATGTATGCGCGCGTACTACGATATTTTTCGTATGAAATTTAGAAAATTATCAAATCCAAAAACCTATACGTTTATACGTAAGCATGCAAATGATTATGCAAATAAGACGAATCGAAATGAGGTAGTATTATGATCAACATATTCGAAGTTAACGAGACCAACAAGATGATTTCCGAGGAGAATCTGGACGTGCGTACCATCACGCTGGGTATTAGTCTGCTGGATTGTATTGATACGGATCTGGAGGTGGTGAACCGCAAGGTATATGAGAAGATCACCCGTCTGGCGAAGAATCTGGTAGCGACCGGACAGGAGATCGAGCGGGAATACGGTATTCCAATCGTAAATAAGCGTATTTCGGTGACGCCTATTGCTATGGTCGGTGCAAGCGCATGCAGGACGTCGGAGGATTATGTAACGCTGGCTTGCACGCTGGATAAGGCTGCGAAAGAGGTAGGAGTGAATTTTATCGGAGGCTATTCCGCGCTGGTAAGCAAGGGGATGACGACAGGAGACGAGCTGCTGATCCGTTCCATCCCGCAGGCATTGGCAAAGACAGAGCGTGTCTGCAGTTCGGTAAATGTAGGCTCTACCAAGTGCGGCATCAATATGGATGCAGTGCGTCTGTTAGGAGACGTGGTTCTGCAGGCGGCAGAGTATACGAAAGAGAATGATTCTCTCGGATGCGCAAAGCTGGTGGTATTCTGCAACGCGCCGGATGACAATCCTTTCATGGCAGGGGCATTTCATGGTGTGACGGAGGCGGACGCTATTATTAATGTGGGTGTCAGCGGTCCCGGCGTTGTGAAGCGTGCATTGGAAAAGGTGCGTGGGGAGAACTTCGAGGTTCTCTGTGAGACGATCAAAAAGACTGCCTTTAAGGTAACGCGTGTCGGACAGCTGGTAGCACAGGAGGCGTCCAGAATGCTGGGTATTCCTTTCGGTATCGTGGATCTTTCTCTGGCACCGACTCCGGCGATCGGTGACAGCGTAGCGGATATTCTGTGCGAGATCGGTCTGGAATATGCCGGCGCACCCGGTACTACGGCGGCGCTGGCGCTGCTGAACGATCAGGTGAAGAAGGGCGGCGTCATGGCATCCTCCTATGTGGGAGGTCTAAGCGGCGCGTTTATTCCGGTCAGCGAGGATCAGGGAATGATTGATGCGGTCAAGGCAGGTGCATTGACGATGGAGAAGCTGGAAGCCATGACCTGTGTGTGTTCGGTCGGGCTGGATATGATCGCGATTCCGGGAGATACTCCGGCGACGACGATCGCAGGCATTATTGCGGACGAGATGGCGATCGGTATGATCAACCAGAAGACTACGGCTGTACGTGTGATACCGGTCATCGGTAAGGGGGTCGGAGAGATGGTAGAATTTGGCGGCTTGCTGGGCTATGCCCCGATCATGCCGGTAAATCAGTTTTCCTGCGAAGCGTTTGTAAATCGTGGCGGAAGAATCCCGGCGCCGATTCACAGCTTCAAGAATTAATGCCTATGTGGATCAGTAGATATTTTGTATATTTTGTGTTATTCAGTGTGCTGGGTTGGATCTATGAGACGATATACTGCACGATCAGGCACGGAAAATGGGAAAATCGCGGCTTTCTTTACGGTCCTGTATGCCCCATTTACGGCGTCGGCGCAGTGGCGATCACGGCGATCGTGGATAGCCCCGGCATTGCGTCACGGGGATATGCATGGTGGGAGATATTTATCATCTCATTTTTGGGAAGTATTGTATTAGAATATGTGACCTCTTGGGCGCTGGAGAAGAAATTTCATGCATACTGGTGGGATTACAGTAATATGCCGCTGAATATTCACGGAAGAGTCTGTCTGCCCTGCTCCATCGGCTTCGGCGTGGCGGGTCTGATCGTAGTATATGGGGTAGCGCCCCTGACGCACAGGGCGCTGGATCCGGTGCCTCCCATTATTATGGAGCTTTTATCATTGATTTTCATGGGAATTATGATGATGGATCTGACGCTTACAGTGTCCGCTCTCAGCAATTTTGAGCGCACCATCATTGCAATGGAAGAGAGCCTGAACACACATATGGATAGCTTTGTGAATTCGATTCAGGATAAGACGCAGAGTGCCGGAGCAATGATCGCGGAGGAACGTGCGAGATTTTCAAGAGAAAATATGGAAAATGCATTTGCCTCCATGGGTAAGCTTTATAAATCCGGTGTACAGAGAATCGCAGGGTTCAGAAGACTTACCATGGATGAGCAGAAGCGGTTCAATGTCATGTTTGAGACCTTGAAAAAGTATGATCCCCGCAGACATTTAAAATTAAAGTAACAGAATCGGAAGTGTTTCCTCTGTGAAGGCAGCGTGTGTCTGCACAGCCGCAATGCTGTGGTAAACGGCGCTTGCGCGTCTGGTTTCCGAAAAGAGATGCCAGCAATGCTCCTTCTGAGAGGAAGTATATGCTTCATAAGAAAAAATAATGGATTGGGCGTCGGCCGTTTTCGAAATGAGCGGCAGATGTCCTTCTTTTTTTATGCGGGTCAGTATCGCAGCGTGCTCCTTACGAAATCCCAGCACTCTGGCATAGAGAATTTCTGAAAAAATAAGAGGGAGCAGGGTACTACCGGAAGGACCGGGACTGACAGCGGGGAGCGGTGAAAGCTGCAGCAGTATATGAATCAGTGCTCTGCGTACCGTCAGCTCGGTGAGATTGCGCGTCTTCAGCAGACCGACAAAAGACTCCAAATCGGTCAGATCCTTTTGCAGCTTCCGGATTCTGTGTGCCAGAGCATCCGGAACGTCAAAATAACGACAGTACCTGTCCGGGTCTGCGGACATGAGCAGCTGATAATGCAGCATGGAAGAAAAATCATTCAGACACACGGGTGGGGAGCTGTGTAACGCTTCCCTGAGAACAGATAGAGCGTCTGAAGGCATATAAGGACTCAGCTCAGATAGCAGCCGTTCCTCGGATATGTCGCTGTCCACAGAGGATGAGATATACGAACGTTGGATAGATCTGCGAAGCGCAGTGGCGGAGGCAAAGGGGTGATCCAGAGCTGCATGATGATAGCCACTGCCTCTGCGGGGAATCAAAAACGGCGTCGGTACCGAAAGCCCGGATTGCTCCAGACGTTTCAGCGCCTTGAGATATTCCACGGCGAGAATGTTGTTTGGGGAGGAAAGCAGGGTCGTGTCCTCCTCGGACAGAAGGAGACGAAGCGCTTGAACCCTTGCGGCGGGAAAGGCGATTCCCTGCGCCAGCGCATGCGTCAGCGCTGTACGATAGCATTCGGGTTCCTCAATCAGAATATCGGCAATGCGCACGAGCGCCGACAGATCCTCGCATTCGGCCCCGAAGCACAGAAGATCAACGCAGCCCAGAGACTGCAGCAGAGCCACTGCCGCGGAGGCAAAATACTCCGCACTTGCGGTGGAAGCGACGGTCGGCAGCTCCAGAATGAGATCCGCACCACAGGAGAGAGCCGCTTTTGCGCGGACAAACTTATCTGTGATGGCAGGCTCTCCGCGCTGCACAAAATCTCCGCTCATGGCAACAACGACATGATCGACGCCGGTGAGACGGCGAAGCTCATGTATCTGATAGGCATGTCCGTTGTGAAAAGGATTATATTCTGCGATAATTCCTGCGATTTTCATTTGATGCGTCCTCCTCCTGTATTAGTTTCATTTCTAAGAAACCAGTCTATCACCGGAAATACGGTTTTTCAACATTTTTAGCCGATCGGCATTGGAAAAAATACATTTTTCCGTAGGATTCTATGTTGAAAAATGGAAGTGATGAGATTATAATGAAAGCAGGTGCGTCTGGCGCGCGGCGCAGAGGCAGCAGATACTAAATGAAAACAGGAAAGGAGTCAAAGAATCATGGGATTTATTGACGTAATCAAGGAGAGAGCAAGAAACAATAAGAAGACGATCGTTCTTCCGGAGACCGAGGATCGCAGAACACTGGAAGCGGCTGCTCAGATTCTGAGAGAGGGCGTTGCCAATGTTGTACTGGTAGGCAGCGAAGAGGCTGTTAAGAATGGAAGCGAAGGTCTGGATCTGACAGGTGCAGTGATCGTAGATCCGGCTACCTCCGAGAAGACCCAAGGTTACATTGACAAGCTGGTTGAGCTTAGAAGCAAAAAGGGCATGACCCCGGAGCAGGCTAAGGAGATTCTTCTGAACCAGTATCTGTATTATGGCGTTATGATGGTAAAGATGGGCGATGCAGACGGTATGGTTTCCGGCGCTTGTCATTCTACCGCTGATACACTCAGACCGTGTCTGCAGATCCTGAAGACAAAGCCGGGTACAAAGCTTGTATCTGCATTCTTCCTGATCGTAGTTCCGGATTGCGAGTACGGCGCAAACGGCGCATTCGTATTCGGTGACAGCGGACTGGTACAGGATCCGAATCCGGAAGAGCTGGCAGCAATCGCAGCATCTTCCGCAGAGTCTTTTGAGCTGCTCGTTCAGGAGGAGCCGATCGTGGCTATGCTTTCTCACTCTACTATGGGAAGTGCAAAGCATGCGCTGGTAGACAAGGTGGTAGAGGCTACCAGAATCGCAAAGGAACAGAACCCGAATCTGAAGCTGGACGGCGAGCTGCAGCTTGACGCAGCAATCGTTCCGAGCGTTGGTTCTTCCAAGGCTCCGAACAGTGATGTGGCAGGTAAGGCAAACGTCCTGATCTTCCCGAATCTGGATGCAGGCAATATCGGTTACAAGCTGGCGCAGAGACTGGCTAAGGCAGAGGCTTACGGTCCTGTAACACAGGGTATTGCAAAGCCGGTGAACGATCTTTCCCGCGGCTGCTCTGCGGAAGATATCGTCGGCGTAGTTGCCATCACTGCCGTACAGTGTCAGGCAGAGGATAAATAAGCTATTAAATTTGGAGGGTAGAATCATGAATGTATTAGTAATTAACTGCGGAAGTTCTTCTCTGAAATATCAGCTGATCAACTCCGAGAGCGAAGAGGTACTGGCAAAGGGTCTCTGTGAAAGAATCGGTATCGATGGAAGACTGGTTTACCAGAAGAGCGGACTGGACAAAGAGATCACAGAAGCTCCGATGCCGACTCATAAGGAAGCGATCCAGATGGTACTGGATGCTCTGGTAAATGACAAGACCGGAGCGATCGCAAGTCTTTCAGAGGTAAACGCAGTAGGACATAGAATCGTACATGGCGGAGAGAAGTTCGCAAGCTCCGTAGTGATTACGGATGAGGTTATGAAGGCAGTAGAGGAGTGTAATGATCTGGCTCCGCTGCACAATCCGGCGAACCTGATCGGTATCAATGCCTGCAAGGAGCTGATGCCGGGCGTACCGATGGTTGGCGTATTTGATACGGCTTTCCATCAGACCATGCCGAAAAAAGCATTCCTGTACGGACTTCCGTATGAGTATTATGAGAAGTATGCAGTGAGACGCTACGGCTTCCACGGCACATCTCACAGCTTTGTTTCCAAGCATGCAGCTGAGTTCCTCGGACTGGATCTGAACGATTCCAAGATCATCGTGGCGCATCTCGGAAACGGCGCATCTATCAGCGCTGTACAAAACGGCAAATGCGTAGATACCTCCATGGGTCTGACTCCGCTTGAGGGTCTGGTAATGGGAACCCGTTCCGGTGATATCGATCCGGCGATCATGGAGTTTATTGCTAAGAAGGAAAATCTGGATATCGCAGGCGTGATGAACGTTCTGAACAAGAAATCCGGCGTATTCGGTCTCTCCAAGGAGCTGTCCAGCGACTTCCGCGATCTGGAAGACGCTATGAACGACGGCAACGAGTTTGCAGAAAATGCAATGGAGGTATTCTGCTACAGAGTAGCGAAGTACATCGGCTCCTATGTTGCAGCTATGAACGGCGTGGACGCGATCGCATTTACCGCAGGTATCGGTGAGAACGCAGGTATCGTGCGCGAGAAGGTGCTCGGATATCTCGGATATCTCGGAATTTCTCTGGATACTGAGGCAAACAAGCAGCGCGGCGAGGATAAGGTGATCTCCACTGCGGATTCTAAGGTGAAGGTAGCGGTGATCCCGACCAACGAGGAGCTCGCGATCTGCCGTGAGACGGTAGCTCTCGTTTAAAAATCAGGATACAGACCGCATAACCTATGTGCGGTCTGTGAAACAGCCTTAATTAAATCACATGATAAGAAAGAGAAGAATTATGGAAAAATTATTTAAATTGCGTGAAAATGGGACCACGGTTCGCAAAGAGCTGCTGGCAGGTCTTACCACTTTTATGACCATGGCATATATCATTGCCCTGAATCCGAATCTATTAACCGGTTTCGGTGCAAATGGTCAGGAACTCTGGAATGCAGTATTTATGGCAACCTGTCTGGCATCTGCAGTAGGTATGTTCGCAATGGCATTTCTGGCAAATAAGCCGTTCGCAATGGCTCCCGGTATGGGCCTGAACAGCTTCTTTGCGGTTGTAGTTGCAAATATTGCAGCACTGACCGGTATGAGCTATGTGGATTCCTTCCGCTCTGCGCTCTGCATCATTTTGATCGAGGGTATTGTATTTATCGTACTCTCTATTCTGAACATCCGTGAGAAGATCGTAGATGCGATTCCGCTGGGCGTTCGTATGGGTATCTCTCCGGCAATCGGTCTGATGCTGATGAATATCGGTCTTGGTTCTAATGCGGGCGTATATTCCGAGACCGGAGGCCCGTTCTATGTTATGCGTGATTTCTTCGGTGCGCTGACTCCGAGTGTTGCACGTGATACTATGGGAAGCGGATATGCAACGATGGTTCTGACGGTTGTGACGATGCTGGTAGGACTTTTCGTCATTCTGGTTCTTGCACATAAGGGAATCAACGGAGCAGTGCTTCTTGGAATGTTGGTAGCCTGCGTGATCTACTGGGCAGGCGAGGCTATGTTCCTTCACACGAATCCGTTTGCGGGACTGCAGGGAGCATCCTTTGTTCCTCCGGTGAAGGATATGATGGATGTTACCTTCCTGAAGTTTGACTTTGCGGGCTTTATGCAGGTCGGCTGGTTTACCATGATCACACTGGTGATCACCTTCTGCATCATCGATATGTTCGATACGATCGGAACTCTGGTTGGTACAGCCTCCAAGGCCGGCATGCTCGATAAAGAGGGCAATATGCCGAACATGAAGGAAGCGCTCATGTCTGATGCGATCGGTACGGTAGTAGGTGCCGCAACAGGTACCTCTACGGTTACTACCTTTGTAGAGTCCGCAGCAGGCGTGGAGGCCGGCGGACGTACCGGTCTGACAGCGATCACTACAGCGATCCTGTTTCTGGCATGCATGTTTATCGCTCCGATTGCGGCAATCATTCCGGCAGCAGCGACTTCTTCCGCACTGATCTATGTAGGCGTGCTGATGCTCGGCGGTCTGAAGAACATCGACTTTACACAGATCGATCAGGTTCTTCCGCTGGCTCTGATGTTGATCGCAATGCCGATCTCAGGATCTATCGGACATGGTATCGGCCTCGGACTGATCTCCTACAGCGTTCTGAAGGTATTTACCGGAAAGGCGAAGGATGTATCAGCGCTGACTTATATCATTTCCCTGATCTTCCTTGTGAAGTTCTTCTTGGTAGTATAAGAACGGTTATATAGAAGTATAAGATCAGAGTACAGATACCTCGTCATGTGACGGGGTATTTGTTCTTGAAAAAAGTTATGTAAATGCGATTTTTATGATTGACAAACGAATGGTCGATGGTTATAATAGTCAAGTGTGGATAGGAGGGCATCATGCTGATTGACTTACACGGAGTATTACAGGACGACGGAAAAGTGATACAGATGGATGTGGATACGGAGTTGACTTCTTTTGAATCGATATCCGGAGTTTTTCCTATCGTGAGCAAAGATCCGGTTTCCTTGAGGATACAGAACATGGGAGACAGGGAGTTGCATATTTCGGGGATGATGGAGCTTACGCTTTGTGTTCCCTGCGACCGGTGTCTTGAGGATGTGAGAGTTCCGTTTGCACTGCAGTTTGAGAGAGACGTGGATATGAAGCAGACGGAGGAAGAACGTCAGGAGATATTGGACGAAATGAGTTTTATCGAAGGATATCATCTGGATGTGGATCAGCTTATCTGTTCAGAGATACTGGTGAGTTGGCCATCGAAGGTGTTGTGCCGTGAGGACTGCAAAGGGCTTTGCAATACATGCGGAACCAATTTGAATCATGGCGAGTGTAGCTGCACTCCTACTGATTTAGATCCGAGGATGGCACAGATCCAGCAAATCTTTAACAAATTTAAGGAGGTGTAACCATGTCAATCTGTCCGAAGAATAAATCTTCTAAGGGAAGAAGAGACAAGAGAAGAGCAAACTGGAAAATGGTAGCTCCGAATCTTGTAAAGTGCAGCAAGTGCGGCGAACTGATGATGTCTCACAGAGTTTGCAAGAACTGCGGAACTTACAACAAGAAAGAGATCGTCGCTCAGGAAGCTTAAGATGATTCAGATGGACTCTCCGGGAGAACGGAGAGTCTTTTTTTCGTCATATAGAAAGTAAGACGGAAGCATTCTTTCTTCTTGATTTTTAGATAGATGTCTTGTATGATAGCAATAGGCTACAGAGGAGGATGAGACATGAAGCAAATCATCAGAGTCGTTGTGGATGCAATGGGGGGAGACAATGCTCCGTCACAGCCGATCAAGGCTGCAGCAGAGGCAGTGAAGGAGAGAGAGGATATTGAGATCCTGCTGGTAGGTCAGGAAGAGGTCATACAGCGGGAGTTGAAGCAATATCAGATTCCGGAGGGACGGATTCGTGTCATACCCGCCAGTGAAGTGATAGAGATGGGAGAACCGCCGGTGAATGCGATCCGACGCAAGAAGGATTCTTCCATGGTAGTAGGCATGAAGCTTGTAAAACAGGGAGAAGCGGATGCTTTTATTTCTTCCGGAAGTACAGGTGCAGTTCTGGTGGGAGGTCAGCTGGTTGTCGGCAGGATTCGCGGGATCGAGAGACCGCCGCTTGCTCCTTTGATTCCGACAGAGCATGGCGTAGCGCTTCTGATCGACTGCGGAGCTAATGTAGATGCCAGAGCGTCACATCTGGTGCAGTTCGCGAAGATGGGTTCCATTTATATGGAGAATGTCATGGGCGTGAAAAATCCGCGCGTAGGACTGGTGAATATCGGTGCCGAGGAAGAGAAGGGCAATGCTTTGGTGAAGGAGACGTTTCCATTACTGAAGAAGTGTGAGGATATCAACTTTATCGGTAATGTTGAGGCGAGAGATATTCCGGCAGGAGTATGTGATGTGGTCGTCTGTGAGGCCTTTGTGGGGAACGTGATTTTGAAGCTCTATGAGGGTGTCGGGAAGACCATGATGACGATGATCAAGAATGGTATGATGACCAATACGCGTTCCAAGGTGGGAGCGCTGCTGGTGAAGCCGGCATTGAAGGAGACCCTGAAGGCGTTTGACGCGACACAGTACGGAGGGGCGCCGCTGCTCGGATTGAACGGTCTGGTAGTGAAGACCCATGGAAGTGCAAAGAGTGGTGAAATCAAGAATGCGATCGCGCAGTGTGTACAGTTTACACAGCAGCAGATTAATGCGAAGATAAAAGAAAATCTAATCATTGAAAAGAAACAGGAGGAACCGTAATGGAGTTTGAAAAGTTACAGCAGATTATTGCAGAGGTATTGAACGTGGATGCGAATGAGATCCATCCGGACACGACATTCGTGGATGATCTCGGTGCAGATTCTCTGGATGTATTCCAGATTATTATGGGCATTGAAGAGGAGTTTGATATCGAGATTTCAAATGAAGAGGCTGAGAAGATTGTTTCCGTCGGTGATGCTGCTGAAGCGATTAAGAATGCACTGAATTAAGAATCATATTTACAGAGAAGAGAGCAAAGGGTGCTTATGAAGCACCCTTTTTCGTGAAGTAAGGAGAAGTTGTAATGAGAGATGTTAAGGAATTGGAGAAGATGATCGGATTTCATTTCAGAAATCATGAGCTTCTGGAGAATGCGATGCGTCACAGCTCATTTGCAAATGAGTGCCGTCTGAAGGGAATCAAGGACAATGAACGTCTGGAGTTTCTGGGAGACGCAGTCTTAGAGCTGGCAAGCAGTGAGTTTTTGTTTAAAAATTATCCGACGCTGCCGGAGGGAGAGATGACGAAGCTTCGTGCCAGTATCGTATGCGAGCCGACACTGGCGCAGTGTGCAGCGGACATAGAGCTTGGAAGCTTTCTGAGACTGGGAAAGGGAGAAGAGCTGACCGGAGGCAGAAAGAGAGATTCCATCGTATCGGACGCTATGGAGGCATTGATCGGAGCAATTTATCTTGATGGTGGTTTTGCTAATGCAAAAGAATTCGTAGAGCGTTTTATTTTAAATGACGTTGAGAATAAAAAACTCTTTTATGATAGCAAGACTATCCTGCAGGAGCTGGTACAGAGCCGATTCAAGGGCGAGACCATGTCCTATCATTTGATCGGAGAGGAAGGTCCGGATCATGATAAGACCTTCGTGGTACAATTGTTTATCGGTGAAAAGGGCTTTGAGAAGGGAAGCGGACGCACAAAGAAGAGCGCAGAGCAGCAGGCGGCTTACCGGACGATCATCGCGCTGAAAGGACAGACAGGAGATTATGTATTTAAAAAGCATTGAGATACAGGGCTTTAAATCCTTTGCCAATAAGATGAAATTCCAGTTTCACAACGGAATCACGGGTATTGTCGGCCCCAATGGTAGCGGTAAGAGTAATGTCGGGGATGCGGTACGCTGGGTTTTGGGCGAACAGAGCGCTAAGCAGCTGCGTGGCGGAAATATGCAGGATGTTATTTTCGCGGGAACAGAGAATCGCAAGCCTCTGGGGTTTGCCATGGTTTCTATCACGCTGGATAACGGAGATCATCAGCTTCCGGTGGACTATGAAGAGGTCACGGTCACGAGACGTCTTTACCGTTCCGGGGAGAGCGAGTATCTGATCAACGGGACGAACTGTCGTCTGAAGGATATCAATGAGATGTTCTACGATACGGGTATCGGTAAAGAGGGATATTCCATCATCGGTCAGGGACAGATCGACAAGATCCTGAGCGGTAAGCCGGAGGAACGCCGAGAGCTATTTGATGAGGCGGCCGGTATCGTGAAGTTCAAGAGGCGCAAGCTGACAGCACAGAAGAAGCTGGAGAGTGAGGAGGGCAATCTGACCCGTGTGAATGATATTCTGTCAGAGCTCACGCGTCAGATCGGTCCTCTGGAGCGTCAGTCGGAGAAGGCAAGGATCTACCTGAAAAAAAGGGAAGAGCTAAAGCATCTGGATATTAATATGTTTCTTATGGACATGGAGCGAACCGGAGGTCAGCTGCAGGAGGTTGCGCGAAAACAGGAGATCTCCGACCATGATCTGGAGGAGACAAAGGCTCAGATGGAGCAGACGCGTATCGATTATGAGAAGCTGGAGACAGAGCTTGAGGCGCTAAATCAGGCTATCGAGCAGAAGCAGTCCCAGCTGGGACAGGGAAAGGTCGTGCGTCAGCAGCTGGAGAGTCAGGTGGATCTGCTGAGAGAACAGATACGCTCGGCGCAGAGCAATGACGAGCATTTCCTTGGACGAATCCATGTGATTGAGCATGAAATGGAGACGCGCCGGAAGGATTATGAGCTGGCGAAGGAGAGTCAGGAAGAGCTGCGTCTAATGCTGAAGGAGGCTGTGAATAAGGAACAGGAGGACGAGCGGCAGGCAATGTCCACGGCGGCGCAGGTGGCGACGTTGGAGCAGGAGATCGCGCAGGGACAGGCGGAATTGATCGATCTGCTGAATGAGCAGGCGAATACTAAGGCCAAGATGCAGCGTTATACTGTCATGAAGGAGCAGATCCAGATTCGCGGAGCGGAGCTGACGAGCCGCCTGCTGCGGGCGAAGAACGAACAGGAGGAGTTCGCCAAAAGCCGGATGAGTCTGCAGGAGGATTACAGCCGGGTACAGGAGAGCATCGCGGAGCTACGCAGGGAGAATTCCGGGCTGGAGCAGGAATTAAAAGAACTTCAGGGGCGTCTGACACAGCTGAGTGCAAGATATGAGGAAGCCAGAACGGCGTACCACAGGGAAGCCTCCCGCATGGAATCTCTGCGCAATATCACAGAGCGTTATGACGGCTACGGCAACAGTATCCGCCGGGTCATGGAGCAGAAATCGAGACAGCCGGGACTGCATGGCGTCGTTGCGGATCTGATCAAGACAGAGAAGAAGTATGAGCTCGCCGTGGAGACAGCGCTAGGCGGAAGTATTCAGAATATTGTCACAGACAATGAGAATACAGCGAAGACTATGATCGCTTTCTTAAAACAGAATAAGTACGGAAGAGCTACATTTCTGCCCTTGAATGTGATTCGAAAAAAGGGAGGACTCGGCAGTGAGAATGCCATATATGAGCCCGGAGCGATCGGTGTAGCCAGTACGCTGGTAGATACAGAGGATACCTATGAAGAGCTGGTAGAGTACCTGTTGGGAAAGACGCTGGTGGTGGATCATATTGACCACGCCATTGCGATTTCCAGAAAATATCGCCAGTCGTTGCGAATCGTGACGCTGGACGGGGAACTCTTGAGCGCCGGAGGCTCTATTTCTGGTGGTGCCTTTAAGAATTCCAGCAATCTCCTTGGAAGACGAAGAGAAGTGGATGAGCTGGAGCAAAAGGTATCAAACCTGAGAGAGTCCATGCAGAAGCTGCAGAAGGAGATTGAGGAGAGCCGCAATGCCCGTCAGGAGCGCAGAGAACGACAGAATACATTAAACGAAGAGATTCAGAGAGAATATCTGCTCCAGAATACCGCCAAGCTGCGTCTGGAGGAGGTTGATTCACAGAATGAGAAGACGAGAACCGGACACGAACAGCTGGCACGGGAATCGGCGGAGATCAAGAAGCAGATGCAGGAGATCGAGGGCGAGCAGGAGAGTATCCGCGGCATGATGGCAGATTCTGAGAGTCAGCGAGTGCTTCTGGAGAAGAATATTTCCGAAAAACAGGAGATCTTAGAGGAGAGACGACGTCAGCAGGAGGAGGAAACCCTGCGTCTGTCCGAGACCAGAACAGGTACTGCGGGACTACGTCAGAGAGAGGAATTCATACAGCAGAACCTGACACGTTTGCAGCAGGAGCTGTCGCAGTTCTCATCTGAAAAGGATGAGATGGAGAAAAATGTTCAGAACTCTGCGGGAGATACACAGGAAAAAGAGCAGAAGATCGAGGAGATCCGTACCGCTATCGCACAGGCAGAGATCGATGAACAGGAAATGCTGTCTGAGGCGGAAGAGCTCTCCAATGACCGTAAGAAGAAAACGGAGATCCACAGAGATTTCTTCCGGCGAAGAGAAGAGCTGTCTACCCAGATGAGTAATCTGGATAAGGAACGCTTTCGTCTGGATACCCAGAGGGAGCGTCTGGAGGATTACCGGGAACGGCAGATCAATTATATGTGGGAGGAATATGAGATCACCTTCAGCGAGGCCGAGAAGTATAAGGACGATTCGCAGGAGGATCCCGCAGCTCTGAAAAAAGCGGTTTCCCAGCTGAAAACGGACATCAAGTCTCTGGGACCGGTCAATGTCAATGCCATCGAGGAATACAAAGAGCTGGCGGAGCGTCATGAATTTCTGTCGGCACAGCATGCGGATCTGGTGAAGGCCGGAGATGCGCTGAAGAAGATCATTGAGGAACTGGATGCAGGTATGCGCAGACAGTTTAAGGAAAAATTTGCGCAGATGCAGTCTGAGTTTTCGAAATCCTTCAAGGAGCTGTTCGGCGGAGGTAAGGGAACTCTGGAGCTGGTGGAGGATGAGGATATTCTGGAGGCCGGCGTCATCATCAATGCGCAGCCGCCCGGCAAGAAGCTACAGAATATGATGCAGATGTCCGGCGGAGAAAAAGCGCTTACGGCGATCGCGCTGTTATTTGCGATTCAGAATATGAAGCCGTCGCCCTTCTGTCTTCTGGACGAGATCGAGGCGGCGTTGGACGAGAATAACGTTTCCAGATATGCGGAGTATCTTCACAAGTTGACAAAAAACACACAGTTTATTATTATAACACACAGAAGGGGAACTATGGCTGCCGCGGATCGTCTCTATGGTATCACTATGCAGGAGAAGGGCGTATCGGCACAGGTTTCTGTAAATATGGTCGAGGGAGAGCTTGACCAGTAACATCGATAGGAGGTCTGTGATGGAGGAGAAGAAAGGCTTTTTTAGACGACTTGCAGAGGGATTGTCCAAGACCAGAGACAACATTGTTGCGGGAATTGACAATATTTTCAGCGGGTTTTCCAGTATAGATGACGATTTTTATGAGGAGATCGAGGAGACTCTGGTGATGGGGGATCTCGGTATCAACGCTACCACGGCGATCATTGAGAAGCTGAAGGCGGCGGTGAAGGAAAATCATATCACGGAGCCGGAGGAATGCAAGCGCTACCTGATCGAAAGCATCAAGCAGCAGATGGATGTAGGCGAGACTGCATATGAGTTCGAGAACCGCACCTCCGTGGTACTGGTGATCGGCGTCAACGGCGTGGGGAAGACCACGAGTGTGGGAAAGCTCGCAGGCAAGCTGAAGGATCAGAATAAAAAGGTGATACTGGCTGCAGCGGATACCTTCCGTGCGGCAGCTGGGGAACAGCTGGCAGAGTGGGCGAACCGTGCGGGCGTGGAGATCATTTCCGGTCAGGACGGGTCGGATCCGGCAGCTGTGGTCTATGATGCGGTAGCTGCTGCGAAGGCGAGACATGCGGATGTATTGCTTTGCGATACAGCGGGCAGACTGCATAATAAGAAAAATCTGATGAATGAGCTTGGCAAGATCAATCGTATTCTCGAGAAGGAATATCCGGAGGCATTTCGTGAGACACTGGTAGTGCTGGACGGTACTACAGGACAGAATGCGTTATCACAGGCCAGAGAATTCGCTGAGGTGGCGGACATCACAGGTATTATTCTGACAAAGCTGGACGGTACTGCAAAGGGCGGCATCGCAATTGCGATCCAGTCAGAGCTTGGCATTCCGGTCAAGTATATCGGTGTGGGCGAGAGCATTGACGATCTGCAGAAGTTTGATGCGGATCAGTTTGTGAATGCGCTGTTTTTACAGAAGGATTCTGAATAAAAAGAGTGGAACTCCTATAGGAATTTTTGACATGAAATGGTGAGATGTGGGTACTCGTGCATGCTTTGCGTACACATACTTTTACGACAAATTGCAAAAGTATGATTTACAGGATGACCGGATAAGAAAGATATGAGAAAAGAGGACGGATACATGGAGAAGGAAATGCTGACGCTGGAAGCCTTTGAAGAAGCTTCTGAGGTGGTGAAACGTGTCACACAGGAGACGAAGCTGATCTACAGCAAATATTACAGTGATCAGACCGGAAATAAGGTATATATTAAGCCGGAGAATATGCAGGTCACCGGAGCCTATAAGATCCGCGGCGCATATTATAAGATCTCGACCCTTACGGAAGAGGAGCGTGCCAAGGGACTGATTACCGCGTCTGCGGGCAATCATGCGCAGGGCGTGGCTTACGCGGCCAAGGAGCAGGGGACGAAGGCGGTCATCGTCATGCCGGTCACGACACCGCTGATCAAGGTGAACCGCACCAAGAGCTACGGAGCAGAGGTCATTCTGCACGGCAATGTCTATGACGAGGCCTGTGAGTACGCATATCAGCTGGCGGCGGAGCATGGCTATACCTTTATCCATCCGTTTGACGATCCCGGCGTGGCTACCGGTCAGGGAACGATAGCCATGGAGATCGTAAAGGAGCTTCCGCTGGTGGATTACATTCTGGTGCCGGTCGGTGGAGGCGGACTGGCTACGGGCGTGTCCACACTGGCGAAGATGCTGAATCCGAATATCAAGGTCATCGGCGTGGAACCGGCAGGAGCCAACTGCCTGCAGGCGTCTCTGGAAGCCGGAGAGGTAGTGACGCTTCCAAATGTGAATACGATCGCGGACGGTACGGCCGTGAAGACACCGGGCAGCAAAATTTTCCCGTATCTGCAGAAGAATCTGGATGATATTATCACCATCGAGGATGATGAGTTGATCGTGGCATTTCTGGATATGGTAGAGAATCATAAAATGATCGTGGAAAACTCAGGACTGCTGACAGTCGCAGCTCTGAAGCACATGGATGTGAAGAACAAGAAGATCGTCTCGATCTTGAGCGGCGGCAACATGGATGTGATCACCATGTCCTCCGTGGTTCAGTTCGGACTGATTCAGAGAGACCGTATCTTTACCGTATCTGTACTGCTTCCGGATATGCCGGGACAACTGGAGAAGGTATCCGGCATCGTAGCGAGACAGCAGGGCAACGTCATCAAGCTGGATCACAACCAGTTCATCAGCACGAACCGCAACAAGGCGGTGGAGCTGAAGATCACCATGGAGGCCTTCGGCACGGAGCATAAGAACGAGATCGTGAAGGCGCTGGAGGAGAACGGCTATAAGCCGAGACTGATCCGGGCGAATTTGTAAAATATATTGGTATCAGTAGAGCAATTAAGCAGATATTGGCGAACCGTTTCGCCATTTGCCTGATAAAGTTAAAATATAAATATGAAAATAAAGAAAATCGTAATCACCGGTTAGAGGATCGGTGATTGCGATTTTTAACTTACAGTTGCAGTTTATTAGGTGGGCGAGAACACCTGTGACCTTGGTCATGGGATGAATCGCTAT
>JAUNCG010000129.1 GCA_030526715.1 Eubacteriales bacterium
ATGGAAAATGTCCGGACTGCGGACGGGAAGTAAAACCTGCGAAAGAGGAAGCATATTTCTTCAAAATGAGTAAATATGCAGATCGTCTGGTCGAGCATATCAACACACATCCGGAGTTTATTCAGCCGGTATCCAGGAAAAATGAGATGATGAATAACTTCCTTCTACCGGGATTGCAGGACCTGTGTGTGTCAAGAACTTCCTTTACATGGGGGATCCCGGTAGATTTTGATGACAAGCACGTGGTGTATGTATGGCTGGATGCACTGACAAATTACATTACAGGAATCGGATATGATTGTGATGGAGAACATACAGAGCAGTTCAAGAAAGACTGGCCGGCAGACTTACATTTGATTGGAAAAGACATTATTCGTTTTCATACGATCTACTGGCCAATCTTTTTGATGTCTTTAGATCTTCCGCTTCCAAAGCAGGTATTTGGACATCCATGGTTGCTTCAGGGTGACGGAAAGATGAGTAAGTCAAAAGGAAACGTACTTTATGCCGACGAGTTGATCGATTTCTTTGGTGTGGATGCGGTTCGTTACTTTGTGCTTCATGAGATGCCATTTGAAAATGATGGAGTCATCTCATGGGAATTAATGGTTGAGCGAATGAATTCGGATCTTGCAAATACCTTAGGAAATCTTGTGAATCGTACCGTATCTATGACAAATAAGTATTTCGGTGGTACGGTGGCAGATAAGGGTATTTCTGATGGTGAGGATGCGAAGATCGATGCAGACTTAAAAGCCGTTGTATCACACATGGCGGAGGCTGTGGAGAAGAAGATGGATGAGCTTCGCGTGGCAGATGCAATTACAGAGATTTTCACAGTATTTAAGCGCTGCAATAAATATATTGACGAGACGACTCCGTGGGTGCTAGCAAAAGAAGAGGCTATGATGCCACGCTTGGAGACGGTGCTTTATAACCTGATCGAGAGCATTCGTGAAGGTGCGAAGGCATTGGAGCCATTTATGCCGGAGACATTTGAGAAAATACTTGCTCAGCTTGGAGAGGGAAAAGTTACCGATAAGCCGGAGATTTTATTTGCAAGATTAGATATTAATGAGGTTTTGGAAAAGGTTGCTAAGCTTCACCCGCCGGTGGAAGAAGCCGGAGAGGAGAAAGAGGAAGATCCGGTCATTGATATCGAAGCAAAACCGGAGATCGCATTTGAAGAGTTTGGAAAGATGCAATTTCAGGTCGGTGAGATCATTTCTTGTGAAGCAGTTCCGAAATCCAAGAAATTACTTTGCTCTCAGGTGAAGATCGGAAGCAAAATCAAGCAGATCGTATCCGGAATCAAGGCTTATTACACACCGGAGGAGATGGTTGGGAAAAAAGTCATGGTTCTGGTGAATCTAAAGCCGGCAAAATTGGCAGGGGTACTGTCAGAGGGAATGATCCTCTGTGCAGAGAATGCAGACGGGAGCCTTGCATTAATGACTCCGGAAACGGAGATGCCCGCAGGAGCAGAGATACGATAAATCCTTATTAAAATTTGAAATATCACACACGCATAGAGAGATATATATGTGTGTGATATATAGAATACAAAAAACATTGCTGGAGGGGAATTTACTATGAGTAAAATTAGAATCGGTATTGTAGGATATGGAAATCTTGGACGTGGGGTAGAATTATCCATCCAGAGAAACGAGGATATGGAGCTTGTTGCCGTATTTACAAGAAGAGCACCTGATACAGTAAAGGTGCTTACAGAAGGCGTGAAAGTAGTTCATATGGATGATGTGCTATCTATGAAAGATGCCATTGATGTGATGATCCTTTGTGGGGGATCGGCAACAGACCTTCCGGTTATGGGACCTGAGATTGTGAAGAATTTTAATACTATCGAC
>JAUNCG010000072.1 GCA_030526715.1 Eubacteriales bacterium
CCAAAGGTAGAATTTGATCTTAGTCTGCTGGACGACATCCGTCAAAACTCTGAGATCACCGGACAGAAGCTAATGACCGAGGAAGAGCTCTTTCGCGATGAACCCCGATCCACAGGCTCCACGCCTCCCGGGACTTTGCCTGCTTCCACTCAACGTGATAGGACAGCTGCGGTTTCGGAAGCACCCAAGGCACCTGCTTGTCCTCTTTCCGGGCATGAGCTTAGTTTTATGCGTTTTCTGCTCTACGGCGGAGACCTGTCCGGTTTTCTCAGATCTAATCAGCTGATGCCTTCTTTATTGGCTGATACGGTGAATGAGCGATTATTTGATTTATTTGACGATAATGTAGTGGAGTTTGATGGAGATCATCCCATGCTGATAGAAGATTATATAGATGAATTGAAAGGAATCATTTCCGATGAAAATACCTAAACGAATCGCAAATACCTTGATCAATGCGTTAAAGGGCGGTGTCGTCCCCCGTATCGGTCTCCCATACATCACGGTCGGACGCGACCGTGAGATCAATGCGCTGCTCCATGATGTAGAAATCATCTCTGACGGCGGCGCTTCGTTCCGGTTTATCTCCGGCAAATACGGCAGCGGTAAAAGCTTTTTACTGCAAACCATGCGCAACTATGTGATGGATAAGAACTTTGTAGTTGTAGATGCAGACCTCTCTCCGGAACGACGTCTGCAGGGCACCCGGGGGCAGGGACTTGCCACCTATAAGGAGCTGATCCAAAATATGTCCACCAAGACCAGACCCGAAGGCGGCGCTCTTCCGTTGGTGCTCGATCGCTGGATCAACGGGATACAGAGCGACGTCATTGCACAGAGCGGGTTGGACATTCATGATCCGGAATTTTCCCGCAGAGTGGAACAGCGCATTTTTACCGTAATCAACTCTCTGAATGAACTGGTACACGGTTTTGATTTTGCAAAGCTCCTCTCCATCTACTATCGTGCCTTTATAGAGGGTGACGACGAAAAAAAGTTTCAAGTCATCAAATGGTTCCGCGGAGAATATCTCACTAAGACAGAGGCCAAAACCGAGCTCGGCGTTAATGTCATCATCACTGATGAGGACTGGTATGAATATATAAAGCTCTTTGCCACCTTTTTAAAAAATGCCGGCTACAGTGGAATGCTGATCCTTATCGATGAACTTGTGAATATTTACAAAATACCGAACAGTATTACCCGCCAATACAACTATGAGAAGATCCTGACCATGTATAACGACACCTTACAGGGGAAAGCCAGATATCTCGGCATCATCCTCTGTGGTACTCCCCAATGCATCGAGGATACACGGCGAGGTGTATACAGCTACGAGGCGCTGCGCTCCCGATTGGCGCAAGGCCGCTTCAGCAGTGAGGATACCAGAGATCTTCTGGCTCCGATCATCCGACTCTCTCCTCTGACGAATGAAGAGATGCTGATTCTGGTAGAAAAGCTCAGTGAAATCCATGCCTCGCTTTTTGGCTATGAGCGAAGCATTACACAGGAAGACCTGATGAATTTTATCCGTATTGAATACAGCCGCATAGGATCTGATTCACTTATTACGCCTCGTGAGATCATCCGTGATTTTATCGAGCTTCTGGATATTCTGTATCAGAATCCGACTCTCGATGTCGTACATCTGCTGAAATCCGACGGCTTTTCCTATGCAAAGACGCCTTTGCAGGAGCAGGAGCAAGATACACTGGGAGATTTTGCCGAGTTTGAAATCTGAGACTTGTTTTTATGATGATGTTTTTATAAATTTTTACCGTGAAAGAGGTGAACTATGAAGATCTTTGATCGCTATGCTCCCTTTATACAGGATTATATCTATCAGAATGGCTGGGAGTCTCTGCGGGCGGTACAGTCTGCTGCTGCAGATGTGATTTTCCATACGGACGAAAATCTTCTGCTGACCGCCTCCACCGCCTCCGGTAAAACGGAGGCAGCTTTTTTCCCGATTTTAACACTCTTTACTGAAGATATGCCGACCTCTGTCGGCGCTATTTATATCGGTCCGCTCAAAGCCTTGATCAATGATCAATTTTCAAGACTGAATGAACTCTGCGTCGAGGCAGATATCCCCGTATGGCATTGGCACGGTGATGTCTCACAGTCTCATAAGAATAAACTGCTGAAACATCCCTCCGGTATCCTTCAGATCACGCCTGAGTCTCTGGAGGCTATGCTGCTTCACAAGCACTCTGCAATTTCCAGATTATTCGGTGATCTTCGATTTATCGTCATTGATGAGGTACATTCTCTCATGCGCGGGGATCGAGGCGGTCAGACACTCTGCCTCATGGAACGTCTGACCCGAATGGCGGGTGTCAATCCCCGTCGGATCGGACTCTCCGCCACGATCGGAGATCCTGAGGAGGCCGGTATGTTTCTTTCCGCCGGAACCGGTAGACAGACACTGATTCCGAAAATCGAATCCAAAGGTATCAAATGGCGTCTTTCCATGGAGCATTTTTATATTCAGGGTGTGCAGGCATCTGACGATAAAAAAGTCGAGCACGCACTTCCTGTTCTTGAAACGCGCACGGATATTGCCCCTGAAGCAGCGGATCCCGGAATCGGTTATATCTTTGAACATACTCTTGGGAAAAAATGTCTGATATTTGTAAATTCCAGAGAGGAATGTGAAGCAGTCACCACCACTCTGCGTCAATATTGTGAAGCAAAGCAGGAGCCTGACCGTTTTCTGATCCATCACGGGAATCTCTCTGAAGCATACCGGGAGACGGCAGAGGAAGTTATGAAGGATGAGGAACAATTCCAGACCACCGTCACCACTGCGACCTTGGAGCTTGGCATCGATATCGGACGGTTGGAGCGCGCTTTTCAGATCGATGCTCCTTTCACGGTCTCCTCTTTTCTCCAACGTATGGGGCGTACCGGTCGGCGTGACCTTCCTCCTGAAATGTGGTTTGTCATGCGTGAGGAGCTGCCGGAGGCACGGGCTCTTCTACCTACCACGATACCATGGAAGCTTCTGCAGGGAATTGCTCTGGTACAATGCTATCTTGAGGAACGCTGGGTGGAGCCGCCGCGGATGGATCGTTTTCCTTACAGCCTGCTTTACCACCAGACCATGAGCACACTGGCTTCCTGCGGTGAGATGACGCCCGCACAGCTGGCCTCAAGAGTTCTGACTCTGTGTTACTTTCAGCATATTTCTCAGGAGGATTTTCGTCTTTTATTACGTCATCTGCTCAAGATCGATCATCTCCAGCGGACAGAAGCGGGAGGTCTCATCATCGGACTTGCCGGAGAGCGCATCATCAATTCCTACAAGTTCTATGCTGTTTTTCAGGAAAATGAAGAATATACTGTTCGATGTGGCTCGCAGGAGCTCGGCACGATCGTGAAGCCGCCTCCTGCCGGCGAGAAGATCGCCATTGCCGGACATGTATGGCTGGTAAATGAAGTAGATCATAAACGCCATCTTGTCTACTGTGATCCGGTGAAGGGCAAGGTACCCGCCTACTTCGGCGAAGTTGCAGGTGATATTCATACAAAAATTCTGGAACGCATGCGTCAAGTGCTTCAGGAAGAGAAAAGTTATCCGTATTTAATGAAAAATGCCGCAGCACGCCTCATACTCGCGAGACATACCGCAGCAAATTCCGGCCTAACACACCGCTCTCTGATTCATCTGGGAGGAAATATGTGGTGTCTTTTTCCGTGGCTAGGCACCTATGCCTTTCTGGCTCTTGAACGTTTCCTGAAGCTGCGCTGTGCCGCGCGGCTGGGTCTGCGCGGACTGGATTCCTCCAGACCCTACTTCATCCAGTTTATTATGAAGGTCTCTGAAAGAGAATTCTGGCAGGTGATTGCCGATGAATTACGCAAGCCGATCGATCCCATGGAGCTTGTCTATAAGGGAGAGGTTCCTATTTTCGATAAATATGATGAATATCTCCCGGAAGAGCTGGTAAAAAAAGGATTCGCCTACGGAATACTCGCAATAGATGAGATGCAGGCGCGTATGCTGGCATTATGTGAAAAAGTATAGGTCTTCCAACCTATACTTTTTCGCTCAGCTTATTTATGCTTCCTTGATCAATTCACACAGAAGCTCTACACATTTTTCTACTCCGAATTTACCGATATCAAGACAAATATCGTAGTTGCCGGAATATCCCATCTCTCTGCCGGTATACTGTTTATAGTATATACTTCTCTGTGCATCCTTTTTCGCAATAATCTTTCTAACATCCACATCCGGATCCGCCTCCAGCTCGCGGGCGCGGATCATGCGATGCTCCACATCTGCATATAAGTAGATATCAAAGCTGTCCACTCCTGCTTCCTGAAGAATGTAATCTGCACAACGTCCGACAATGATACATGGACTCTTGGCCAACTGCAGAATGACCTCTCTTTGCGCTTTATAAATTCCATCGTAGGAGCTGGTATATCTTGTCGCGTTGTTCAGCAGCGTATTCATGATCTTGCTTCCGCGGCTCATGTCTTCGCCTTCTCTTGCGATATCCTCTTCTGAGTAACCACTCTGCTTCGCTGTCTCACGCACAAAATCCTTATCATAATACGGAATTCCCAGACGCTCTGAAAGAGCTGCCGCAACGGTACGTCCATAAGCCGCATATTCACGGCTGATCGTAATAACCGGATAATTTTTCTCCATAATTTATCCCTTTCTCATTTCCTATTTGAATGATATTATGCAACCGCCTGTTTACTGCGCATAGAATACTGCAGTGCCAGACAAACTACAATGATACCAAGCCCCACCAGATCTGTAAGCAACGCCGGATGAATCATCATCAAACCGCCTGCCGCGATCAGAACACGGATGACCGGATTCATCTTTATAAAACAATACCCCTCCAGTGCTGAGGATACACCAAAGATTCCGATGACCGACGTGATCACGATCTGAGCAACCTCCAGAGCCGTTGTATCAACCAGCAGCATTGCCGGATTGAACGCAAACATATATGGCACGATAAATGCAGCAATCGCCAGCTTGGATGCATTGAATGCAGTCTTCATTGGATTACTCTTCGCAATGGCGGATCCTGCATAAGCTGCCAATGCAACCGGAGGCGTGATATCTGCCACGATACCAAAGTAAAATACAAAGAAATGTGCTGCGATCGTCGGAACACCCATACGGATCAGGATCGGAGCTGTCGTTGCCGCCATGATACAGTAGTTTGCCGTAGTAGGCACACCCATGCCAAGCACAATACAGCAAAGCATCGTCAGCACCAGCGCAATGATCAAATGATTTCCCGCCACACCTACAATGGCATTGATGATATCGTTAGCCAGACCGGTCATGGTAATCGTTCCTGAAATAATGCCGGCTACACCGCAGGCTGCACCTACTGTGATCGTGCTTCTTCCGCCGGCCTCAAGCGCTTCCAGAATCTTCGCCGGAGTGATACGGTTTCCTTTATTCAGCAGACTGACTCCGATAGCAAGAATAATGGCAAACGATGCCGCTCTCTGCATCGTCATATGGTTACCGGATACCCAGTAAACCAGCATGATCAACGGAAGAAGAAGATAGATCTTTTTGATCAGATTGCCTGCCTTAGGCAGCTGCTCCTTCGGAATACCTGTCAGTTTCAGTTTCTTTGCTTCCAGATGCACACTGATAAAAATACCGAGGAAATAAAGTACTGCCGGAAGAACCGCTCTTCCGATAATACTTCCGTAAGGCACGCCGACAAAATCGGCCATCAAAAATGCGGCAGCGCCCATGATCGGAGGCATGATCTGTCCGCCGGTAGACGCCGAAGCCTCCACGGCACCAGCAAACTCAGACTTGTAACCGGTCTCCTTCATCATCGGAATCGTCACAGATCCAGTGGTTACGGTATTTCCCACAGAGGATCCGGATACCATACCGCAGAGCGCAGAGGAGATCACCGCCACCTTTGCCGGACCGCCCGCGAAGCGACCTGCTATACAGTTTGCCAGCTCAATAAAGAAATTTGAAATTCCGGTACGCTCCAGAAAAGCTCCGAAAATGATGAATACCACGATAAATTTCGAACACACATTGATCGGGGTTGAAAAAATACCCTCTTTTGTGTAATACAGATTGCGAATAAGATAACGCACTCTTCCGAAAAATTCCGGATTCGTCAGGCCATAGCTCAGAGCATAAATTACAAAAATACCTGCAACGATCAGAATCGGCAGTCCGACACACCGTCTTGTTACCTCAACGAGAGCCAGTACAGCAACAATCCCGATAACGATCTGAAACCATGTAAAATGAGTTCCCTGATTGATGATCGTCTCCGCCTGAAACGTATAGTAGAAATAGGAACCTGAACCGAGAATCATAAATATGATGTCACTGACAGGCATATAATTGACCTTCTGTTCTACACTCTTCTTCGCAGGATAGATCAAAAATCCCATAAGAACGATCAACCCCAGAAAAGAGCTCAGACGAATCTCCTCCAGAAATGTCGCAAACAACGTTACATAAATGCACCACAGGGAGAAGCCGCACAGAATTACGGTAATGGCGATCTTCGCCTTTCCCTCCCAGATTCTGATATTTGATTCGCGGTCATATTTTCTCATGACAGATTCTACATCTGTATGTATTGTATTATTCTGATTTACTTCGCTCAATCCTCTGACCTCCCTATTCCTCTGTATTTACTGTGATGCCGTGCTCTGCATAATATCTCGCAGCTCCCTCGTGATAAGGAACAGTGGTCACCTGTGTTGCCGTCTCAAGATTCAGTTCTGCGCCTTTCGCATTCTCCTTCGTGATCTCTTCTGTATGATCAAAGATTGCTGCTGTCAGATCATATACAGTATCTGGCTCTGCCGCTGCGGATACCAGAAGCGCCGCTTCTACGGTAATCGTCTCCACCGGCTCGTCCTGTCCCGGGTAGGTACCTACCGGAATCTGATACGATACATAGTGAGGATAGGACTCCATGATCTTCTTGCGGAGATCTCCATCGATATTGATCAGATGCACGCCATTCGTCGTCGCAAGCTCCGTGATCGCTGTCGTCGGTGCACCCGCAACAATGAACGCAGCGTCAATCTTACCATCCTTCATTGCTTCCTTAGAATCCTCAAAGGACTGATATTGCGGCTTAATGTCATCCACAGATAGTCCCGCACACTCCAATACGTCCAATGCATTGAAGTTTACACTGGAGCCGGGCGCACCGATGGATACGCTTTTCCCCTTCAGATCCGCTACCGATTTGATATTATCATCCATCGTAAACAGCTGAACCGTCTCCGCATAAAGACATCCCAATACTCGGAAATCATGAATGGCTCCGTCTTTTTCAAAAGAACGTGTTCCCTCCCAGCCATACGTCAGAATATCTGTCTGCGCAAATCCCAACTGAAAATCTCCATCCTGAATACTCTGGATATTTACCTTGGATCCTCCTGTAGATACCGCCGTTACACGGACATTTGCATAGTTTTTCATGTACTGCGCCAGAATTCCCCCATATGCATAGTAGGTTCCTGCCGTTCCTCCGGTACCGAACATCATTCTGGCTGAACTGCGTCCACAGCCCGTCAGACTGATCAGAAGCGCCAGAATGAGAAAGATACTGAGTATGTTTTTTCTCTTTTTCATGTGTCTCTCCTCTTGTATTATTTTGCGTAAATCGTACGCAAGCTCTTTTATTTTACCTTATTTTTGCTAAGTTGAACAGCATTATCTGAAATCATTTTTCTTACTTTAACTGCTCTAATATACTTATCGTCTTTCTATATTCTTCCTTACACTGTTCAAACAGTTCTTCTGTAAAATCCGTCTTTCCATAACGAAGCGACTCCGTTAAATCCACCGCAGACTTTGCCAGATTTCCTAATCCGAGATTTAGTGCAATTCCTTTAAGCGTATGTGCCGCTCGAAATGCCGTCTCCAGATCTTTTGCTTTCATAGCCTGTTCCAATTTTGAATATTCCTGATCTGCACTGAATTTTTTCAACATTCTCAGGATCAGCTCATCTGACATCAGACGCTCTTTCGTTTCATGATAATCTCCTCCGAGCTGCTCAAATATACTTTCTAACGTCATCTTCTTCCTCCCTCTGCATATCTCTTCCTTGCTGTGAATAAAGAAAGTCTCACACCTGTTCATAAGTCAGAACTCCGGTATGAGACTTTTTCTTTACTACTTCTTCTCAAAACCTATAGCACCATGCTGATTACTGTACGGAAATCACCTTATAATCATGTGCTTCTACAGCCGCCTTCAGCACATCATCTGCAACATCGCTGCTCAAAGTCACAACTGCATTTCCCTTCTCATGACTTACAAGCGCCTGCTCAACTCCGTTTAACTCCTCCAGAGCTTTCTTTACTCTCGCCTCGCAATGCATGCACGCCATTCCCTCGATCGTTAAGGTCTTCTCCATCTCCATATCCTCCCTGCTTATTCTGTTCTGTGGTCTCTCAGCTCTATGAACTGCTACCTCTTGTCTGAGACACTGTATTTTAATTTTAATATACCCTCATCGGGTATATTTACTATATACCCTTATGGGGTATATGTCAAGTATTATGCATTCGATAACTCTGTCAAGCGGATATTCGCAATCCACATTTGAAGCGGGGACTTACTTGATACGGTTAAAAAAATTCCGAAAAAATACTCAGCGCATATTCACATAATGCGTGATCTTCCTCTCCTGTCCCTCCGCTGATGCCAAGTCCTCCGACAATCTTGCCTCCGATGCGCAGTGGGACTCCACCGCCAAAGGCTACGATCTTTCCATCCTGTAAAGAATCCAGTCCGTAAAAAGTCTGCCCCGGCTGTACGAGCCTGCTCAGCTCCATGGTAGACATTTTCACTGCGACAGAAGTGTAAGCCTTCTGGATAGCCACCTGAAAGCTCACAAGAAATGCATCATCCATCACATGTACTGCGATCGGATTCCCCTGCGCGTTGCACACAGCCAGCACTGCCTTTTTACCATTCTGCTTGGCATAAGACTCTATTTTCTGAAGAAAAGCCGTTACCCGATCCAGCGGAAGCACACAATATTCATTTATTCTCTCGAGTACCTGTTCAACCACCGTTTTTTCGCCTCCTGCCATTCTCCTCACGCCCTGCTGCGTCTCGCAATCTGATGTTCTGGCGCAGGCATACAGATAATCTCCCAGACGATTCAGGTATTTTTCTGTCTGCATATTTACGCCGTATTTTTTAGCCATTCCCATAATCACACGCTCTGCACGTCGGGTCACTGCTCTGGCAACATCAAATCTCGCAGATTTCTCACAGCTTCCCGGAAGGATATTCCCCTCCCGATCTAAATCACTGATTTCCAGACGGTCAATCTCGCTCTCCAGATATGCGATCTCTTCCTCCTCTATCTGATAAGCCCGGTTTCGAGGATCCTTGATCTCCTCCGTAATACGATCAAGAGCTCTTTGAATCCGTTCCAGATGTTCTCCGAATTCCGAGATGTAAAGACTCTTTATCAATCCAAGATAGCTACTCAATTCTTCGACGGTCCCAAGCGCCTCAAATCTATCATCAGACTTCGATATTAAATTCATATTCTTCAGCTGGGTCATTCCCTTATCGCCGTTCCCTGTATATATCTTCATCTGCTCTCCCCATAGATCAACTACTCCATCCCCTCTGATTCCCGGGATGACTCCTGAATAGTTCATACTGTCATATAGTTGAATTATACCCTGCACATCTGCAAATGTCAACGCGAAACCAAGTATTATTAATTCAAAAAGCAATAAATCCAACATATATTTTATGAAT
>JAUNCG010000073.1 GCA_030526715.1 Eubacteriales bacterium
GTATATCAGGAACAGCAAAGTGAATCTTGTGTGGATAGAACTGCGGAAACTCAAGATGTTTGATAACTTTACAAAACACAAAAAAACGGATAAGATGAATCAAAACAACAAGAACAGTAGATGAGTGAGAGGATAGAAAAACGAATATGAAAAAAATTGTTTTGGTATTTGACATTGACGATACATTATATCGACAGATGGATCCGTTAGTAAGCGCCTGTGAAGCGTGTCTTGGATATCAGCTTCAGGATCGGGAAAAGTTTTACAGCGTGTTCTGTAAGCGCAGTGCCGAAATGTTCCGCGCGAGTGAAAGCGGAGAGATCAGTATAAAAAAATCAAGACTTATCCGCATCCAAAACACTTTACAGGATCTTCAGATTCCGTGTACAGAGGAACTGGCAGAAAATTTTCAGAAAAAATATGCGCAGAATCAGTTGAGGCTGTCGCTGGCGCCGGAGTTGGAGGAGCTGCTTGAATGGTGTAGGGAGGAGAATGTCCCTATGGGGATTCTTACAAACGGTCCGTTGGAGCATCAGATGAGAAAGTATCGGATACTGGGGATGAATCGATGGATACCGGAGAAATTCACCCTTGTTTCCGCAGGAGCCGGCGTAGCCAAGCCGGACGTAAGGATTTTTGAAATGTTGCAAAAGCAAATGAATCTGAAAGAATATAACTTCTGGATGATCGGTGATTCATACGCAAATGATATCTGCGGAGCTAAAAAAGCCGGGTGGAACACTATCTGGATCAATTATCATCACTATAAGACACCGGAAGATGGAGCTAATATAGATTACACAGCATGCTCGGAAAAAGAACTTTCGGAAATGGTAAAAAAACTCTTGACTTTGAGCTGACTCTAAGCAGTATAGTAAAACATTGTGAGTATGAGAGATGGAGGAATGTGAGTAATGGCAAAAGATCAGCTTGCATGGCTGAGAGAGGGTAAGGTGTTGTCCGGGAGAGAGCAGCTGTTCTGTATTCTGCGCCTGAGTATTCCCGCAATTCTGGCACAGATTTCGACAGTTGCCATGGAATATATCGATGCGTCGATGGTAGGACATTTGGGGGCAGAAGCATCCGCGTCTATCGGCTTGGTGTCTTCGACTACATGGCTGATCGGTGGAATCACCTGTTCGATCGCGACCGGTTTTACCGTACAGGTAGCCCACCGCATTGGAGCAGGGCAGGATGGAGAGGCCAGAAACGTCACAAAACATGGATTGATGACCGTACTGACGTTTAGCTTCTTTATGGCAGTGCTTTCGGCGATTTTAAGCTTTTCACTTCCGGCATGGCTGGGAGGCGCGGCGGAGATACAGCAAAATGCGACAAGATATTTTCTGATATATTCTCTGGCGCTGCCATTTATGGCGTTGAATTATGCGGCGGGCGGTATGATCCAATGCAGCGGCAATATGCGTTTGCCAAGCATGATTAATATATGCATGTGTGTACTGGATGTGATATTTAATTCCCTGCTGATCTTCCCTACAAGGATAGTGACGCTGGGGACGATCCGGCTGATCATTCCGGGAGCCGGTCTGCAGGTAGCGGGTGCGGCGCTTGGAACGGCGCTTTCAGAGGTTACCTGTGCGGGATTGATGCTTTATTTTCTGCTGATCCGTTCGGAAAAGCTGCATTTGCGAAAAGAGCATGTACATAGCAGTTATTATTTAGAATTAAAAAGAGCCCTGCAGATCTCGCTTCCGATTGCGGTTGAGAATGCCATCAATGGAGGAGCGCAGGTGGTATCCACAAGAATCGTGGCGCCCCTCGGAAATATCTCTATTGCTGCCAATTCTTTTTCCGTGACGGCAGAGGGACTCTGCTATATGCCCGGTTATGGAATCTCATCTGCGGCGACAGCGCTGATTGGACAGAGTATCGGAGCCAAAAGAGATGATCTCACGAAACGATTGAGCTGGATGACGGTTGGTCTTGGAATGCTGATCATGTCTGGGATGGGAGTACTGCTGTACATTTTTGCACCACAGATGCTGATGATCCTGTCACCGGATCGGGAGATACAGGTATTAGGTGCAAGTGTACTTCGGATAGAGGCATTTGCAGAGCCTTTCTTTGCGGCCTCCATCGTAGCAGCAGGTGTACTGCGTGGTGCGGGCAAGACATTCCTGTCAACATTGATGAATCTGAGTACCATGTGGTTGGTACGTTTGCCGCTGGCAGCGTTTCTGGCGCCGAAGATCGGACTTCACGGCGTGTGGATCGCTATGGCGCTGCAGCTTACAGTCTGCGGAACCCTGTTTCTGCTGACACTCTGGCGTGAGACAAAGACGAACCGATTGACTTCAAAGATGCTTTGAGGAGGCAGTATATGAGTGAAAGATTATTACAAATAATGATAGATTCCTTTCCGAAGATTTTGCTGCCGGGGCTGATGACAACAATCCCGTTGACAGTGATTTCATTTTCGCTCGGATTGATGATCGCAGTTCTGGTATCCATGATCCAATATGCGAAGATACCGGTTTTGCGACAGATCATGCGATTTTATATCTGGGTGATCCGGGGTACGCCGCTGCTGGTGCAGCTCTACGTCGTGTTTTACGGGCTGCCGGGAATCGGCGTTATGATCGATCCGTTTCCGTCCGCAGTGCTGGTATTTGCCGTAAACAGCGGAGCATATGCCTCAGAGACCATGCGTGCAGCGATCGAATCGGTTCCTTCCGGGCAGATGGAAGCCGGATTTTGCGTAGGGATGTCATGGTGGCAGATCATGAGAAGGATTGTGCTTCCGCAGGCATTTCGAACGGCATTTCCGTCCCTTGGAAATGAACTGATCTCCATGGTGAAGGATACCTCTCTCGCAGCGAACATCACGGTTATGGAGATGTTTATGTCCACACAGCGTATCATCGGCGTATATTATGAGCCCTTCGCGCTGTATCTGGAGGTAGGTGTGATCTACCTGATGTTTTCCACAGTTTTGACAAAGCTTCAGACACTGGGAGAGAGGAGGCTTGGTGCATATGGTACAAGATAATCATACAGATGACCGGACGGTTCTGCGGGTAAACGGTCTCAGAAAAGTGTTTGACGACCAGACAGAGGTCTTAAGAGGAATTGACCTTACCGTAAATCGCGGGGATGTTATAGCGATCCTCGGCGCTTCCGGAGGAGGAAAGACGACTCTGCTCAGATGCCTGAACTTTCTGGAACGGGCTGATGAAGGAACCTTATGGTTTGATGAAAAGGAGCACGACCTTCAGCACATCGGCAGAAAAGAGATCGCTGCAATCCGAAAGCACACGGCATTTGTTTTTCAGAATTATAATCTGTTTCTAAATAAAACAGCCCTGCAAAATGTCATGGAAGGTCTGATTACGGCGAGACATCAGGACAAGAAAAAGGCGGAAGAAAAGGCTCGTCAGGCTCTTGCGCAGGTCGGTCTTGCGGAGCGGTTTGATTTTTATCCAAATCAACTCTCCGGAGGACAGCAGCAAAGAGTGGCGATCGCCAGAGCGATGGTAACAGATCCGGAGATTATCTATTTTGACGAACCGACATCTGCGCTGGATCCGGAGCTGACCGGAGAGGTGCTGGAGGTCATGCGCAGTCTGGCGAAGGATGGTCATACGATGCTGGTGGTGACACATGAGATCGGATTTGCAAAGAATGTTGCGAATCGGGTGATATTTATGGAACAGGGAGTGGTTGTGGAGGAAGCATCCTCTAAGATATTTTTTTCGGAACCAAAAGAACAGCGTTCCCGCGAATTTATACAGGCAATCGCAAATAAAGAGTAAAAGGAGAGTAACAAAATGAAGAAGAAAATGGCAGTAATCGTATTGACAATGGCAGCAATATCAGCGATGACGACGAATGCTTTAGCGGAGGATCTTCTCACAAAGATTCAGGAAAAGGGCAGCATTACAATCGCTATGGAGGGTGACTGGGCACCATGGTCTTTTCATGATGCCGAAAGCAATGAGGTCATTGGATATGATGCAGATGTGGCAAGAGCGCTGGCAGAAAAGCTGGGCGTTAAGATCGAGATCGTGGAAGCACCGTGGGAGTCACTGTTTGCAGGTCTGGACTCTGCACGTTATGATCTGGTAATCAACGGTGTAGAGGTGACCGACGAGCGTTCGGAAAAATATGATTTTACAGATCCATATGCATATATTAATACAGCATTGATCGTGCGTACCGATAATGAGGAGATTACTTCCTTTGAAGATCTTGAAGGAAAAAAGACCGTCAACAGTCTGGCAAGCACCTATATGGAGCTGGCAGAGAGCTATGGTGCAACGGCTGTGGGAGTATCGACGCTGGCGGAGACACTGACACAGGTATTGCAGGGACGCGCGGACGCAACATTAAATGCCGATGTATCTTTTTATGATTACATGAATCAGCATCCGGATGCCGAGCTGAAGATCGTTGCGACGACAGAGGATCCGTCATTGGTAGCGGCAGTGGCACGAAAGGGCGAGGAGACGGAGAAGCTGTTGGAGGAGCTGAATGCCGGATTAAAAGAACTGCAGGAAGACGGCACATTGAAGGAGCTTTCCGAAAAGTATTTTGGTTCTGATATTTCTGAAAAATAAAAATTTCCTCTTTTCTTTCTGCACAGAGTATGATATGGTATATCATGTGGCGCGAACACACAATATATAGTGTTCGCGCTTTTGAAAAGCAACTATATTTAGATGCTGTCTCAGGAGATGAATTGTGAATGCTTCCCGAATAGAGGAAAAGCAGACGGTGCATATATATCAGGAGAAGAGAGAATGGAATCCAATACGAAGATGAATGTAATAAAGAGAAATGGTGAAGAAGTCGAGTTTGATCTTTCAAAGATCGTAAATGCGATCCAGAAGGCGAATAAGGAGACAGACAATCTGCATCAGCTGAACCAGTATCAGATTCTTGCGATTGCAGATATGATCGCGGGACGCGCTGAAGAATTTACCCATGCGGTGCATGTGGAAGATATTCAGGATATGGTAGAGACCGGTATTATGGAGATGCGCGGCTATGAGGTGGCGCAGAAGTATGTGCGTTATCGCTATAAGAGAGAGCTTTCCAGAAAATCAAACACTACCGATAACGGAATTCTTGCGCTTATCGATCATACAAATGAGGAAGTGAAGCAGGAGAATTCCAATAAAAATCCGGTGATCAACTCCACGCAACGTGACTACATGGCGGGTGAGGTAAGTCGTGATCTGTCTAAGCGAGTGTTGTTACCGGAGGAGGTTGTGCGCGCTCACGAGGAGGGCATCATCCATTTCCACGATACAGACTATTTTGCACAGAGAGAGCATAATTGTGATCTGATCAATCTGGAGGATATGCTGCAGAACGGCACAGTGATCAGCGAGACACTGATCGAGAAGCCACACAGCTTTTTTACGGCCTGCAATGTGACGACTCAGATCGTGGCGCAGGTGGCAAGTAATCAGTACGGTGGCCAGTCCTTCACCTTGTCACATCTGGCTCCGTTTGTAGATATCAGCCGAAAGAAGATCCGTAAGACTGTTATCGCAGAGCGCACAGAGTGCGGGGAAGAGCTGAATGACGTGATTATCGACCGTGTAACGGAACGCCGTCTGAGAGACGAGATCAAGGACGGTATCCAGACGATCCAGTATCAGCTGATCACCCTGATGACCTGTAACGGACAGGCGCCCTTCGTGACGGTATTCATGTATCTGGACGAGGTCGCTGAGGGGAGACTGCGTGATGATCTGGCAATGATTATTGAAGAGATGCTTCGCCAGAGAATGCAGGGTGTTAAGAATGAAAAGGGAGTCTGGATCACTCCGGCTTTCCCAAAGCTGATCTATGTATTGGATGAGGATAATATTGAAGAGGGTACTCCGTATTGGAGACTCACGGAGCTGGCTGCACAGTGTACGGCGAAACGTCTGGTTCCGGATTATATTTCCGCGAAAATCATGAAACAGATGAAAAACGGCAATGTTTACACCTGCATGGGCTGCCGCTCTTTCCTTACCGTGGAGGATAGTCAGCGCAATCCGGATGGATCACACAAGTTCTATGGACGATTTAATCAGGGCGTAGTGACGATCAATCTGGTAGATGTAGCGTGCTCCGCGCAGGGAGATATGGACAAATTCTGGAAGATTCTCGATGAGCGTCTGGAGCTCTGTCACAGGGCGCTTCGCTGCCGTCATGAACGTCTTCTGGGAACGGTATCTGACGTAGCGCCGATTCTGTGGCAGTATGGCGCGCTTGCCCGCCTGAAAAAGGGTGAGACCATCGATAAGCTTTTGTATAACGGCTATTCAACGATCTCTCTCGGATATGCGGGATTGTATGAGATGTGTATGCGTATGCTCGGTAAATCACACACAGACCCGGAGGCCAAGCCGTTTGCCATGGCTGTCATGCAACGTCTCAATGACAAATGTAAGGAGTGGAGAGCTGCAGAGAATATCAGCTATTCCGTATACGGTACTCCGCTGGAGTCTACCACCTATAAGTTCGCAAAATGTCTGCAGAAGCGTTTTGGCGTCATTCCGGGCGTGACAGATAAGAACTACATTACCAACAGCTATCATGTTCATGTAACAGAAAAAATTGACGCCTTCAGCAAGCTGAGCTTCGAGGCGGATTTCCAGAAGCTTTCTCCGGGTGGAGCGATCAGCTACGTGGAGGTACCGAACATGCAGGATAACATCCCGGCAGTACTGCAGGTGATGAAGCATATCTACAACAACATTATGTATGCAGAGCTGAACACGAAGAGTGACTACTGTGGATGCTGCGGCTACGACGGTGAAATCAAGATCATAGAAGACGAATCCGGTAAGCTCGTATGGGAGTGTCCGAACTGCGGTAACCGTGATCAGGACAGAATGTCCGTAGCGCGAAGAACCTGCGGCTATATCGGAACACAGTTCTGGAATCAGGGAAGAACACAGGAGATCAAAGAGAGAGTGCTGCATCTGTAAAAGTAGAAGAGAAAGTTGAAAAACCACTTAAAAATTATATAGGACGTAAATAGAAAAGAGATCAAAATGAAAGATAAAATAAAAGTAAGTTTCCTTATAAGTATATGTATATTGCCTCTAAGCATCGGTGTTGGAGTGAATGTGGAATGTAAGGACGAAGTGTTTGATTTCCGGAAAATGAATATGGGGATGACATATGCTGAGGTTAGAAAATCGGAAAAAGAAGCATATGAGTTGGCACCTTCGTCAGAGCTATATTATAATAACAATAGTTATATGGAATATGATGATGTAGAGGTACTGTCAGGATATACTGCAGATATCACATATATGGATTCGTATATAACATTTGATTGTGCTGAACTGGATAATATTGTGATCAGCTTTGATGGTATATGGACAGAAGAAGAGTTAGATAGCTTTATGGAGGAATATTATGGCGATGATTTTTCAAAAGACACGATGATGGTACATCGGAATAACGATATGTATGTAACATACATTGTTTATGATGAAGATGATATCATTACCCTGATTAATGGAGAAAAATCAAAGATACGATTATGCCTTAAAAATGACAAGAGTGATTTCACAAATGAAAGTGCATCTTCTCAAAAAAAGGATAGCGGTACATCAGCAAAATCATATTCATCGAAGAGTAGAAGTAATTCCTCCTCGAATGTTAAAAATTATTCCGATAAGATGAGTTCTTATGATGACGGATATGATGATATTTACGATAATGACGATTATGACTGGGATAGATATGACTCTGATCCGGATTATGCAGACGGTGTGGATGATGCAATGGATGAGTTGGACTGGTAGAAGCATATCATGACCTATTCGGTTTGGATGTATTGCTGGATAACGATGGCAATGTGATCCTTTGGGAATCTGATTGAAGTTGGAACTCCAGCGTAAATGATCATCTTAGATGGATCTGATATATTAGGGTGTGCCTGAGCACATCCTTTATTGCATTTAAAATAGTACGGTTCGATGAAATCAAGTTACAAAAATATGGTATCAATATAGAATCATTTGACCTCTCAGAGCTGATTAAGAATGATCCGGGTTCCGGATGGGGAACCAACGAGGGACATATCAAAGCATTCCCAACTGCCAGACAAAAGATGGTAAGGCTGTGATCTATGCAAGTGAGGCTGAGTTTACAGAAGATCCAATCGATAGTAGTTATTTTGGATGTGCAGGTGTCTGTGAGATACCGGATCTTCGGAATAAGCTGATCAAGCTTGTAAGAGGTGGATTCAAGCATCATACAGCTGTGAGTGTTGGACATAGGAAGTTTATTCTTGAAATATTGCTACCGCAATCCCATTAGCTTTAGATGATGGGTTAAGGTAGCAAAAACTAGATTTTTTTGCTATACTTGTGTCATGGGAACATGGAAATCAAAAAATAGACACAAATATTTATTACAGTACTATATTATTTTTGTGTGCAAGTATAGAAAGAAATTACTGATTTCAGAACAAATATCAGATGATATAAAACAACTATCATATGAGATATGCGAAAAACACCATGTTATTATCAAATACATGGAAACGGACAAAGACCATATTCATTATATGATAGAGACTGAACCAACTATGTCTGTGAGTAAAATTGTCAATCTGATGAAAAGCTACATAACATATCATATATGGAAAAGGTATTATAATTATCTTAGAAAACAATTTTGGACGGATGGATATTTTGCATGTAGTGTAGGTAATGTTTCCGAGGAAATATTGAGAAGATATATAGAGAATCAAGGCTAAAGAACTTTCAGCAGATGTTTATGGACAAGAGAAGTTCAGATGAAAGAAGGTGACAACAGATGTTAAAAGCATACAAATATCGTATATATCCAAACGAAAAACAACAGGAGCAGCTTGCTAAAACATTTGGATGTTGCCGATTTGTATATAATCAGACACTTGCCTATCGCAAAGAACGGTATGAGACAGAAAAGAAATCTGTCAGTAGAACAGACTGCAATAATTATTGCAATCGGGAATTAAAAATACAGTATAAATGGTTAAGGGAAGTAGATAAGTTTGCCCTGACAAATGCCATATATAACATGGACTGTGCCTATCAGAAGTTTTTTAAAGAGCATGCGGGATATCCTAAATTTAAGAGTAAACATGACAATCATAAGTCATACACCACAAATTTCACAAACGGAAATATTGGTGTAAATTTTGACAACAATAAAATTAAGTTGCCAAAATTAAAGCAGGTAAAAGCAAAGCTGCATCGTAAATTTGAGGGAGAGATAAAATCAGCAACCGTTTCACAGGCGCTAAGTGGTAAATATTATGTGTCCATTTTGGTGGAAACACAACATGAGGTGTTACCAAAAGCAGAAAATAATATCGGCTTGGATTTTGGTATTAAGGATTTATTGATTACATCAGAAGGGGAAAAGTATGAAAATCCGAAAACACTGCAAAAATATGAAAGAAAACTGAAAAGACTGCAAAGACAACTGGCACATAAGGAAAAAGGCAGTAAAAATTATTACAAAACAAAGAAACAGATAGCCGTATGTCATGAACATATAAAAAACATCAGAAAAGATAATCTGCATAAGATTTCACAAAAACTTATCAGCGAAAACCAAGTGATAGTTTCGGAAAACCTGCAGATAAAAAATATGATAAAGAATCACAAACTGGCAAAAAGCATAGCAGATGTATCGTGGTACGAACTGACAAGACAGCTGGAGTACAAGGCTTT
>JAUNCG010000017.1:0-28352 GCA_030526715.1 Eubacteriales bacterium
ATCCTTGCCATCATTCCATGGATGCGCACTCGTACCTGACGAAAGCCCATATCCAGCAGAAGCTGCTCTGCCCGGTCTACCATTCCCAGCTTCTCCTCATTGATGGTCTCTCCATAGACGAAGCGGGATGCAAGACATGCGAAAGACTGTTTATCCCATGTAGGAAGACCCAGCTCCTTAGATAATTCGCGAATTTCTTCCTTGGTCAGCTCTGCGTAGCGCAAAGGACTGGTTACCCCAAGCTCCTTCACTGCGATCAAGCCCGGACGGTAATCACCGTTATCATCCATATTGGATCCCTCCGCAACTGCATTAAGCCCTCTTTCCTTTGCAATATTCAAGATTTTTTCAAACAGCTCATGCTTACACAGGTAGCATCTATTTTTCGGATTCTGGCGAAATCCCTCGATCTCCAGCTCCTCTGATTCGCATATTACCTGCTCGATCCCCTGATTCTGACAAAATCTTCTGGCCTCCTCCTGTTCTCTCTTCGGAAAGGAACAGGACTGCGCAGTCACTGCAATCGCCCGCTCTCCGAGCACATCATGCGCTACCTTCAGAAGGAATGTGGAATCCACACCGCTGGAAAATGCCACCGCAACACTGCCAAGCTCTTTCAGATAATCCTGCAGTTTTTGATATTTATTCTGTAAGCTCTGATTCATCTAATCTCCTCCGTTTCATCCTGACTCTTTGGCAACCGGTTTATTATAGCATACTTTTTCTAATAACATACTGTTTTAATAGTTTTTTAATAATAAAAATATCGCCAGCCATCACTGACTGACGATATTCTATCCTACACTATCTGAATCTTATACCAGCTCCAGAAGAACTTCCATAGCTGCATCACCCTTACGAAGACCGATCTTAACGATTCTGGTGTAACCACCATTGCGGCCAGCGTACTTCGGTGCATACTCGTCAAACAGCTTTGCAACAAGATCAACTTCCTTGGTGTTTTTCTTCTTGCCTGCTGCCTCTGCCGGAACTTCCTTTACCGGGTAAAGAACCTTCAGCATCTGTCTTCTTGCATGAAGTCTGCTCGGAGCATCCTTCTTGATCTCCTTCTGAACCTCGTCATAAACGGTAACCTTCTTACCATCTACAACCTCTTTCACTCTCTTGCCATCCTTGTCCTTGCGGGCAACCTTAGCGGTTACAGTAACGGTCTCGAAGTTGTCCTTCTCACGTACTGCCAGAGCGATCATACCCTCAGCTACCTTACGGATCTCTTTTGCCTTTGCCTCAGTGGTAACGATCTTACCATGCTGAAGAAGTGCTGTTACCTGATTACGGATCAGAGCCTTTCTCTGATCAGATGTTCTGCTAAGCTTTCTATAACCTGCCATTTTCTATTCCTCCATTATGGAGCACGCGGGAACGCTCTTCGGGCTTACTCCCCGTGCTATACACATTCTATTGTTACAACATCGCGCATAGCGCGATGTCGCTGGTCATGCTCCTACGGAGCAAGACATTTACTCTTCGCTCGGATTCAGCTGAAGTCCAAGCTCTTTTAATTTCGCCAGAACCTCTTCCAGAGACTTACGACCAAGATTACGCACCTTCATCATATCCTCTGGTGTTCTGTTGCAAAGCTCCTCAACGGTATTGATGCCTGCTCTCTTCAGACAGTTGTAAGAACGAACTGAAAGCTCAAGCTCATCAATATTCATCTCAAGAACCTTTTCTTTTTCATTATCTTCCTTCTCAATCATGATCTCTGCAGACTTTGCACTCTCAGACAGATCTATGAAAAGGCTCAAATGCTCGCTCAATACCTTTGCAGCAAGGCTGACAGCCTCATCCGGAGCCAGTGTACCGTTGGTGTACACATCCAGTGTCAGCTTGTCAAAGTCAGTAGCCTGCGCAACACGGGTGTTCTCCACGGTCATGTTCACACGCTCAACCGGTGTATAGATAGAGTCAACTGCGATATCGCCGATCGGCATATCAGGGCTCTTGCCGTCATCTGCGCTGACATAGCCTCTGCCCTTCGTGATCGTAATCTCCATATAGAGCTTACTGTCCGGACCGCCGCTCAGTGTAGCGATCACCAGATCCTTATTCAGAATCTCAAGATCCTGATCCACCTGAATATCACCTGCAGTAACTACGCCCTCGCCTTCAAACTCGATGAAAGCTGTCTTCGGCTCGTTGCTGTCGCTGTTATTCTTGATAGCCAGAGACTTCAGATTCATGATGATCTCGCTGACATCCTCTTTCACACCCGGGATAGAACTGAACTCGTGCAGTACGCCTTCGATCTTCACACGGCTCACTGCTGCACCCGGCAGAGAGGAAAGCATGATTCTGCGCAGAGAGTTGCCAAGGGTCGTGCCATAGCCTCTCTCCAGCGGCTCTACTACAAATCTTCCGTACTTGCGGTCTTCTGAAATCTCTGCGATCTCAATTCTCGGTTTGTTAAAATCGAACACTACTAAGCCCCTCCTTCTGGGTTATATTTTGAGGGTGAATGGACTATCTTACGTCTTACTTAGAATACAGCTCGACGATAAGCATCTCATTTACCGGAACATCAATAGCTTCTCTGTTCGGAAGCTCCTTAACGCTGCCCTTCAGATTCTCAATATCTGCATCCAGCCACTCCGGTACCAGTCTGCCGCCAGTGGTCTCAACGATCTCTTTGTATCTTGCAGAGCTCTTTACAGACTCCTTGATCTCGATGGTATCACCAGCTTTGATCAGGTAAGACGGAATGTTTACCTGCTTGCCGTTTACGAGAACGTGCTTGTGGTCAACGATCTGTCTTGCCTCTTTACGTGTTCTGGCAAAGCCGAGTCTGAAGATTACGTTATCCAGTCTGCTCTCGAGCAGGATCATCAGGTTCGGACCTGTCATGCCCGGCATTCTCTCAGCCTTGTTGTAGTAATTACGGAACGGCTTCTCCAGCACGCCGTAAATGAATTTTGCTTTCTGCTTCTCACGAAGCTGCAGACCGTACTCACTCATCTTACGGTTTGCTCTCTTTAACTCTCTGTTAGACTTCTTATCGATTCCAAGATATACAGGATCCAGACCGAGGGATCTGCATCTTTTCAGGACCGGAGTTCTATCTACTGCCATCTTCCATTACCTCCTAATTAGACTCTTCTGCGTTTCGGCGGGCGACAACCATTGTGCGGTACCGGTGTTACATCTGTGATGCTGATTACATCCAGACCGTTTGCACTCAGCGCACGGATTGCTGCTTCACGTCCCGAACCGGGACCCTTTACGAATACATCAACAGTCTTCAGACCATGAACCAGAGCTGCCTTAGTTGCAGTCTCTGCTGCCATCTGTGCTGCATAGGGAGTAGATTTCCTTGAACCTTTAAATCCCAGACCACCAGCACTTGCCCATGATAAAGCATTACCTGCAGCATCTGTCAGTGTAACGATGGTGTTATTGAAAGATGACTGAATATGTGCCTGTCCGCGTTCAACGTTTTTCTTAACGCGCTTTTTTGTCACTTTTTTCGTAACTTTTTTAGCCATGATAAACTAACCTACTTTCTTCCTATTATTCTAATTATTTCTTCTTATTAGCTACTGTCTTCTTCGGACCCTTACGTGTTCTTGCATTGGTCTTTGTCTTCTGACCACGAACCGGAAGTCCCTTACGATGACGGATACCTCTGTAGCATCCGATCTCCTGAAGTCTCTTGATGTTCAGTGCGATCTCTCTGCGAAGATCACCCTCAACTGTGTAATTCTCATCCATTACGTCACGGATTCTGGAAACTTCCTCGTCTGTCAGATCTCTAACACGAGTATCCGGATTGACGTTTGCTGCTTCCAGTATCTTGGTTGCGCTTACTCTACCGATTCCATAGATGTAAGTCAGACCAATCTCGATTCTTTTCTCTCTTGGTAAGTCTACACCAGCAATACGAGCCATGTAATTTTTCCTCCATTTTCTTGTAAGCCTTTGAACATACGCAGCCCGTCGGCTCCGACGTCTGAAATGTAGTGCGTATCTTCGGCTTGCCTATATTGTCTTTAATTGGGGTTCATGGAAATTTCTTCCACAACCCAGCCGCGAAAAAATGGTTTCAACGACCTTTCCGTATATCCATCGGTACCCAGATATTCGGTATTAGAGCAATATACGTGGTGAATCGGCGCCGTACTCCGACACCGTTTCAACTTCTATATTCTCATTAGCATGTACAGCATCCTTTGACAACATGTCCGGACGTGTCATGCCACAGCCGCAATCGTTGTTCCACAAACTGCAACGGTTATTCACCGTAAGGCATTAACCCTGACGCTGTTTGTGCTTCGGGTTTTCACAGATTACTCTGATGCTGCCCTTTCTCTTGATGATTTTGCATTTCTCGCAGATAGGTTTAACTGATGATCTAACCTTCATGGTAAATCCTCCTTCCCTATTTGTTTTGCCCTCGCGGGCATACTAACCCCTTGTATAAAAAAGGTACGCTATGTAGTATAACATCAGCGTACCTTTTTTGCAAGTAAAATTCTGTAAAAGAATCTGTAATTCTTTTGAAAAATTTTGTGTATTTCGCACTTTTATGCTTTATTTATCTCTCCAGATAATGCGTCCCTTGGAAAGATCGTAGGGTGACAGTTCAATCGTCACCTTGTCTCCCGGAAGGATACGGATAAAATTCATACGCAGCTTTCCGCTGATATGCGCAAGTACCACATGCTTGTTCTCCAGCTCTACCTTGAACATCGCATTCGGCAGCTTCTCCAATACGGTTCCTTCCACTTCAATAACATCTGCTTTAGACATTCGAAAACCTCCTGATCACTCTTCTGATATCTTCATTTTTTATATTGCTGTTGCCGTTCGCCAGCTCTGCCAGCTCCTCGGGGATCCTGCGGATCACCTGTACATGCTTCTTTTTTTTCTTCTTCGGCTTTTCCAGCGGACGCAGCCTTCCATCCGTCAGGAACACACAGTCTTGCGTCACTTCCAGAATTACGTATAGTGTTCCGTTGTCGTGACCGGCGCGTGACCATGCCATCATTCCGGGTTCAAATCGTTCCATCTGTCACCTCATCCTTACGGAGTAAATACCGTGCCAAGTGTAAGAATCTCCGGCTCGCCGTCTGTAATGAGAACCGTATTCTCATAATGTGCGGAAAGAGATTCGTCCTCAGTCACCACAGTCCAGTCATCATCCAGCCAGCAGACGTCCGGACGTCCGGCATTGATCATCGGCTCGATCGCCAGTGTCATACCCGGCTGCAGACGGATGCCTCGCCTCTTCTGCGGAAAATTCGGAATCTGTGGATCCTCGTGAAGACTGGTTCCGATACCGTGCCCCACCAGATCTCTCACAACACCATATCCGAAGGATTCTGCATAATTGCCGATAGCTGCTGAGATATCATGAAGATGGCAGCCTGCCTTCGCAAATTCCAAGCCTCTGAAAAAGCTTCCCTTTGTGACATCCATCAGCTTCTGCGCCTCCGCGCTAACCTGCCCCACCGCATGTGTTCTGGCAGCGTCAGAATGATATCCTTCATAAATCAGACCCGCATCCAGACTGACAATATCGCCCTCCCAGATCATGTGCTTTTTATGCGGAATTCCATGTACTACCTCGTCGTTCACCGAAACACAGATAGAGGCCGGATATCCATTGTAATTCAGAAAGTTCGGAATGCATCCGAGTCCGCGGATCAATTCCTCACCGTACCGGTCGATATCCTTCGTGGAAATGCCCGGTTTGATGATCTCACCCAGCTTATTGTGTACATACTCCAGACGCTTGCCCGCTTCTCTCATAAGTTCAATTTCTCTTGCAGACTTTATTGATACTGACATAATATTACTCTCCTAATATCTTCACAATGGCATCGAACACATCGTCCATCTCCATTGTACCGTCAACACTTTTCAGGATTCCTGCATTATTATAATAATCGATCAGCGGCTGTGTCTGCTGATGATATACTGTCAGACGCTTCTGAACCGTCTCCGGCTTATCGTCATCTCTCAGAATCAGCTTCTCACCGCAGGCATCGCAAATGCCTTCTACCTTTGTCGGATTGAATACGACATGATACGTTGCCCCGCAGCCTACGCAAGCTCTTCTTCCGCCCATACGATTGACGATATTCTCATCCGGAACATCCACATCGATCGCATATTCCATTTTTTCTCCCAGCTTCGCAAGCGCCGCGTCCAGACTCTCTGCCTGCGGGATCGTACGCGGAAATCCATCCAAAACGTAGCCTCTTGTGCAATCATCCTGTCCCAGTCTGTCAACCACAAGATCTACTACGAGGTCATCCGGCACCAGAAGTCCCTGATCCATATAGGTTTTCGCCTTCTGTCCAAGCTCGGTTCCTTCCTTGATGTTTGCACGGAAAATATCTCCTGTGGAGATATGTGGGATTCCATACTTTTCTGCAATACGTTTCGCCTGAGTTCCTTTGCCGGCTCCGGGTGCTCCCAACATTATGATCTTCATTTTGCTTTCTCCTTTTGCATTTTGCCCTATAAATACATATAGTGTACTGCCCGGACGCATAGCGCAACCCGGACAGTACACTGTTTTATTCGCTCAAAAAGCCTTTATAGTTACGAACTACCATCTGGGATTCAATCTGGTTGATCGTCTCAATTACAACACCTACAATAATAATGATAGATGTTCCACCGAAAGAAACATATGCACCAAATACACCGTTGAAGAAAATCGGAATCAGGACGACAATAGTCAGCCCCAAAGCGCCGATCAGGACGATGTAATTCAAAATCCTGTTTAAATAATCCGTCGTCGGCTTACCCGGACGAATCCCCGGGATAAACCCACCCTGCTTTTTCATATTATCCGCCACCTCAATCGGATTGAAGGTGATGGAGGTATAGAAATATGCAAAACCGATAATCATGGCAACATAGAGCACAAGACCAATAGAATATACCGGTCTATCCGGGTTAAACCAATTATTCTGATTCAGAATACCAATGATCGTAGCACCGACTCCTTCTCCGTTGATCTTCATGAAAGAAGCGATCATGCTTGGCATGCTGAGCAGAGAGGATGCAAAAATGACCGGAATAACGCCAGCGGTGTTTACCTTCAGAGGAATGAAGGTCTGCTGACCACCAACCATTTTTCTACCCTGCATCTTCTTCGCGTACTGTACCGGAATACGTCTGGTCGCGTCGCTGAGGACGATGACCAATACCACAGTCAGTGCGATGATAGCAAGAATAATTACAGCTGCCAAAGCTCCCTTTGCCAGAGACTTGTTATGAATAAAGGAATCATACAGCGTATACAGATCAGACGGTATTCTGGACAGGATATTGATCATCAGGACGATGGAAATACCGTTGCCCACACCCTTCTCTGTGATTCGCTCACCAACCCACATCAGGAATGCAGAACCCGCGGTCAGTGCAACAACAACTGTCAATCCGCTCAGGAAGTTAAAGTTCGGGATAAGTCCCTGTCTTCCAAAACCGATCGTCATGGCGAGTGACTCGATCAGAGCCAGTCCCACAGTCACGTAACGTGTGATCGCAGATAATTTCTTTCTGCCATCCTCACCATCCTTCTGCATCTCCTCCAATGCCGGAATGGCAATGGTGAGAAGCTGAATGATGATGGAGGATGTAATATATGGTGTGATGTTCAGTGCGAAAATCGACATCTTCTCAAAGGAACCGCCGGTAAACGCACTGAAAAAGTTAAACGTATCACCCTGCTGTGCGAAAAAGTTTGCCAGATAATCTCTGTTCACACCCGGAACCGGGAGCTGTGAACCTAATCTGATTACCAACAACATCAGAAACGTAAACAGAAGACGATCTCTGATGTCTTTCACTTTAAAAGCATTGCGAAGTGTCGTTAACATTAGATCACCTCTGCTTTTCCACCAAGCGCTTCGATCTTGGCCTTTGCTCCCTCACTGAAAGCATTTGCCTTTACCGTAAGCTTCTTTGTGAGCTCACCGTTGCCAAGTACCTTCACGCCATCCTTTACGCTCTTAATAACGCCTGCTTCGATCAGAGCCTCGATCGTAACTACGGAATCGTTCTCAAATCTCTCAAGTGCGCTTACATTGATTGCCTCGATATCAAGAGTATTTCTGTTGGTGAAGCCTCTCTTCGGAATACGTCTGTATAAAGGCATCTGTCCACCTTCGAAACCGGGTCTCGGTGCGCCGGAACGAGCCTTCTGACCCTTATGACCTTTACCGGCAGTCTTGCCGTTTCCTGAACCGTGTCCACGACCTCTTCTGAAGTTATCACTCTGTCTGGAACCCTCTGCAGGCTTTAAGTTTGATAAATCCATCATGGCACCTCCTTATTCTGAATTTTGATTAGATTTCTTCTACTTTAACTAAATGCTGTACCTGTTTTACCATACCCATAGTAGCAGCGTTGTTCGGCAGCTCAACAGACTTGTTCAGCTTCTTCAGACCGAGTGCAGCTACGGTAGCACGATGCTTCGGAATAGCACCGATTGTAGATTTTACTAATGTTACTCTTACCTTATCTGCCATTTTTCAATCCTCCTATGCGCGTACTTCATCTACGGATTTGCCGCGCAGTCTTGCTACCTCTTCCGGGGATTTCAGCTGCTTTAAGCCTTCCAGAGTAGCCAGAACTACGTTCTGCTTATTTCTGGATCCCAGAGACTTAGTACGGATGTTACGGATACCGGCAAGCTCAAGCACGTTACGTGCCGGACCGCCTGCGATGATACCGGTACCTTCCGGGGATCTCTTCAGCATAACGCTGGAGCCGCCGAACTTACCAACAAAATCATGCGGAATACTGTTGTTCTCATCCATTGCTACTGTGATCAGCTTCTTAGCTGCATCTTCTTTACCCTTACGAATAGCTTCCGGAATTTCAGTTGCTTTTCCAAGTCCTGCGCCAACGTGTCCGTTGCCATCTCCGACAACAACCAAGGCGGTGAATCTCATGTTACGTCCACCTTTAACAACCTTGGTTACACGCTTGATTGATACTACCTTCTCATTCAGCTCGAACTGAGAAGCATCAATGATCTCACGTTTCATGTGTTCTACCTCCTAAAATTCCAGACCAGCTTCTCTAGCTGCATCTGCTAATGCCTGAATTTTACCCTGATATATAAATCCGCCTCTATCAAAGACTACGGTTTTAATACCTTTCTCCAGAGCCTTTTCTGCAATAACCTTTCCAAGATATGCTGCTGCATCAACGTTATTTGTCTTCTCTACCTCTGCCTTTACTTCCTTCTGAAGTGTGCTGGCAGATACGAGGGTATTTCCGACGGTATCGTCAATAATCTGAGCGTACATATGATTATTGCTTCTAAACACTGCTAAACGCGGTCTCTCTGCAGTTCCTGCAAAACGATTACGAATTTTTCTGTGCTTATTAACACGAACTTTTGTTCTCGATTCTTTACTAACCATTTTCACACTCTCCTTACTTATTTCTTACCAGTCTTACCAACTTTACGTCTGATCACTTCATCAGCATACTTGATACCCTTGCCCTTATACGGTTCCGGAGCTCTCTTTTCTCTGATCTCAGCGGCGTACTGGCCAACCTTTTCCTTATCAATACCTTTGACGATAATCTTGTTACCGTCAACTACTGCTTCCAGACCCTCCGGATCGGTCATCTCTACCGGATGGGAATAGCCAAGGGAAAGAACGAGCTTCTTGCCCTGCTTCTGCGCTCTGTAACCAACACCGTTTACTTCCAGTGTCTTCTCGTAACCTTCACTTACACCAACCACCATGTTGTGGATCAGTGTTCTGGTCAGACCATGGAGAGATTTCATCTTCTTAAGATCGTTCGGTCTGCTTACAACAACCTGACCATCCTCAAGCTTGATCTCCATCTCAGCCGGAAGAACTCTAACAAGAGTTCCCTTGCTGCCTTTCACAGTAACTTTATTGCCCTCTGCAATTTCAACAGTTACGCCTGCCGGAACTGCAACAGGCATTCTTCCGATACGTGACATATTTATGTCCTCCTTACTTAGATTTTCGGAGGGGTATCTACCCCTCTGTTTTCAGTAAATTTGTTACCATCTTACCAAACGAAAGCAAGTACTTCGCCGCCAACCTGCTCCTTACGAGCCTCTTTATCGGTCATAACACCCTTGTTGGTGGAAAGAATTGCTACACCAAGACCGCCGAGTACTCTCGGGATCTCGTTCTTGCCTGCATACACACGAAGACCCGGCTTGGAGATTCTCTTCAGACCGGTAATGATCTTCTCATTCTTGTCTGCGCCGTACTTCAGAGTGATACGGATGATCTGGAAACCACCCTCTTCTACGATGTCGTATTTTGCGATATAACCCTCGTCCAGAAGAATGTTTGCGATAGCAAGCTTCATCTTGGATGACGGAACATCTACTGTATCATGTTTTGCAGTGTTTGCATTACGAATTCTTGTAAGCATATCTGCAATCGGATCGCTCATAGTCATATGATTATTACCTCCATTCTAAATAGTGCTTCCGGCAGGCTTACCAGCTTGCCTTCTTAACGCCCGGGATCTGTCCCTTATATGCTAACTCACGGAAGCAGATTCTGCAGATTCCGTATTTTCTCAGATATGCATGTGGACGACCACAAATTCTGCAGCGGTTATATTCTCTGGTGGAGAACTTCTGCGGACGCTGCTGTTTGATCTTCATTGCTGTCTTAGCCATGAATTTTCCTCCTATTCCATCAGACGACTTATTAGTGCTCAGCCTTAGCGAACGGCATATTGAACTGTGTAAGCAGCTCACGTGCCTCCTCGTCAGTCTTTGCAGTGGTTACGAAGATAACGTCCATACCTCTGACCTTATCTACCTTGTCATACTCAATCTCCGGGAAAATCAACTGCTCTTTGATACCGAGAGCATAGTTACCTCTTCCATCGAATGCATTCGGGTTAACACCGCGGAAGTCACGTACTCGCGGCAGAGCAAGGTTGATCAGACGATCAACGAACTCATACATTCTCTCACCACGAAGAGTAACCTTACATCCGATTGCCATACCTTCTCTGATCTTGAAGTTAGCAACAGAGTTCTTTGCTCTGGTCAGAACAACCTTCTGGCCGGTAATAGTCTCCAGATCCTTGACAGCGGATTCCAGCACTTTTGCGTTGTCTTTTGCTTCGCCAACGCCCATGTTGATAACCACCTTATCAAGCTTCGGAACTTCCATGATATTCTTATATCCAAACTTTTTGATCATAGCGTCTACGATCTCGTTCTTGTAAGTTTCTTTCAGTCTACTCAACTTGTTTGGCCTCCTCTCTCAATTAATCGATTACTGCGCCGGTAGCCTTAGCTACGCGAACCTTCTTGTCGCCATCCATCTTGAAGCCAACTCTGGTTGCCTTGCCGCCAACGAGCAGCATTACGTTTGACATATGGATGTAAGCTTCTTTGTTCACAATGCCGCCCTGCTGATTAGCAGCGGAAGGTTTGCTGTGCTTTACAACCATATTCACGCCCTCTACCAGAACTCTGCTGTTCTTCACATCAACTGCCAGAACTTTGCCTTCTTTATCTTTATCCTTACCTGCGATTACTTTCACGGTATCGCCTGTCTTGATCTTTAATGCTGACATCTGGTACCTCCTTATAATACTTCCGGAGCCAGGGAAACGATCTTCATAAACTGCTTGTCACGAAGCTCTCTTGCTACCGGCCCAAAAATACGAGTTCCTCTTGGATTCTTATCATCCTTGATGATAACTGCAGCATTCTCGTCGAACTTGATGTAAGATCCATCTTTACGACGGATACTGTTTACTGTACGAACAACGACAGCCTTTACAACATCACCTTTTTTTACAACGCCGCCTGGTGTTGCATCTTTGACAGTAGCAACGATCACGTCGCCGATACCTGCATATCTTCTTGTAGAGCCGCCCATAACACGAATGCAAAGAAGCTCCTTTGCTCCGGTGTTATCAGCAACTTTCAATCTGCTTTCCTGCTGGATCATGCTGATATACCTCCTAATTATTTCGCTTTCTCAGTAATTTCCACAAGTCTCCATCTCTTGTCCTTGGACAGCGGTCTTGTCTCCATTACCTTAACTGTATCACCGATGTTGCACTCGTTGTTCTCATCGTGTGCTTTTAACTTATAGGTACTCTTTACGACTTTCTTGTAAAGAGGATGCTTTACATGGTTCTCTACAGCAACGACGATGGTCTTATCCATCTTATTGCTTACCACTTTACCGACACGGGTTTTTCTAAGATTTCTTTCCACGTCTATTAGCTCCTTTCAGGTTTGCTTACGCGTTAGCCTTCTCAGTGATCACGGTCTGAATTCTTGCGATGTTCTTACGAACCTCTTTAATTCTGCTCGTGTTATCCAGCTGATTGGTCGCGTTCTGGAATCTCAAATTGAAAAGTTCCTTTTTAGCAGCTACTAATTCTTCATTCAATTCTGCAACAGATTTGTTCTTTAAATCTTCTACATACTTATTAATTTTCACTGTTATCACCGCCTTCTAAATCCGCCTTAGAAACGATCTTGCACTTGCAGGGCAACTTGTGCATTGCAAGACGAAGTGCTTCACGGGCTGTCTCCTCCGGAACGCCTGCCAGTTCAAACATAACACGGCCCGGTTTTACAACTGCTACCCAATACTCCAGTGTTCCTTTACCGGAACCCATACGGGTTTCTGCCGGCTTTGCGGTAACCGGTTTATCCGGGAAAATCTTGATCCAGACTTTACCGCCACGCTTAATATAACGAGTCATAGCAATACGAGCTGCCTCGATCTGATTAGATCTGATCCAGCACGGCTCCATAGCTACCAGACCAAATTCACCATTGGAAATCTTGTTTCCTCTGAGCGCCTTACCTGCCATGCTTCCACGGAACTGCTTACGACGCTTAACTCTCTTTGGCATTAACATTATTTATCGCTCCCTTCCTTACCGTTTTTTGTGGGAAGGATTTCGCCATTGTAAATCCATACCTTTACGCCTAATTTGCCGTATGTGGTATCTGCTTCTGCGAATCCATAGTCAATATCTGCACGAAGTGTCTGAAGAGGAATTGTACCCTCGCTGTAGAACTCTGTACGAGCGATATCTGCACCGCCCAGACGTCCGGATACAGCGGTCTTAATTCCCTTTGCGCCGGTCTTCATGGTTCTGCCCATGGTAGACTTCATAGCACGACGGAAGGAAATACGATTCTCCAGCTGCTGTGCAATGTTCTCTGCTACAAGCTGAGCATCTCTGTCCGGTCTCTTAACCTCACGGATATCAACCAGCAGCTTCTCCTTGGTCAGCTTCTGAACTTCAGCCTTAACCTTCTCGATCTCAGCTCCGCCCTTACCGATCACTACGCCCGGTTTTGCAGTGTAGATGATTACTTTCACTCTGCCGGATGCTCTCTCGATCTCGATCTTGGAAACTCCTGCGCTGTACAGTCTCTTCTTAAGATACTTTCTGATCTCATTATCTTCGATCAGGTAGTCTGCAAAATTAGCTTCTGCATACCACTTGGAGTCCCAGTCCTTAATAACACCGACTCTCAAGCCGTGTGGATTAACTTTCTGTCCCATGCTCTACCTCCTATCTCTCATTCAGCACAACGGTGATGTGGCTCATTCTCTTCTCGATTCTGTAAGCTCTACCCTGTGCTCTCGGTCTGATTCTCTTCATTGTCGGACCCTTGTTAGCGTAGCATTCCTCTACGTACAGGTTCTCAGCACTCATTCCGTTGTTGTTCTCAGCATTTGCGATTGCTGACTCTAATAATTTCTTGATCAGTGAAGATGCATATCTCGGATTGTAGGTTACAATACCGAGTGCAGTCTGCACATCTTTGCCTCTAATGGCATCTAAAACAAAGCATGCTTTCTGAACAGAGACTCTCGCATAAGATAACTTAGCGGACGGTCTTGTGTCTTTCTGAGCATTTCTCTCTCTCTTGATTTGGGATCTATGTCCTTTAGCCATGATTCAAACCTCCTTCCAAACTGTCTTAGCGAGACTTCTTCTCGTCTTTACCATGTCCTCTGTAAGTTCTGGTTGCAACAAACTCTCCGAGCTTGTGACCAACCATATCCTCTGTGATATATACAGGCACATGTCTTCTTCCATCATGAACTGCGATTGTATGTCCAACCATCTGCGGGAAAATGGTAGAGCGGCGGGACCAAGTCTTAATGACCTGCTTGCTGCCTGCCTCGTTCATTGCATCCACCTTTTTCAGTAAGCTTGCATCTGCAAACGGTCCTTTTTTCAGTGAGCGAGCCATAGGTTCAACCTCCTTATATTCTCGATTCCAAATTATTAGTTAATAGCTTTGCCGTCGCGTCTTCTTACGATCAGCTTATTGGAAGCCTTTTTCTTCTTTCTGGTCTTCAGTCCAAGAGCAGGCTTACCCCACGGAGTAGATGGGCCCGGACGACCGATACCGGTCTTACCTTCACCACCACCATGCGGATGGTCATTCGGGTTCATGACAGAACCACGTACTGTCGGGCGAATACCCATGTGACGCTTTCTTCCTGCTTTACCGATGTTGATCAGATTGTGCTCTGCGTTACCAACCACACCAACAGTTGCTCTGCAGATGATCGGAACCATTCTCATCTCGCCGGACGGAAGACGTAAGGTTGCATACTTACCTTCCTTAGCCATCAGCTGTGCGCTGTTACCAGCGGAACGAACCAGCTGACCACCCTTACCCGGGTAAAGCTCAATATTGTGAACCATTGTACCAACCGGAATTGCTGACAGCGGCAGGCAGTTACCGATTCTAACCTCTGCATCCGGACCATTCATGATCTTGTGACCAACCTTCAGTCCCTGCGGAGCCAGAATGTAAGCCTTCTCACCATCTGCATAAGTGATCAGCGCAATGTTTGCTGTTCTGTTCGGATCGTACTCGATACCAGCAACGAATGCCGGAATACCATCCTTCTTATTTCTCTTAAAATCGATGATTCTGTATTTTCTTCTTGTGCCGCCTCCGCGGTGTCTTACAGTGATTTTACCCTGATTGTTACGGCCAGAGTTCTTCTTGAGTGTTACCAGAAGGCTCTTCTCAGGCTCAAACTTGGTAATCTCAGAGAAATCAGATCCCGTCATATGTCTGCGGGAAGGTGTATATGGGTTATATGTCTTAATTCCCATGATTGTTTCTCCTTTCGATATTTATTATCACGCTTTTATGCGTATAGGCTTATGCAATCAACACTTCGGATTAAAGTCCCTCGAAGATCTCGATGTCCTTGCTGTCCTCTGTCAGTGTAACGATTGCCTTCTTTGTCTTAGCTGTCTTACCAACGGTCATGCCGCGGCGTCTCTTTTTACCATCCAGATTCATGGTGTTAACTTTTTTAACCTTTGTTCCTTCGAACATTTTCTCAACAGCTTCTTTAATCTGGTTCTTTGTAGCCTCGGTGTGTACCTGGAAAGTATATTTCTTCTCTGCCATAGCATTCATACTCTTCTCAGTTACGATCGGCTTAAGGATTACATCATAATACTGAATTGCTGCCATTATGCGTACACCTCCTCGATTGCCTTGGCGGCTGCTTTGGTGATTACCAGTGTGTTGTGCTTCAGCACGTCATATACGTTAATGGTGTTGGTCAGTGCAGTCTCAACGCCCGCGATATTCTTTGCAGACTTCACAACGTTTACATCATTCTCATTCAGAACTACCAGAGCATCCTGAGCCTTTACGTTGTTCAGCACATTTACCATAGCCTTTGTCTTGATCTCATCAAGCTTCAGCTCATCAAGAACTACGATCTTATTCTCCTGAACCTTAGAGGTCAGTACAGACTTCAGAGCAGCTCTCTTCTCTTTCTTATTCATCTTAAATGAATAATCTCTCGGAACCGGAGCGAATACTACGCCACCGCCTGTCCACTGCGGAGCTCTTGTTGAACCCTGTCTTGCATGACCGGTTCCCTTCTGTCTCCACGGCTTTCTGCCACCGCCGGATACCTCAGAACGTGTCTTAGCCTTCTGAGTTCCCTGACGCTTATTTGCAAGCTGGTTGAGCACCGCCATGTGTACCAGATGTTCGTTAATCTCAACACCAAACACAGCATCGTTCAGCTCGATCGTACCAACTTCTTTACCTTCCATATTGTAAACGGATACGTTTGCCATTTGTGTGTTCCTCCTTTCCTATAAAGCCTACTTACCGGACTTAACCGTTTCTTTGATTGTAACCATTGATTTCTTCGGTCCCGGTACAGCACCCTTTACCAGAATCAGGTTGTTCTCCACATCAACCTTTACGATCTCAAGGTTCTGGATGGTGATGCGCTTGTTGCCCATCTGACCCGGCATCTTCTTACCCTTGAATACCTTACTCGGATCAGAAGCAGAACCATTGGAACCTGCATGACGATGGAACTTGGAACCATGAGCCATCGGACCTCTGTGCTGTCCATGTCTCTTGATCGCACCTTGGAAACCTTTACCCTTTGAAATAGCGGTTGCATCCACCTTATCGCCTGCTGCGAAGATGTCAGCCTTGATCTCCTGTGCTACCTGATACTCATCTGCATTCTCAAACTTAAACTCTCTAACGAATCTCTTATAAGATACGCCAGCCTTGTCGAACTGACCCTTCATCGGCTTGTTCACAAGCTTCTCTCTCTTGTCGCCATAACCAACCTGTACAGCACTGTAGCCATCTTTTTCAACAGTCTTGATCTGTGTTACTACGCACGGACCAGCCTGAAGAACAGTTACCGGTGTAAGTACGCCATCTTCATTGAAGATCTGAGTCATTCCGACTTTTGTTGCCAAAATTGCTTTCTTCATATTGCCCTCCTGTTTTTCTACAGCGGATTACACTGTGTGGTGCAATCATCCTAGAAGCTAGGATAATTAACTTGTTGTGATCTCAGACAAAAAACTTATTTGTTCTTCATCTTAATATCGATATATACGCCAGCCGGCATTTCCAGTCTGGACAGAGCATCCACCGTCTTCTGAGTCGGTGTGATGATATCGATCAGTCTTTTATGAGTTCTCTGCTCGAACTGCTCTCTGGAATCCTTGTACTTATGAACAGCACGAAGGATCGTAACTACTTCCTTCTTTGTCGGAAGAGGTACCGGTCCACTCACCTGTGATCCGTTCTTCTTTACAGTTTCGATGATTTTCTTTGCGGATGCATCTACCAGCTGGTGATCATACGCCTTCAATGTGATTCTCATTACTTGACTTGCCATAAAAAAAGTCGCCTCCTTTTCGCACTTAATAGCAGTACGACAAGCGGTGACTGTACACGCTCCCGTGTGTTTCCTAATGCTTCACACGTTGTTCCCGGTCTATGCCGGGCAGTTAATTTGTACAGTGACTTGTCGCCAGTTTTATAACTTGACATTCGCTCCACGGAAAACCTACAGTTTACACTGTAGCAACCTCACGCTTCTACGCTATCAAGGTCACAACGCTTGTATTATATATGATTCATTTTCATAATGCAAGCAGTTTTTTTATTTTTTTGTATTTTTTTTGATACGCGATTTATTTGCTTGATTCTCTTATTTTTTTTTCATATAATGATTGCACGATATGTATTATTTCCTATTATAATATGAAAGGATTCAAATGAAATTATGTGGATAGCAGACCATTGGAAAGATTATGAAGTAATAGATACCTCCGGAGGTGAGAAACTGGAGCGCTGGGGCGATTATCTCCTTGTCCGTCCGGATCCTCAGGTCATCTGGGATACTCCGAAAACACATCGTGGATGGAAGCATATGAACGCACATTATCACCGCAGTAAAAAGGGCGGAGGTGAATGGGAGTTTTTCGATCTTCCGGAACAATGGAGTATTCAGTACCGCAGCCTTACCTTCCAATTAAAACCCTTCAGCTTCAAGCATACCGGGCTGTTCCCCGAGCAGGCTGCAAACTGGGACTGGTTCTCCAGATTGATTCATCAGGCCGGACGCCCTATTAAGGTGCTGAATCTGTTTGCTTACACCGGCGGAGCTACACTTGCAGCCGCTGCCGCAGGAGCCAGTGTCACTCACGTGGATGCTTCTAAGGGTATGGTTACGTGGGCCAAAGAAAATGCACGTTCCTCAGGATTGAGCGATGCACCGATTCGCTGGATCGTGGATGACTGTGTAAAATTCGTAGAGCGCGAGATCCGTCGCGGCAATCATTACGATGCCATCATTATGGATCCTCCCTCCTACGGTCGCGGTCCAAAGGGTGAGATCTGGAAGATCGAGGATGCCATTCATCCGCTGATCAAGCTCTGTGCGAAGCTACTAAGCGATCAGCCGCTCTTCTTCCTGTTAAACTCCTATACCACAGGACTTGCTCCTGCCGTACTGACATATATGCTCGCTACGGAGCTGAAGCAATTCCATGGACAGGTCGATTCTCAGGAGGTAGGGCTTCCCGTTACACAGAGCGGACTGGTGCTTCCCTGCGGCGCGTCCGGACGATGGGAAGCTGACAAAGTATAACTTAACTTATATAAATGCTGTGTGATAATGCTATTTTGCAGTTGATTCAATACAATAGAGCTATGCTCTATTGTATTGTCGCTCTGCTTGCGTCGCCTATGGACCGTCTTCGCTCACTTAACACATTACCTGAATTTGGGCTTTTAATATCCATAAGATCAAAGAATTTGAAAATGTATATATTCAAAAACTTTAATCTCTTACTTCTCATTCTATATCTATTTCACCTCAAATTTTGCAGCAAATTCTCAGCTTCATAATCAAAGATACATCTATCATACGCATTGATGATATGCGTGTCCTGATATTTATCATACCTCTTTTGTTGATGATCATATGTCATGTGTACATGCCCATGGACAAAAAAACGGGGATGATGTTTTTCCATGAGCTTCAGGAAATCCTGAAATCCTTGATGAGGCAGATCCCTCCCATCATTGAGCTGATATGCAGGCGCATGGGTCAGCAGGATATCAAATCCTCTATGCAGCAGAATCTTAAACCATAGTTTACGGATTCTAGCATGCATTTCTTTATCTGTAAATTGATTGTCTCCCGGGCGGTAACGCATAGATCCCCCGAGTCCTAGAATGCGCACTCCCTGATATACCACCAGATCATCATCTACGCATATGCAGCCTTCCGGCGGCTTTATTTTATATTTGTCATCATGATTTCCATGCACATAGAATACCGGAATCGCATACATGGTCGTCAAAAAGGAAAGATACTCTGAGGAGAGATCCCCTGCCGAGAGAATCATATCAACTCCCTCCAGCTTCTTTCGCTCATAGTAGTCCCACAGGTATTTGGACTCTTCATCCGCTATCGCAAGTATCTTCACATCATCCCTCCACCGGCTCAATTCCCTGCTGAAGAACAACCGGAATCGCATGGTCTTCCAGTTCCTCCATCTTCGGAATCGTGCCAACCACACGGTCAAGCAGCCAATCCATCGTGATAATATTTTCCGGAGTCAATGTGCGGTTTTCTTCCTGTACCAGCCCATTTTGTGAGAAAAGCGCTCCGGAGAACGGATTGAACTCTCCTCTGCATATAGTCTCTCTCAGCAATGATACAAGCCGTGCCGTACCCACCGGAAGATTCTGTGATACGATCACATCCGCCACACCGGAAGACATGCCGAGCCAGTAGTTAACCGATTTGGATGAATCAGATTTCCAGTCTGCGCTCTGAAGATTGCGAATAATTCTTTCATAAAACTTGCCCCAGTGCCACAGTGGCATCGCCAGATTATGTGCTGTCTGATCATCCATGCGGTACACACCAAAATGTCTGGATCCCAGACTCTTATCCGGAATAATGATATCTCTGCCGGATACATAAGATACTCCGATCTTGCGGAACTCCTCCTCAATATCAATATTCTTCTGAGACGCCCACTGCACATATACCTGCGCACGCGGATTCACCATGCAGGCGCCCAGTGTGAACGCGTTGATATTGGCAACGGTTCCATAGATCGGATAATCCGCAATGAAGCCGATCTTGTTATTCTCAGCCATAGCTCCGGCGATAGCTCCCATCAGAAACTTCGCTTCATACATTCTTGCACTGTAGGTACGGATCATGCCATGATTTGCCATCAGTGAACAGTTCAGGATGCGCACATTCGGATGCTCCACCGCCACCTTAAGACTCGCCTTATACAGCACGGGCGATGTGGTGAAAATGATCGTATTGCCATCCTCAATGGCCGCCTCGATAACGGCCTCGCCCCCCTGCCGATTGGTCAGCTGATACGCAGTGGTCTCAATCTGATCCTGAAATGTCTGTTCCAGATGCATTCTTCCCAATTCATGTGCATAGGTCCAACCGGACTCCTCCGGACTGGTCTCATGCACAAACGCAATTCTCAGTTTCGGCGCACTAAGAGGAACCAGTCTCATTAGCAGCGTCTTCTTCGCATCCTCATCCGGATTCATTCGAATCTCCATACTGTCCTCTGCGGCGATTGCACCAAAGATCTTCTCGTTCTTCGTCACCTTCTCCTTCAGTTCTGCCGTAGTCATCTCTTCTACGACCTTGTATCCATAAAGATTGATGAAGTCCAGAAAAGCATCTCCGACCGTCATGGTAAGCTTATCTCCTCCCGCAGCCGTATAAGCGCTCTGAAACCGAAAATACGCCGCCGAAAAATTCATCTTATCATCATCCGTCCAGACCTCGTCCGGTCTTTTGCCAATGAGACGCTGCAGCTTTGCAAACTTCCCTTCCTCACTGAACCACAAGTAATTCACCTCGGAGAGATTATAGAAATCCATAAATTCATAATAAATCTTGTTCTCTTTTTCCTCCGTTCGTTTCGGAACAATTCTGGTTACATACCCCGGTACTGACACTGCTCCGAAAAACTTCAATACGCTTACACGTTTGTTGCCCTCTAGCACATAAAAGCGGTTCATATATTCATACGCCTTGATTGGTTCACGAATCCCCTCCTCCAGATGAGATTCGCATAATGCCGCCCACTTCAGCCCAAACTCCGACTCTTCCGGAAGGATTGGCATGAAATTCCCCGCAAAAGCCTGACTTCTTCCGGCTGTCTTCGTACCTACGATCAGATCTGTAGGAATCTGAACCAGTCCAAGCGGATACTCCATCAAAGAATCTGCTGCCTCCGGAATATCATCCAACACCTTCAAATAAGGATATTCCCCTTTTGCTCTTCGCGCTGCTACGTCGCGTTTTCCCTGCTTCCATGCTTTTATATATTCTTCTGACGGCATATCAATTCCTCCTTCTATTCCGATCATAGACCAGCTTAAGCCCCTTTAACAGCAACTCATCATCTGTCACGATCTTCGTTTTACAATACGGTATGATTTTCTTTGCCTGACGTCCGGTTGCCACCACTGCTGTCTTCTGCCCCAGCTCATCCCAGATACGCTCCACGATTCCATCAATAGCAAAGGCCGCACCGTATACGATCCCACTCTTCATGCAATCAATGGTATTGCTGGCGATAAACTTCTTCGGTGGTTCTATGCTGATCTTAGGCAAAAATGATGTGCGCTGACTCAATGCTTCCAGAGAAATGCCTACTCCCGGCAGAATCATTCCGCCGATCACCTGACGCTTCTCATTCACTACCATGACTGAGGTCGCAGTCCCCAGATCCACCACAACGAGAGGGGCACCGTATTCATGGATCCCCGCAACCGCACCAACCACAAGGTCTGCTCCCAGCTGAGCCGGATTGTCGATCTTGATATCCAATCCGGTCTTCACTCCCGGTCCTACCTCAAGCACTTCTTTTCCGACCATCTTTCGTGCAGCCTCCCGCACTACTCCTGTGATGGACGGCACTGATGAAGAAAGAATAGCTCCCTGCAGTTCCTGAGGCCTTACCCCGTTCAGTTCCAGCAGATTCTTCATGCTGATCGCGCATTCTACCGGCGTCATCTTCAGATCTGTATAAATGCGCTCCTTAAACAACAGCCGGTCATCCTCCATTGCGCCAATGCCAATATTCGTATTGCCAATATCAATTACAAGTATCATAGCTCTCCCTCTTTACCTTTTTCAAAAGCTGCACTCCTATGATCATACATACCGGAAATACCGCAGCTGCCAAAACGCCAAGCTTTAAGTTATCGTTCAAACGCTCTGTCACGGCGCCTACCACCGCCGGACCCGAAGAGCATCCCAGATCTCCCGCCAGCGCCAGAAGCGCAAACATGGCCGTGCCACCTCTGGGGCAGGATTGCGCCGCAAGGCTGAAGCTTCCCGGCCACATAACGCCTACGGAAAATCCGCAGAGCGCACATCCGACCAGTGAGAGCATTGCATTCGATGAAAGGGATGCCAGAAGGTAGCTGCATACACACAACAGGCTGCAGCCTACCATATATTTTTTCAGATCGATGCGATGACTGATTTTAGAATAAAAGACTCTGGAAATTCCCATCAGTACCGCAAACATACAAGGACCCATCAGATCGCCGACTGTCTTTGATACCTTCAGTCCCGCTTCTGCAAATGCCGACGCCCACTGACTCATCCCCTGCTCCGACGCACCGGCGCAGACCATAAGCAGCACCAGCACCCAGAAGATCCCCTGACGGCTCAGCTGTCGGATCGAGAGTCCCTCATTCTCATCCACCAGTACGCGGATCGGTACCTGTGAGAAAAAGACTGCGTTAAACAGCGGGATCACAGACCACAAAAACGCAAGATACTTCCAATGCTGTATACCGACCGTTGAAAAATACAGCGTTGACGCCAGCACTACAAACACATGTCCCCAGCAATAGAAGGAATGAAGCAATCCCATGGCGGCTTCTTTTCGCTCGGTCGGACAGGCTTCCACGATCGGGCTGACCAGCACTTCGATCAGACCGCCGCCGATGGCATAGAAAATAATGGCTAACAACAATCCATGGTAAGGATTAACTAACATCTCCGGAAAAACACCCATTCCGATCAAGCCCGCTGCTGCAAAGATATGCGCGGCCACAACACATATTCTGTAGCCGATGCGATCTACAAACTTCGCCGCCAGAAGATCGACGATCAGTTGAACTCCGAAGTTAAAAGAAACCAGCATCGCGATCTTATCCAAAGATATGCCGTAATTCTTATGAAATGTTAAAAATAATAATGGAGCAAAGTTGTTGACGATCGCCTGCGTAATATAGCCAAGATAACAGGCATTGAGCGTCTGATTGTAGTTCTCACGCACTTTCATTTCATCTTCTCCTTATGTTCTTTATTTATGTCAGCAAGACGAAATGCTCTGCCAACACTTGATGTAATATTATGATTGCTTTTGTCTGAATTCTGTCACATGCTTCCGATACCACAGGGGCATCAGCGTCCTCTGACAGCATGGATTCCTTCGTGCCTCTATACCGATGGTATCAAAGAACTCCTGCCACATATGGGTATAAATGTCCTCCTGCCGCTCTGTCTCTCTCAGCTTCTCCAGCTCTTCCTCCGCAAGCTCCGTCACATAAAATGCTTCATCCCGCGGATGTGCCGCCGCCAATCTTCGTCCGTCATCTATCAGCAGCCAATGCTCCGACGGCATCCGATCCGCAAAATGCGCCGCTACTATAGTGAGCACATTGGCCTTCGGCTCGATATGGCTCACATATACGCCTCCGGCCGCCCGGTCAAACCGCGCAAATTCGCGAAAGAAATGCGCTTCATTTCCCACTCTGCGCGACAGCTCCAGCATACGGGCAACCGGCTGAGCCGAAAGCATGTGTAAGACATCTTTGCCGTAGGCGAATCCGAAGATCAGGAAGCGATAAATCGTATCCAGACGCTCCTTATCACAGGACATGGCGGCACGATACACCCACTGATACGCCTCAAAGGAGATCTTCTGCTGAATCGAGCGAATGACTCTCCCTGTCTTCTCCTCATCCGGCGCCACGTGGATATAATCGCAGAACAACTCTGTCTGTTCCACAGGCTCCAACATCAGACGGACATTCGCATGTCCCAGCTTTGACGCCCATGCATCATAAATGCAGGTCATCATCTCCGCAAAATCTGTTCCGCATGTAAATATCGTCATACCTGCACCTCCGTTCCCGGAGCTTTGATATGGAAATCATCAAACAGCGACATCTGATGAAAGCTCTGATCCCCATGAGCGATCTTCCAATTCTCCGTCCGCTCGCTTCCCACCAACTGTCGCGTAATATATTCCTCCTCTACAGGGATCTTATACATCATCTGTCCCTGACAGAGAATAAAATAATGCGCACGCTTCAGCACTACTCCCATCTTTTTCAAATGAGAAAAATCCAGCTTCCCATAACGCCTTGCCTGTATGATCCGTGTCGCTGAGCGCGGGCCCACTCCCGGGATACGCAGAAGCAGATCATATGGCGCGGTATTGATCTCCACCGGAAACTGTTCCAGATGACGCAGCGCCCAGTCACATTTCGGATCCAGCTGTTCATTAAAGTTCGGACGCTCTGTCGAGAGCAGCTCATCTGCCTGAAATCCGTAAAATCTCAACAACCAGTCCGCCTGATACAGCCGATGCTCACGCAAGAGCGGTACAGGAGTGTCCGGCGATGGAAGTACGCTGTCTTCATTCAAAGGCACATATGCCGAGAAAAATACTCTCTTCAAATCGTAAGTCTGATATAGATACTGGGTCGTCTTCAACAGATGAAAGTCTGTCTCCTGCGTAGCACCGATGATCATCTGTGTACTCTGTCCTGCCGTCGCAAAGGGACGCTGTTCAAATCCTCTGCGCTCCGCCGCAGGCACTTCAAGTCTGTGCTGTATTTCCGGAGGACTTCCATACGCCGTATTACTTCCGTATACCGTATTTTCCGCCACGACGGCTCTCACCGTTTTCCCACCTTCTATATAAGAAGGCGTAGCAGTATGCAGCTCTTCTACATGAGGATTCCGAAAAATACTCTGCTGCAGATACCGGTTCGATGTACTGCGTTCCATACGCGCATCCTTCCCAATTGCCAACCGATGCTCCGCGATCGTATTCGTCATCATACGCATAGGTCGCAGAATCGCCGCATGGGTCTTATTCGGAGCAAGTCTCTTCATGCCCTCCTCGGTAGGTAATTCCAGATTGATGCTCATGCGGTCTGCCAGATATCCTACTCTGGCAATCAGCTCCTCCGGGGCTCCCGGAATCGCCTTCACATGAATGTAGCCGTTAAAACGGTAAACCGTGCGCAGCAGATGCAGCGTCTCACAGATACGCTCCATGGTATAGACCGGATTTCTGAGAACACCGGAGCTCAAAAACAGGCCTTCGATATAATTACGTCGATAAAACTCCATGGTGATCTCGCAGATCTCCCGAGGCGTGAACTCCTCACGTACTATGTCATTTGACACACGGTTCATACAGTATTTGCAGTCATATATGCAATGGTTTGTCAGCAGTATCTTCAACAGCGAAACACACCGTCCGTCTGATGCAAAGCTGTGACAGATCCCGCACGCTGCAGAATTTCCTAAATATCCCTTTTTTCCCCTGCGGTCAACGCCGCTGGATGTACATGCCACATCATATTTGGCCGCATCTGCCAAAATATGCAGCTTTTCCTGCAAGGATCTCTGTGCCGTAATCTCCATAATGCGCCTCCTAATTCACCGAACATTTGTTCTAATATTAGCATGCGCCGCTATGAAAAACAAGCACTTTTCGAAAATATGTTCTATTTCCCGGAAATTACCAGAAGCTTATCCAGAAGTCTCATGGCAACCTCCTCCTTTGACATCAGGTCCAGTTGTTCTTCCTCCTCATGTGTGATCAGCGTTACCACATTCGTGTCCGTGCCAAAGCCTGCTCCGGCTACCTTCACATTGTTCGCCACGATCATATCCAGATGCTTCTTCTCCAGCTTCTCATGAGCCTGTGCCTCCAGATTCTGTGTCTCCATGGCGAAACCGCATAACAGCTGTCTCTCCGGCTTGTGTTCTCCAAGATATCGCAGAGTATCCTCCGTCCGCTCAAGCGCTATGGACATCTCCCCGTCAGACTTTTTCACCTTCTCCTGTGCCACCTCCGCCGGCCGATAATCTGCCACCGCGGCCGCCTTGATGATCATATCCTGTTCTGATGCCCGGGAGGTCACCGCCTCAAAAAGCTCCTCTGCGCTCTCAATCGGAATCAGCTCCGCAAAGGGCGTCGGCTCCAGAGCCGTCGGTCCGCTTACCAGCGTAACCCTTGCTCCCCTGAGTGCCGCCATACGCGCAATGGCATACCCCATCTTTCCTGTGGAACGGTTGCTCAGAAAACGTACCGGATCGATCGCTTCCCGGGTAGGTCCCGCCGTCACCAGTATCTTTTTCCCTTTCAGATCCTTCGGAAATGCGGCAGCCCGAAGAACATATTCCAGCAAAAGTGATTCTGACGGAAATTTACCCTTGCCCGTATCTCCGCACGCCAATCGTCCCTGTGCCGGTTCTACCACCTCGTATCCGTATTTTTCCAGAAGCTTCAGATTCTCCTGTGTCACCGGATTCTCATACATCCGCGTATTCATGGCCGGAGCCAGAATTCTCGGACAGGTACATGCCAGCAATGTCGTCGTCAGCATATCATCCGCCAGCCCATGCGCCAGCTTCGCAGCAACATTCGCCGTAGCCGGTGCGATCAATGCCACATCCGCGCGCTTTGCCAGTGAAATATGCTCCACCTCAAACTCAAAATTTCTATCAAAGGTATCGATCAGACACTTATGTCCGGTCAGCGTCTCGAAGGTGATCGGATGGATAAACTTAGTCGCATTTTCTGTCATGATCACATGGACATCCGCATGCTGTTTCACCAGCATGCTGGCCAGATTGGCCGCTTTATATGCCGCAATGCTTCCCGTCACACCGAGCAGCACTGTTTTATTTTTCAGCATAGCCTTTGCCTCCTTATTTCTACCATTTGCTCTTTCACCTATCCTAGCATGACCTGTACCGGACTGCAAGTGACAAATGCCCTGATTCTATCTTGATTACAAAAGGTATGATTTAGCGCAAACCGCGCACACTATATTCAAAATAGTTTCAGAAAGGATACTGCCATGAAAGAATATAAAAAAGGCCTGCATAAAAAGCAGGAAGAAAATCAACGTATCATCGATTCTTACGATTATTTAGGAAAAGCGGCCTCTCCCACAGATTGTACCGGACTGATCCCGTCCGCTCCCCGATCCGATGACGAAATTGAGGCCTATGAAGACCTCTACCCATTTCTGCCGCCGTCAAAGTCAACGCCCCGGATATAATTCTACGCAGTGCCTGACAAATGTGACATGATGACAAGGGAGACATCCCCTGATGTCTCCCTAACTCTAACACATAAAGAATCTCCCGCCGCAGCAACAGTTACAGAACAGATTCAGCGCACACAGCTCCAGACAAAAATTGCCGCCCGAAAAGATCGGTCTTCCATAGCTGCTGCTCTGCTGTTCATACCATGCATTTCTGCCTCCCTGAATCCGCTGCTTGAGCTGCTGATATTGACCATTCATGGGTTCCATGGAAATTGCCTGATTGATGTGCTGCAAAGCTGCTGCCTGATTGCCCATGCCATAATTCGCCATGGCGCTGAAGTAATACCATTTCGCATTCTTCTCCGGGGCTTCGCTCAATACATGCAGCGCCTCGCGATAGCTCTGTCCATTGATATAATTCGCTGCTGCGCGCATCTGCGTAGAATCCTGCTCATCCCACTCCGCATGCAGTCCGAACCATCCGCGATTTCCATAAAAAGAACCAAACCCGCCGAAATCCCAGCCTCCGAATCCGCCGTAGGCACTCTGAGCATCCCCATAGGTGCCCTGCGAATCTCCGTAGCTGCTTCCGGAATATCCGCCATAATAAGAGCCTCCACCGTAGGCGCCCTGAGAGGCGCCGTCACTGCGTTCCCGCATAATCTGCTGGTACGCCTGCTGTACCTCCTTAAACTTCTCCTCCGCGCTCTTCGGATCATCCAGATTCGCATCCGGATGATATCTGCGGCTCGCCTGTCTATATGCTTTCTTAATCTCATCGTCTGTGGCATTCCGGGAAATGCCCAGCACCTCATATGGATCTCTCATCATGCTCTTCCTGCTTTTTCCTTCCGGTCTCACGTCTTCGTTTTTCTATAACCATTTCATAACGGTACCAGACACCAGAATACAATATATTTCTTAAGATTTCAACATTCTCTATAATCGGAAGCTTTTCAAATTCCCGACAGCAGGCGGAGATAAACATCGTCAAAATCTCGTGGCAATCCTTCTCAAAGCATGGATCTGAAAACTTATCCTTCCATGGATTAAAACTCCCTGCTTTGATATCCCGCTCCACATCCTCAAATGCATCCATGAGATATACAAACTTTCCCAGATAGCAGCCGATCTTTCGAAGGCTCGCCTCCCAGATATCCTCCCGGCACGCAAATACCTC